>NZ_CP131130.1:2740000-3040000 GCF_033705735.1 Shinella zoogloeoides
GGGCCAGGTGATCGGCTTCGTCGGCACGACCGGCCTCTCCACCGGCCCGCACCTGCACTACGAATTGATCGTCAACGGCAACAAGGTCGACGCGCTGAAGATCCGCCTGCCCGGCGGCAAGTCGCTGGAGGGCAAGGCCCTCGCCCAGTTCAAGACCGAGCGCAAGCGCATCGACGATCTCCTTGGCCACGGAAACGCGACGGAAGTGGCCGAAACGCACTGATATCCGCACCTCCCTGGCGTTGGCCTGCAAAGAGCGCGGCGGAAATGCAAAAAGCGCGGGCCGGGACCCGCGCTTCTTTATTCTATCGATGCCCTTCCGTCAGGCGGCCTTGCTCGCCGCGGTGTGACGCGGCGAGAAGAGCAACCGGTCGGAGCCGGCCGTCACCTTGACGATCGAGCCGTCCGGAATCTCGCCGGCAAGGATCTTCTCCGCCAGCGGGTCCTGAAGGTGCTTCTGGATCGCCCGCTTCAGGGGACGCGCGCCGTAGACCGGATCGTAGCCCTTCTCGGCCAGCCAGTGCACGGCCTCCTCGTCGAGGTCGAGAACAATCTTGCGATCCACCAGCAGCTTGCGCAGGCGCTCCAGCTGGATGTCGACGATCGCGCCCATTTCCGACCGCCGCAGGCGATGGAACAGGATGATCTCGTCGACGCGGTTCAGGAATTCCGGCCGGAATGCCATCTTGACGACATCCATCACCTGGTCGCGGACCGTATCGCTGTCCTCGTTTTCGCCGAGCGCCGTCAGATATTCGGCGCCCAGGTTCGAGGTCATGATGATCATCGTGTTGCGGAAGTCCACGGTGCGGCCCTGGCCATCGGTCAGGCGGCCGTCGTCGAGGACCTGCAGCAGCACGTTGAAGACATCGGGATGCGCCTTCTCGATCTCGTCGAACAGCACGACCTGATAAGGCCGGCGGCGGACGGATTCGGTGAGCGCACCGCCTTCCTCATAGCCGACATAGCCGGGAGGCGCGCCGATCAGCCGGGCAACGGAGTGCTTCTCCATATATTCCGACATGTCCATGCGCTGGATCGCCGTCTCGTCGTCGAAGAGGAAGCGGGCAAGCGCCTTGGTCAGCTCCGTCTTGCCGACGCCGGTGGGCCCGAGGAAGATGAACGAGCCGATCGGCCGGTTCGGATCCTGCAGGCCGGCGCGGGCGCGGCGGACGGCGCGGGAGACCGCCTGGACGGCATCGCCTTGCCCGACGACCCACTTGCCGAGTTCGTCTTCCATGCGCAGCAGCTTGTCGCGCTCGCCTTCCAGCATCTTGTCCACGGGAATGCCCGTCCAGCGGGAGACCACATGGGCAATGTTGTCGGGGGTCACGACCTCCTGCACCATTGGATCGATATCGCTCGCATCACGGCCTTCGGCCTCCTCCAGCTCCTTTTCGAGCTTCGGGATGATGCCGTAGGCAAGCTCACCGGCGCGCTGGAACTCACCCTTGCGCTGGGCAATGGCCAGTTCGTTGCGCAGCTCGTCGAGCTGGCGCTTCAGGTCGGCGGCGCGGCCGAGCTTGGACTTTTCCGCCTGCCAGCGCGCGGTGAGCGCATCGGCTTCCTCTTCCAGCGCGGCAAGGTCGATCTCGAGCTTTTCGAGTCGGTCCTGCGACGAGCGGTCGGTCTCCTTCTTCAGGGCCTCGCGCTCGATCTTGAGCTGGATGATGCGGCGGTCGAGTTCATCGAGCTCTTCCGGCTTGGAATCGACCTGCATACGCAGCCGCGAGGCGGCTTCGTCCATCAGGTCGATCGCCTTGTCCGGCAGGAAGCGATCCGTGATGTAGCGGTTGGAAAGCGTCGCGGCGGCAACGAGGGCCGAATCGGAGATGCGGACCTTGTGGTGCTGCTCGTACTTTTCCTTCAGGCCGCGCAGGATCGAGATCGTGTCCTCGACAGTCGGCTCGTCCACCATGACGGGCTGGAACCGGCGAGCGAGCGCGGCGTCCTTCTCGACATGCTTGCGGTACTCGTCGAGCGTGGTCGCGCCGACGCAGTGCAGCTCGCCGCGGGCAAGCGCGGGCTTCAGCAGGTTGGAGGCGTCCATAGCCCCATCCGCCTTGCCGGCGCCGACCAGCGTGTGCATCTCGTCGATGAACAGGATGATCTCGCCGTCTTCCGCCTGCACTTCGGCAAGCACGGCCTTCAGGCGCTCCTCGAATTCGCCGCGATATTTCGCACCGGCGATCAGCGCGCCCATGTCGAGCGCCATCAGCTTCTTGTCCTTCAGGCTTTCCGGCACGTCACCATTGACGATGCGCAGCGCAAGGCCCTCGGCGATGGCGGTCTTGCCGACGCCGGGCTCGCCGATGAGGACAGGGTTGTTCTTCGTGCGGCGCGACAGGACCTGGATCGTGCGGCGGATTTCGTCGTCACGGCCGATCACGGGATCAAGCCGGCCTTCCCGCGCATCCGCTGTGAGGTCGCGGGCGAATTTCTTCAACGAATCGAAGCCCTGCTCGGCGCTCGCCGTATCAGCGGTGCGGCCCTTGCGAATGTCGTTGATCACCTGGTTGAGCGACGTCGGCGTCACGCCGGCCTTGGCAAGGATTTCCGAGGTCGCGGCGGACTTCTCGATAGCGAGCGCCAGCAGCAGGCGTTCGACGGTGACGAAGCTGTCACCGGCCTTCTTGGCGGCTTCCTCCGCGGTGGAGAAGACCTTCGCGAGCGGCTGGGCGAGGTAGACCTGCCCGTTGCCGCCGGAAACCTTCGGCAGCTTGGCAAGTGCGGCATCGTTGGCGATCCGCGCGTCGCGCGCATTGCCGCCGGCCCGCTCGATCAGCGAGGTCGCCATGCCCTGCTCGTCATCGAGCAGGACCTTCAGAACGTGTTCGGGCGTGAACTGCGGATTGCCGTCCGCAAGCGCCTTGGTCTGGGCAGATTGCAGGAACCCGCGAACGCGTTCGGAGTATTTTTCGATATTCATCATCTACCTCCATAACTCGGCCGGCCCATCAGGCACCGGTCGACGATTCAGGATAGGGCTCCCGTCAAGGCAAGCCCTTCATGGTGCGGTCGCCGGCTCGGGCCGGGCAACCGCCTGAAGCGAATATGGTGGAGGGATTTTCGGAATTAAAGGGAGCGGCCTGCCGGCGGAAACAGATTTTTCGGAACGCTGGTTGCGCAAACGCAAGAACCCGGCGCAAGGCCGGGTTCTTCATGGATCGATGGAACGGAAGCTTATTCCGAAGCCGCTTCCAGTGCCGGGGCATCGCCGTCGGATGGCTGATCACCTTCGGCCGCCTGGCCTTCGCCGCGGCGCGGGCGACGCGGGCGGGCCGCATTGCGGCGGCGCGGCGCGCGGCCGCCTGCCGGAGCGGCGGCATCCTCGTCGAGGGCGACCTCGGCGGGCGTGCCCTCGATCACCGGCTGCGGGCCGGAGCCGTCATCGACGACGACCGGCTGCTCCACCTGAGCGGCGGCAACGGGTGCCTGCTCCTCGACGGGCGTCGAATCGATTTCGTCGTGATCGCGGTCGAAGCCGTCACGATCGTTGAAATCGCCGCGGTCGGCATTGTCGGAGCGCTCGTCACGCGGGAAGCGTTCCTGCATCTGCGCCTGTGCGGCAGCAATGATGCGGTTGTAGTGCTCGGCGTGCTGGAGATAGTTCTCCGCCATGACACGGTCGCCGGCGCTCTGGGCGTCCCGGGCAAGCGCAGAGTATTTCTCGGCGATGTGCTGGGCTGTGCCCCTGATCTTCACGTCCGGACCCGAGCTGTCGTAGGTCCGCGTCAGGGGATTGCCGCCCTTGCGGTGGTTGTTGTTGTTATTATTGTTATTATTGTTGTTGTTACGCCCGCGGCCGCGCTTGTTTTGCTGTCCTGGCCTCATATGTCACTCACCTAACGTATCGTGTCTTGATGATTCATGTGTCTGCAGGCTTGATCGGGACACGCCAGATCAAGCATCCTTACCTGCGGGCAAACCACGCCGGTCGGTGGTCCTGTCGCCGTAAGACGTCAAATTAACAGGTACCCGCACAGGGCAGTCTCAACCCTAGCAACTCTTCGAGAGAGCAATCCTCGCGATCGGGTCATACAGGATCGAATCCCTTACGCATGACCTCTTGCCCAGTGCGTGGCCGCAAACTATCCCGCTTCCTTCACAATTCCAAGCCTTTTCTTTGCGGCTGCGAAATTTGCTGCACTTGCGCAGCGAAATCACACAGTTCCTGCTCTTGTGAAGACGAGAACGCGGTCGTTGCCGCCAAGATCCTGCACCGCCTCGATGCGCGCGAAACCCTGTTCGCGCATGATCGCGGTGACCTGGTCCTTCTGGTCGTAACCGATCTCGTAAGCCACCAGGCCGTTTTCCCGAAGATGAGCACCCGCACCCGCCGCAATGGCCCGATAGGCATCCAGCCCGTCGTCTCCGCCATCCAGCGCAAGGATCGGATCGTGGAGCCGGACTTCCTCGTCCAGCGTTCCGACTACGGAGCGGACGATATAGGGCGGATTTGACACGATGATGTCGAACGCCCCGGCCACGGCTGCAAACCAGTCGCTCTCGACCGTCTCGAAGCGGTCGGCGACGCCGTTGATATCGGCATTGCGCCGCGCCGTTTCAAGGGCTCCCGTCGAAAGATCGGCGCCGATCCCGGTCGCGCCGGGTACGAGGTCGAGAAGCGCAAGGCAGATCGCGCCGGTTCCCGTGCCGAGATCGAGGATCCGGCAGCCGTCACCCGCGACCATTCTCAACGCATGGGGCACGAGCGCGTCGACGAGGACTTCCGTATCCGGCCGCGGCTCCAGCGTTTCGGGGGAAAGCATGAGGTCGAGCCGCGAAAAGGCCCGGTGGCCGAGGATGCGGTGCACCGGCTCGCGCGCCACGCGCCGCGCCAATGCATCCTCGATCACCGCTCTTTCGGACGCATCCAGCAGGCGCGCGCCATCGGTGACGAAGGCGGTAGAAGAAAGCTTGAGAAGGCCGGCGATCAGCAGCCGCGCATCCTGCGCGCCGTCCGCAATGCCCGCCTCGCAAAGCCGGCGCCGTGCCGCCGCCAGCGTTTCGGCGAGCGTCGCGCCGCTCATCGGCCCTGTTCGCCGAGCTGCGCCAGCTGACCGGCCTGATAGTCCGCCAGCAGCGCATCGACCACTTCGTCGATTTCGCCGATCATCATCCGGTCGAGCTTGTAGAGCGTCAGGTTGATGCGGTGATCGGTGACGCGGCCCTGCGGAAAATTATACGTGCGAATGCGCTCGGAACGGTCGCCCGAGCCGACCTGGCTCTTGCGGTCGGCCGAACGCTCGCTGTCGGCGCGCTGGCGCTCCATGTCGTAGAGCCGCGAACGCAGGATCTGCATCGCCTTGGCGCGGTTCTGGTGCTGCGACTTTTCCGAGCTCGTCACGACGAGGCCCGTCGGCAGGTGGGTAATGCGCACGGCCGAGTCCGTCGTGTTGACGTGCTGGCCGCCGGCACCGGAAGAGCGCATCGTGTCGATGCGAATGTCTTCCGGCCGGATCTCGATGTCGATTTCCTCGGCTTCCGGCAGAACGGCGACCGTGGCGGCGGAGGTGTGGATACGCCCGCTCGCCTCCGTCTCCGGCACGCGCTGGACACGGTGCACGCCCGATTCGAACTTCAGCTTGGCGAAGACGCCGCGCCCAGTGATCGTCGCGATGATTTCCTTGAAGCCGCCGGCCTCGCCTTCGCTTGAGGAGATGACCTCCACCTTCCAGCCATGCGCGGCGGCGTAGCGCTCGTACATGCGGAAGAGATCGCCGGCGAACAGCGCCGCTTCGGAGCCGCCCGTGCCGGCGCGGATTTCGAGGATCGCGCTCTTCTCGTCGGCCGCGTCCTTGGGGAGAAGCAGGATCTGCATCTCCTTTTCCAGGCCTTCGAGCCGTTCCTTCAGGTCCGGCAGTTCCATTTCCGCAAGATCGCGCATCTCCCGATCCGTTGCCTTGTCGGCAAGCAATACTTCAAGGTCGACGATCTCGCCATTCACCTTCTCGTATTCGCGCACCTTCGCGACGACGGGCTGAAGCTCGGAATATTCCGAGGCGAGACGCACATAGGTCTCCGAATCCGGCCCCGCCGACATGCGCGCCTCGATCTCGCCGAAACGGCGTTCAAGTTCGCGCATCTTTTCAACGGGAAGCTTCGCCACCGTTCAACTCCAGTCAGATCTTTAAAGCGGAATGCCGTTCTCGGCCGCAAAGTCGGTGAGAATCTGGCGAATGGACGCCGTCGGCTTCAAATCGTCGATGGCCGGGGTCAGCACCGCCTCCAGCTTGCCCGCGTCGAGCGCCAGAAGCATGGATTTCACCGGCCCGATCGCCGCCGGCGACATGGAGACCGAACGGAAGCCGATGCCGAGCAGCGCCATGGCGGAAATCGGCTTGCTCGCCATCTCGCCGCAAAGCGTCACGGACGTGTCGTTGCGGATGCCGGCGCGCACGATGTCGCGCAGGATGCGCAGGAACGGCCGGCCGAGCGTATCGAAACGGTCGGAGACGCGGGCATTGCCCCGGTCCACCGCCATCGCGAACTGGAAGAGATCGTTCGAGCCGACCGAGACGAAATCGACCTCCGCCATCAGCTCGTCGAGCTGCCAGAGCAGCGACGGCACTTCCAGCATGGCGCCGAACTGCAGTTTTTTCGGCAGTTGCTCGCCGAGCTTGGACTGGCGTTGGATCTCCTTCTGCAGGAGATCGCGGACCTCGCGGAGCTCGGAAACCTCCGTCACCATCGGCAGCATCAGCCGGAGATCGGCCCCGGCCGTCGCCCGCAGCATGGCGCGAAGCTGGGTGCGCAGAAGGCCCGGCCGGTCGAGCGACAGGCGGATGGCGCGCCAGCCGAGCGCCGGGTTCTCTTCCTCCGCCGCGCGGAAATAGGGCACGACCTTGTCGCCGCCGATATCCAGCGTGCGGAAGGTGACGGGGCGCCCGCCCGCATGCTTCAGCACATTGCGGTAAAAGGCTTCCTGCTCTTCCGCCTTCGGCATGGTCGAGGCGATCATGAACTGGAGCTCGGTGCGGAAGAGGCCGATGCCGGATGCGCCCGATTCGTTGAGATGCGGCAGGTCGACCAGAAGGCCGGCATTCATCTGGAGATTGATCTCGCAGCCGTCCTTCGTGACCGGCTCGACGGCCCGCAGCGCCCTGTACTGTTCCTGCCGGCGGGCGCGGAACCGCACCTTCTCCTCGTAGGAACGCTGAAGATCGGGAAGCGGCCGCAGATGCACCCGGCCATCGTCCCCGTCGATGATGATGGGATCGCCGTTTTCCGCAAGCGCCACCGCACCGGCCGCCTGGCCGACGACCGGAATACCCATGGCCCGCGCGACGATCACCACATGGCTCGTCACCGCGCCTTCCTCCAGCACGAGGCCGCGCACGTTCTCGCGCGGATAGTCGAGCAGCTCGGCCGCGCCCATGGCGCGCGCGACGACAATCGCGTCGTTGGGGAAGCTGCTCGCCGAAAGCTTGGCGCCATAGCCGGTAAGCTGGCGCAGGAGGCGGTTCGCAAGATCGTCGAAATCGTGCATGCGCTCGCGCAGATAAGGATCCGTCAGGCGGATCATGCGCGCCTTGGTCTCGCTCTGTACACGCTCGACCGCCGCTTCCGCCGTCAGGCCGTTGCGGATCGCCTCTTCGAGCTTCCTCACCCAGCCGCGGTCATGGGCGAACATGCGGTAGGTCTCCAGCACCTCGCGGTGCTCGCCCTCCATGGAAATCTCGCGGCGCGACAGCATGTCGTCGATGGAGATGCGCAGCGAACCGAGCGCCTCGGCAAGCCGGCCGAGTTCATGCTCGGAATCTTCGTTGAGCAGGTTCGTGACGACGATGCGCGGCTCGTGCAGCACGACATAGCCGAGGCCGATACCTTCGCCGAAGCTCGACCCCTCGATGCCCACGGGGCGGGAAAGATCGAGCTCGAGGCCGGGCTTGGTGAGCTTCTTCAGCTCGCCCGTCGCCACCATCTCGGCGATCACCATCGCCGTCGTCTCGAGCGCCTCGACCTCGTCTTCGCGATAGGTCCGGCTTGCCTTGTTCTGCACGACGAGAACGCCGAGCGCCCGGCCGGTGCGCAGGATCGGAACGCCGAGGAAGGAGTGATAGATCTCCTCGCCCGTTTCCGGCAGATAGGTGAAGGCGGGGTGCGACTGGGCGTCGGAAAGGTTCAGCGGCCGCGCGGAGGCCGCGATGGTGCCGACGAGGCCCTGGCCCATCTTGAGCTGGGCAAGGTGCACGGCGCCGGGATTGAGGCCTTCGGTGGCATAGAGTTCGAGAACGCCGTCGGAGCGCAGCACATAGACGGAACACACCTCCGCGACCATGTTCTGCGCGATCTGGCGCACGATCTGGTCAAGGCGCTCCTGCGGCTCGAGCGGCTCCGCCATCAGTTCGCGCAGCCGCTTGAGAAGAACGCGCGGACCCGCGGAGAGGTCTCTCATCGCGTGGCGTCTCCCGAAAATGTCGTTACCCGCCGGCGCACCCGGGGCCGGCGATCAAAGATCGGCGCCGAGTCGGCCGGTTCTTACTTCTTATCGAGACCGTAGACGGAATGCAAAGTCCGAACGGCGAGTTCGGCATAGGGGCCGTCGATCAGGATGGAAATCTTGATCTCGGAGGTGGTGATCGCCTTGATGTTGATGCCCTTCTCGGCAAGCGCACGGAAGGCGGAGGCGGCAACGCCCGCATGGCTGCGCATGCCGATGCCGATGACCGAGACCTTCACGAGGCCCGTCTCGTGCTGGATCACGTCGAAGCCCACGGTCTCCTTGGCGCCTTCGAGAACCTTGATCGCCTTCTCCATGTCGCCGGAGGGAACGGTGAAGGTCATGTCGGTCTTCGAGCCGTCCTCGGAAATGTTCTGGACGATCATGTCGACATTGATATGGGACTCGGCCAGCGGGCCAAAGATCGCGGCCGAAACGCCCGGCCGGTCGGCGACGCGGCGGAGCGAGATCTGCGCTTCATCCTTGGCATAGGCAATGCCCGTTACGACTTCCTGTTCCACGATCTCATCCTCATCACAAATCAGCGTACCGGGCGGGTTCAGAAGATCGCCCATGCCCGGTGCATCGGGATCCTCGAAAGAGGAGCGAACGAAGGTGCGGACCTTGTGCACCATGGCAAGCTCGACCGAGCGCACCTGCAGCACCTTGGCGCCGAGCGAAGCCATCTCGAGCATTTCCTCGAAAGCGATCTTCTTCAGACGGCGGGCCTTCGGTTCGATGCGCGGGTCGGTCGTGTAGACGCCGTCGACATCGGTATAGATGTCGCAGCGGTCCGCCTTGACGGCGGCGGCGATGGCGACTGCCGACGTGTCCGAGCCGCCGCGGCCGAGCGTGGCGACGCGGTTGTCCGGGCCAAGGCCCTGGAAGCCGGCGACGACCGCGACCTGGCCCTCGCCCATGCGGCGAACCATTTCCGCACCGTCGATGTCGAGGATGCGGGCGGCGCCGTGGGCGTTGTCGGTGCGGATCGGGATCTGCCAGCCCTGCCAGGAGCGGGCATTGATGCCCATCGACTGGAGCGCGACGGCCAGAAGCCCGGCGGTGACGAGTTCACCCGAGGCGACGATGGCGTCGTATTCGCGCGCATCGTAGAAGGGCGAGGACGCACCCGTAACCTTCGGCATGTTCTGCACCCAGGCGACGAGCTCGTTGGTCTTGCCGGACATGGCCGAGACCACGACGGCGACCTCGTGGCCGGCATCGACCTCGCGTTTCACATGGCGGGCCACATTGTGGATACGGTCGAGGTCAGCGACGGACGTTCCGCCGAATTTCATCACGATGCGTGCCATGTGTGTGTACCGCTATTCCAGATATCGCGCGAGCGCGCGGGAGAAACCGCGGGGTCTCTTAGCGGAAGACCCCGCACAGCGCAATGCATGGTTTCCGCAAACTGTACCAATCGGTACGCTTCGCGGACGAAAAGGCCCGCGCGCCTTGCGGCACGCGGGCAAAGGGGATCGGATGACGATGGCCGCGGGCGGCGTGCCGCCCGCAAGCCTTGCTACTTCTGCCAGCTCTTGACGAGTTCGTCGTAGTTGACGGTCTGGGGCTTTTCCTTCTCGTTCTCGATCTTGAGCTGCGGAGCGAGGTTGCCCTTGGCGACGGCGTCCTTGTTCCAGTATTCGAGATCGTGCTCCTCGGCGAGCTTCGGGCCCATGTCGCCCTGAACGCCGGCGCGTTCGAGGCGGCTCAGAACCTTTTCCTGCTCAGCGCACAGCGAATCCATGGCTTCCTGCGCGGTCTTGGCGCCGGATGCCGCATCGCCGATCGCCTGCCACCAGAGCTGGGCGAGCTTCGGATAGTCCGGAATGTTCGTGCCGGTCGGCGACCACTGCAGACGGGCCGGCGAACGGTAGAACTCGACGAGGCCGCCGAGCTTCGGCGCGCGATCGGTGAAGGACTTGTGATCGAGCGTGGACTGGCGGATGAAGGTGAGGCCGACATGGCTCTTCTTCACGTCGACGGTCTTGGACGTCACGAACTGCGCATAGAGCCAGGCGGCCTTCGCGCGGTCGTCCGGGGTGGACTTCATCAGCGTCCAGGAACCGGCGTCCTGATAGCCGAGCTTCATGCCGTCCTTCCAGTAGACGCCATGCGGCGACGGAGCGAAGCGCCATTTCGGCGTGCCGTCCGCATTCACGACCGGCAGGCCTTCCTTCACGAAATCGGCGGTGAAGGCCGTATAGGTGAACATCTGCTGGGCGACTTCGCCCTGCGAGGGAACCGGACCGGATTCGGAGAAGTTCATGCCGCCTGCCGACGGCGGAGCATAGGCCTTGATCCAGTCGAGATATTTCTGGATGGCATAGACCGAGGCCGGGCCGTTGGTGTCGCCGCCGCGCGCGACGCACGAGCCGACCGGACGTGAGTTCTCGTCGACCTTGATGCCCCATTCGTCGACCGGCAGGCCATTCGGAATGCCCTTGTCGCCGTTGCCGGCCATCGAAAGCCAGGCGTCGGTGAAGCGCCAGCCAAGCGACGGGTCCTTCTTGCCGTAGTCCATATGGCCGAAGACCTTCTTGCCGTCGATCTCGCGGCCGGTGAAGAATTCGGCGATGTCCTCATAGGCCGACCAGTTGACCGGAACGCCGAGGTCGTAGCCGTACTTCGCCTTGAAGTCCGCCTTGTTCTTCTCGTCGTTGAACCAGTCGTAGCGGAACCAGTAGAGGTTCGCGAACTGCTGGTCGGGAAGCTGGTAGAGCTTGCCGTCCGGCGCGGTCGTGAAGGACTTGCCGATGAAGTCGTCGACGTCGAGGCCCGGATTGGTGACGTCCTTGCCTTCATTCGCCATGAAGTCGGTCAGCGCGCGGGCCTGCTTGTAGCGCCAGTGCGTGCCGATGAGGTCCGAGTCGTTGACATAGGCGTCGTAGATGTTCTCGCCCGACTGCATCTGCGTCTGCAGCTTCTCGATGACGTCGCCCTCGCCGATGAGGTCGTGCGTGATCTTGATGCCGGTGATGGCGGTGAAGGCCGGCGCAAGGACCTTCGATTCGTATTCATGCGTGGTCAGCGTTTCGGAAACGACCTTGATGTCCATGCCGGCGAAGGGCTTGGCGGCATCGACGAACCATTGCATTTCCTTTTCCTGGTCGGCGCGCGACAGCGCCGAGAGATCGCCGATCTCCGAATCCAGGAACTTCTTGGCAGCATCCATGTCCGCGAATGCGGAACCGGTGAACGCCAGCAGCAGGACTGCCGTCGTCGTCAGAAGTTGCTTTCGCATTTTAGTCCTCCCTTGGGGTTTGCGATTGCAGTGCGAAGGCCCCCTCGTGTCTCCCCGGGGCCTCCATTCCGGGTGCCTAGACGAAGCGGAACACGCCGATGGCGTAGACCACGGACAAGGCGAGAGCCCACCACAGGCTGGAGCCGACGAGGCCCAGCCATGCGAGTTGAATGAACGCCGAGCCGAGCAGCGACACGAACAATCGGTCGCCGCGCGTCGTCTCGAAGCGCAGGATGCCGACGCGCGGGGCACCGCCCGGCCGGTCATATTCCCAGACCGCCATCAGCGCGATCAGCAGAAAGATGGTCAGGAAGAACATGGCCGTCGGGAACGACCAGGCCATCCAGCCGCCCGGAACGAGCGGGGCGAACCAGTCGCGCGCGCCGTCCTTGACCGGCAGCACCGTGACGAGCAGGCCCGTGGCGGCGGCATAGATGGCGAGCACCACGGCGAGCGCCACGGGCCAGCGATTGTTGCGGTTGGCGACGGCAGCCATCGGCCCCTCCCCCTCAGACGCGGCCAAGGGCAAAGCCCTTGGCGATGTAGTTGCGGACGAAATAGATCACGAGCGCGCCGGGGATGATGGTCAGCACGCCGGCCGCGGCCAGCACGCCCCAGTCCATGCCGGAGGCCGAGACCGTGCGCGTCATCGTGGCGGCGATGGGCTTGGCGTCCGTCGTCGTCAGCGTGCGGGCGATCAGCAGCTCGACCCAGGAGAACATGAAGCAGAAGAAGGCGGCCACCCCGATACCCGAGGCGATCAGCGGCACGAAGATCTTCGTGAAGAAGCGCGGGAAGGAATAGCCGTCGATATAGGCCGTCTCGTCGATCTCCTTCGGCACGCCCGACATGAAGCCTTCCAGGATCCAGACGGCGAGCGGCACGTTGAACAGGCAATGCGCGATGGCGACGGCTATATGCGTGTCGATCAGGCCGAAGGCCGAATAGAGCTGGAAGAACGGCAGCGCGAAGACGGCCGGCGGCGCCATGCGGTTGGTCAGCAGCCAGAAGAACAGGTGCTTGTCGCCGAGGAAGCGGTAGCGCGAGAAGGCATAGGCCGCCGGCAGCGCCACCGCGATCGAGATGATCGTGTTCAGGACCACATAGATGATCGAGTTGATATAGCCGGAATACCAGGCCGGATCGGTGAAGATGACGGCATAGTTCCGCAGCGTCGGCGTCTGCGGCCACAGCGAGAAGACGCCGGTGATCTCGGTATTCGTCTTGAAGCTCATGTTGACGAGCCAGTAGATCGGCAGCATCAGGAAGACGATGTAGAGGGTCGGCACGATCCAGGAGAAGCTGCGCTTGCTGCCGGCGCCGGCTCTTGCGCCGGCGCTGCTCGCAACGCTCGTTCCGATGGTGCTTGCGGTGGTTGCCTGTGAGGTCATGGTTTCCTCCCTCACGCCTGCTCGTCGCTGCTGGTCATGACCGTGTAGAAGATCCACGACAGAAGCAGGATGATCAGGAAGTAGATGATGGACATGGCCGCGGCCGGGCCAAGGTCGAACTGGCCGATCGCCATCTTGACGAGGTCGATCGAAAGGAACGTGGTCGAGTTGCCGGGGCCGCCGCCGGTGACGACGAAGGGCTCGGTATAGATCATGAAGCTGTCCATGAAGCGCAGCAGGAAGGCGATGAGCAGCACGCGCTTCATCTTCGGAAGCTGGATGTAGCGGAACACCGCCCAGCGCGAGGCGCCGTCGATCTTGGCGGCCTGGTAATAGGCCTCCGGGATCGAGACGAGGCCGGCATAGCACAGCAGCACGACGAGGCTCGTCCAGTGCCAGACGTCCATGACGATCAGCGTGACCCAGGCGTCGAAGACGTTGTTCACGTAGTTGTAGCTGAAGCCGAGCCCGTCGAGCACGCGGCCGAGCAGGCCGATGTCGACGCGGCCGAAGACCTGCCAGATCGTGCCGACCACGTTCCACGGAATGAGCAGCGGCAGCGCCATCAGCACGAGGCAGACCGGCACGCCGAGGCCCTTCTTCGGCATGTTGAGCGCGATCAGGATGCCGAGCGGGATCTCGATGACGAGGATGATCGCGGAGAAGAGCAGGTTGCGGCCGAGCGCCTCCCAGAAGCGGTCGGATTCAAGGACGTCCGTGAACCAGCCGACGCCGTTCCAGAAGAACTCGTTGTTGCCGAACGTGTCCTGCACCGAATAGTTCACGACGGTCATCAGCGGCACGATGGCCGAGAAGGCCACCAGCAGCAGCATCGGCAGCACCATGAACCAGGCCTTGTTGTTCCAGGTCTTGTTCATCGTCAGCCCTCCCTGCCGACACGCCAGCTATCGGCGTAGATGTTGATGGCGGCGAGGTCGAAGGTGACGCGCGGATCGGCCGGGATCTCACCGTCCTCCGGCACGACGATGGCGATCGGCCTGCCGGCGAATTCCGCCCGCACGATCTTCTGCCGGCCGATATCCTCGACCTTGCTGATCGAGACGGGCATGCCGTCGCGCGAAAGCGAGATGAATTCCGGGCGGATGCCGAGCTCCGTCCTGGCGCCGGCGGCGATCACCGGCGAATAGCCGAGGGTGATCGTCTCCTCGCCGACCCGGACGCTGCCGCCGTCGATGGCGGCCGGCAGGACGTTCATGCCCGGCGAACCGATGAAATAGCCGACGAAGGTGTGGCTCGGCTTTTCGAAGAGCTCGGCCGGCGTGCCGATCTGCACGATCTGGCCGTCATACATCACGACGACCTTGTCGGCGAAGGTCAGCGCCTCGGTCTGGTCATGCGTGACATAGACCATGGTGAAGCCGAACTGGCGGTGCAGCTTCTTGAGCTGCGAGCGCAGCACCCATTTCATATGCGGGTCGATGACCGTCAGCGGCTCGTCGAACAGGATGGCATTGACGTCGTTGCGCACGAGGCCGCGGCCGAGCGATATCTTCTGCTTCTGGTCGGCGGTGAGGCCGCGCGCCGTCTTCTTCGCCCAGCCGGCAAGGTCGATCATTTCCAGGATCTCGCGCACGCGCCGGTCGACGTCCGGCTCGGCGACGCCGCGGTTGCGCAGCGGGAAGGCGAGATTGTCGTAGACCGTCATCGTGTCGTAGATGACCGGGAACTGGAAGACCTGCGCGATGTTGCGCTCCTGCGTCGACAGGTACGTCACGTCCTTTCCGTCGAAAAGGATGCGACCCTCCGACGGCTGCAGCAGGCCCGAGATGATGTTGAGCAGCGTGGTCTTGCCGCAGCCCGAGGGGCCGAGCAGCGCATAGGCGCCGCCGTCGTTCCACTCGTGATGCACTTCCTTCAGCGCATAGTCCGCTTCGGACTTCGGCTTCTCGCCGTAGGAATGGCGGATGTGGTCGAGGTTGATGCGTGCCATGGTCTTCTCCTCACGCCGCCGCGGCGGCCGGCTCGGCCATCGCCCTGCCATCCGCGCCGAACGCCATCAGGTGGCGCGTGTCGACATGGACGGTGACGACCGCGTCGGGCTCGATGTCGTGGATGCCGGGCGCAAGCATGACCCAGCGGGTGCCCTCGAATTCGATATGGATGAAGCTCTCCGAGCCCGCGATCTCCGAAATCGCCGTGCGCGCCTTAAGGCTCGCGGAGGCCGGGCTCTGGCTGGAAAGCGAAAGATGATGCGGCTGGAAGGCGATGGTGCAGGGACCGTCCGGCAGCGCAGAAAGATGCGCCGGCACCGGCAGCACCGGCTTGCCGCCGACCTCGAAATGGCCGCCGGTCTTCACGACCTGCATCGTGTTGAGCGGCGGATCGGCGAAGGTGCGGGCGGTCAGAAGGTCGTTCGGACGGCGATAGACGTCGATGGTGCGGCCGAACTGGGTGATGCGCCCTTCCGACAGCGTCGCCGTGTTGCCGCCGAGAAGCAGCGCTTCGGAAGGCTCCGTCGTCGCATAGACGAAGATCGCACCGGAGGCGGAAAAGATCTTCGGAAGCTCCAGCCGCAGCTCCTCGCGCAGCTTATAGTCGAGATTGGCGAGCGGCTCGTCGAGCAGCACCAGGCTGGCATTCTTGACGATGGCGCGGGCGAGCGCCGTTCGCTGCTGCTGGCCGCCGGAAAGGTTGAGCGGCGTGCGGTCGAGATAGGGCGTCAGCTTCAGGAGCTCCGCCGCCTTACGCACTTCGCGGTCGATGGTCGCCGCATCGGCGCCCTTGATGCGCATCGGCGAGGCGATGTTCTCGTAGACGGTCATCGCCGGGTAGTTGATGAACTGCTGGTAGACCATGGCGACGCCCCGGTCCTGCACGCGCACGCCCGTCACATCCTTGCCATCGAACCAGACGGAGCCGGAGGTCGGCTTGTCGAGCCCGGCCATCAGGCGCATCAGCGAGGTCTTGCCCGACAGCGTCGGGCCGAGCAGCACGTTGAGCGAGCCGCGCTCGAGCACGAGGTTGGTCGGGTGGATATGCGTGTCCGCCCCCGCCACCTTCGCGATGTTTCTCAGTTCCAGCATTCCTGTCTCCGTCGTTCCTCCCAGCCACCGGATCGGGTGTGCTAGTGGGGCGCCGCCCTTGCGGCCGCCATGTAGTCTTCCAGCGCGGCCGCTTCCGCGGCCGTCAGATGCAATCCTCGTTTGGTCCGCCGCCACAGCACGTCCTCGGCGTGCCGGGCCCATTCTTCCTTCATCAGCCAGCGTACCTCGCGCTCGTAGAGATCGCTGCCGAAGTGCCGGCCGAGATCGTCCACCGTCTTTGCGCCCTCCAGCATCGCCTTCGCCCGCGTGCCGTAGAGGCGCACGAGCCGGCGGGCATGGGCGGGCGCGAGAAAGGGAAATTGCGCGACAAGTCCCTTCACCTCGGCATCGAAACCGTCGACCGCAAAATCGCCGCCCGGCAGACGGGACCGGGCCGTCCAGCACTCCCCCTTCTCGCCGATCGCATCGCCGATCTTCTCCAGCGCCGATTCGGCAAGACGCCGGTAGGTGGTGAGCTTGCCGCCGAAGATGTTGAGCAGCGGGGCCTGCCCGTCGCCGCCCTCGACCTTCAGCACGTAGTCGCGCGTGGCTTCCTGCGCCTTGCTGGCGCCATCGTCGAAGAGCGGGCGCACGCCGGAATAGGTCCAGACGATGTCCTCGCGCTTCACCGGATCGGCGAAATACTCGCTCGCCGAGGCGCACAGATAGTCGATTTCCTCGTCGCTGATGCGCGCATCGCGCGGATCGCCCTGATAGTCGCGGTCAGTCGTGCCGATCAGCGTGAACTCTTCCTGGTAGGGAATGGCGAACATGATACGCCCGTCCGGGTTCTGGAAGAAGTAGGCGCGCGGATCGGAGAATTTCTTCTTCACGACGATATGGCTGCCCTGCACCAGGCGGACATTGTGTACATCGTTGCGGCCAAAGGCCGAGGAGAGGACCTTGTCCACCCAGGGTCCGGCGGCGTTCACCAGCATGCGGGCGCGGACCGTCTCGCGGTCGCCCGTCGCGACATTCTCCGTCTCGACGTTCCAGTGGCCGTTCTCGCGCCGGGCGGTGACGACCTTGGTGCCGGTGCGGATATCCGCGCCGCGGTCGGCCGCGTCGCGCGCATTCAGCACCACGAGGCGCGCATCGTCCACCCAGCCGTCGGAATATTCGAAGGCCTTGCGGAAGAGCTTCTTCAGCGGCCCGCCTGCCGGGTCCTTCGCAAGGTCGAGCGTCGCGGTCGCCGGCAGCAGCTTGCGCCCGCCGATATAGTCGTAGAGGAAAAGGCCGAGGCGGATGAGCCAGGCCGGGCGCAGGCCGCCCTTCTGGAACGGCAGCACGAAGCGCATCGGCCAGATGACATGCGGCGCCATGGCCCAGAGCACTTCGCGCTCCATCAGCGCCTCGCGCACGAGGCGGAATTCGTAATGCTCCAGATAGCGCAGCCCGCCATGGATGAGCTTGGTCGAGGCGGAAGAGGTGCCGGAGGCGAAGTCCTTCATCTCGGCAAGCACGACCGAATAGCCGCGTCCCGCCGCATCGCGCGCGATGCCGCAGCCGTTGATGCCGCCACCGATGACGAAAATATCGCGGATCACGTCGCCGTCCAAATTCCCCTCCCATTTCGCATTGCACAAATTTGCGCAGTTGCGAAAGCATGGAGAGTTAAAACGAAAACATTTCGAATGTCAAACGAATGCGATCGGAAATACGATCAGGCTGCGTCACGCCTGCGGTGCGGTCTCCACGAGACGCACGTCATGCTCCTGGCAAATGCTGCGAATCCCCTCGAAAGGACAGGTATCCGTGATGAATGTATGGACCTGCGAGAGGTGCCCGATGCGCACCGGCGCGGTCCTTTCGAATTTCGTGGAATCCGAAACCAGGATGACATGGCGCGCATTCGCGATGATCGCCTGCGCCACCTTCACCTCGCGGTAGTCGAAATCGAGCAGCGCGCCGTCCTCGTCGATGGCCGAAACGCCGATCACCGCATAGTCCACCTTGAACTGGCGGATGAAATCCACCGCCGCCTCGCCGACGATGCCGCCGTCCGAGCCGCGCACGACGCCGCCGGCAATGACCACCTCGATCGAGGGATAGACGCGCAACCGGTTGGCGACGTTGATGTTATTGGTGATGACCATCAGCTCTTTATGCTCGAGCAGCGCGTCGCCGACGGCCTCCGTCGTCGTGCCGATATTGATGAAGAGCGAGGAATTGTCGGGGATCATGCCCGCGGCGGCGCGGCCGATCGCCTGCTTTTCCGGCGCGGCGATGGAGCGGCGGGCCTCGTATTTCACATTCTCGTTACCGCTCGGGAACAGCGCGCCGCCATGGATGCGCGTCAGCACCTTGTTGTCGCAGAGATCGTTGAGGTCCTTGCGGATGGTCTGCGGCGTCACGGAGAAGCGCGCCGCGAGGTCCTCCACGAGCACGCGGCCCTCGACCTTGGCGAGATCGACGATCTCCGCCTGGCGACCTGTCAGAAACATGGGCTCCTCCATTGCTTTCGTTTGTTTTCATAATATGCAAAAACGAAACCACATCAATTCACCCGCTCTGCCTTCTTGGAGTGCGGGCGTCTTTTTGGGATACTGCGCAGACGGCAGGTGACCGGGGAGGAAGACACATGTTTCATCCAGCCTTGTTCAAGGGCGCGAATGTCGTGGTGACCGGCGCGGGACGCGGCATCGGGCTGGAGATCGCCCGGCAGTTCCTCGATTGCGGCGCCCATGTGCTGCTGCACGGCGGCCGCGCGGCCCATGGACCGCTTCCCGATTTCCTCGAAAACGCCGTCGCCGATGCGCGCGCCCACATCGTCTATTCGGACTTCCTCGTCGAAGGCGGCGTCGGCACGCTGCTGCAGCGCGTGGACAGCCTCTTCCCGCATGTCGACGTGCTGATCAACAATGCCGGCACCATGGTCGGCCGCTTTCCCGCCGCCGACCTCACCGACGAGGAATACGAGACCGTCGTGCGCCTCAACCAGACCTCCGTCGTCGAGGTGACGCGCGGCCTGCTGCGCTCGCTCCGCCGCGCGCCGCGCGCGGCCATCGTCAATACGGTGTCGATTTCGGCGCTGACCGGCGGCAGCCCCGGCTCGGCGATCTATTCCGCCACCAAGGCCTTCGTCGCCACCTATTCCAAGGGCCTTGCCCGTGAGCTCGCCCCGGACGGCATCCGCGTCAACTGCGTCTCGCCCGGCACGATCACCACGGATTTCCATTCGCGCTATTCCTCCGCCGAAAAGCTGGAGGCAACGCGCAGGACCATTCCCCTGCAGCGGCTCGGAACGGCGGAGGACTGCGCTCCCGCCTATCTCTTCCTCGCCTCCGATG
Source organism: Shinella zoogloeoides (assembly GCF_033705735.1). Lineage (NCBI taxonomy): Bacteria > Pseudomonadati > Pseudomonadota > Alphaproteobacteria > Hyphomicrobiales > Rhizobiaceae > Shinella > Shinella zoogloeoides. Next base: position 2,759,419 of record NZ_CP131130.1, read on the forward strand.
CGCTCTCGGGCTACATCACCGGCCAGGTGCTGGAAGTGAACGGCGGCCAGCTCATCTGCTGACCGCCTCCGTCCTTACGCGTTGACGTCGATGACGACGCGCCCCTTCACCTTGCCTTCGAGAATGCGGTTCGCCAGTTCCGGCAGGTCGGAAAGCCGGTGCTCGACCACCATCGCCTCCAGCTTCTCCATCGGCAGGTCGGCGGCGATGCGGTTCCAGGCGTCGACCCGCTGGTCGTAAGGCCGCATCACCGAGTCGATGCCGAGCAGGCTGACGCCGCGCAGCAGGAACGGAATGACGGTGAAGGACGGAACGGCGGCCCCGGCGGCAAGGCCGACTGCGGCCACGGCTCCGCCATATTTCGTCTGCTTGAGCACCCGCGCCAGCATGTCGCCGCCGACGGCATCGATGGCGCCCGCCCAGCGCTCGGATTCGAGCGGCCGGCTGTTCGCCTCGGAAAGCTCGGAACGGTCGACGATCGTCTCCGCGCCGAGCTGCTTGAGATAGCCCGCCGCGTCCGGCCGCCCCGTGACCGCGGCGACGGAATAGCCGAGCCGGGCGAGTAGCGCGACGCCGACGGAACCGACGCCGCCCGCCGCACCGGTCACCAGGACCTCGCCCTTCAGCGGCGAAAGCCCGGCCTTCTCCAGCGCCATGACCGACAGCATGGAGGTGAGCCCCGCCGTGCCGATCGCCATGGCCTGGCGCGTCGAAAGCTCATCCGGCAGCGGCACCAGCCAGTCGGCCTTCACCTTGGCGCGCGTCGCAAAGCCGCCCCACCAGATCTCGCCGACCCGCCAGCCCGTCAGCACCACCCGGTCGCCCTGCCTATAGCGCGGGTCCTCGGACGCCTCGACCGTGCCGGCGAAATCGACGCCCGGCACATGCGGGAAGCTGCGCACCAGCCCGCCCTTGCCGTTGATGCAGAGCCCGTCCTTGTAGTTGAGCGTCGAATATTCCACCGCGACGGTCACGTCGCCGTCGGGCAGCCGCGCGTCGTCGATTTCCTGGACCGAGGCGGAGACCGCCCCGTCCCCGCCCTTTTCGACCAGCAATGCCTGAAACGTCATGGCGTCCTCCTCGTGATCCTCTTGCCGTAAGACGATATAGGGCGCGGGGCATTGGTGCCGCCACTGTTCTTTTGTATCAAGAGCATGGAGGCGCCGTTCCGGATGATAGACAAGCTCGAATATTTCATTGCCCTCGCCCGCGAGAAGCACTTTGCCCGCGCGGCGGAGGAGCTCGGCATTTCGCAGCCGACGCTCTCGGCGGCGATCCGCCAGCTGGAGGAGCAGCTCGGCGTGATGCTGGTGGTGCGCGGCTCGCGCTTCCAGGGGCTGACGCCGGAAGGCCAGCGCGTGCTGGAATGGGCCCGCCGCATCGTCGGCGACACCCGCACCATGCGCGAGGAGATGCGCGCCGCCCGCAAGGGCCTGTCCGGCCATATACGGCTCGCCGCCATCCCGACGACGCTCGCCATCGTGCCGCGCATCACCGCGCCCTTCCAGGAAAAGCACCCCGACGTCACCTTCTCCATCGTCTCCACCACCTCGATCAAGATTCTCGGCCTTCTCGAAAACCTCGAGATCGACGCAGGCATCACCTATCTGGAGAACGAACCGCTCGGCCGCGTGACGAGCGTGCCCCTGCTGCACGAGCACTATTGCCTCATCACCGCCAAGGGCGGACCGTTTTCGGATCGCGAAAGCGTGACCTGGCAGGAGGCCGGCAGCGTTAGGCTTTGCCTATTGACCGCGGACATGCAGAACCGCCGCATCATCAACCGCCATTTCGCCGAAGCGGGCATTTCCGCCGAGCCGTCCCTCGAATCGAATTCGATGATCGTGCTTCTTTCCCACGTGCGGACCGGGCGCTGGTGCAGCATCATGCCGCGAAATGTCGCGAAATCCTTCGGATTTCATGAGGAAATAAGTATAGTTTCCCTCGCCGAGCCCAATCCCTACCACACGGTCGGTCTCGTCGCGACACATCGTGAGCCATTCACGCCGCTCGTCTCCGCCCTCCTGCACGAGGCGCGGATTCTGGCCGAAACGGGCATGGATTGATAGAAATTTCCTATTGACCAACGGGACAGCTTTATTGACCCGTCGTGTCATGGCTGAGAAGCTGTTAGAATAGTCTGCGGAGATCGACAGGGTTCCGGTTTTCGCCGAACAGTTTCAACGGCATCGGCGCATCGAACCCGCGATTTCCAGCGGTTCGTTCGTGTCGGTTGGGAGGCCTGATCATGAATGTGCGCGTCGCCGGCAGTGACGTCGGAACCAGAACGCTGGCCATCGTCAGCGAACTGAAGGGGCTCGAAGGGCCGCTTCTGCCTATCCTGCACGAGATCCAGGCCGAGTTCGGTTACGTGCCGCAGGAGAGCCTGCCGGTCATCGCGCGCGAGTTGAACCTGTCGCGCGCCGAGGTGCACGGCGTCGTCACCTTCTATCACGACTATCGCGACCACCCGACCGGGCGGCACGTCCTCAAGCTCTGTCGCGCCGAAGCCTGCCAATCGATGGGCGGGGACGCTGTCGCCGAGCGCGTCAAGGCGCTGCTCGGCATCGATTTCCACCAGACCACCCTCGACGGCGCGGTGACGCTCGAACCCGTTTACTGTCTCGGCCTCTGTTCCTGCGCACCCGCCGCCATGCTCGACGGCGAGGTGCACGGCAGGGTCGACGCAACGCTCGCGCAGGAACTCGTCGCGGAGGCACGCCGATGACCTTACGCATCTACATCCCCCGCGATGCCGCCGCCCTTGCGCTCGGCGCCGACCGCGTCGCCAAGGCCTTCTCCGCCGAGATCGCGGCCCGCGGGCTCGACGTGACTATCGTGCGCAACGGCTCGCGCGGCATGCACTGGCTGGAGCCGCTGGTCGAGGTCGAGACCGCCGGGGGCCGCATCGCCTACGGCCCGGTGAAACCCTCCGACATTACCGGCCTCATCGATGCCGGCCTCCTGCAAGGTGCAAGCCACCCGCTCTGTCTCGGCAGGACGGAAGACATTCCTTTCCTGAAGAACCAGACCCGCCTCACCTTCGCCCGCTGCGGCATCATCGATCCCGTCTCGCTGGAGGACTACAGAGCGCATGGCGGCCTGAAGGGCCTCGAGACGGCCATCGCCATGCCCCCGGCGGATGTCGTCAAACAGGTCACCGACAGCGGCCTTCGCGGCCGCGGCGGTGCGGGCTTCCCGACCGGCATCAAGTGGAAGACCGTGCTCGACGCGCCCGGCCCGCAAAAATACATCGTCTGCAATGCCGACGAGGGCGATAGCGGCACCTTCGCCGACCGCATGATCATGGAAGGCGACCCCTTCGTGCTGATCGAGGGCATGGCGATCGCCGGCCTCGCGACCGGCGCGACGAAGGGCTACGTCTACACCCGCTCGGAATATCCGCACGCCATCGCCATCATGAGCGAGGCGGTCGAAGTCGCGCGCGCCGCCGGCGTGCTCGGCCCTTCCGTGCTCGGTTCCGGCAGGGCCTTCGACATGGAAATCCGCACCGGCGCGGGCGCCTATGTCTGCGGCGAGGAGACGGCCCTCCTCAACAGCCTGGAAGGCAAGCGCGGCGTCGTGCGCGCCAAGCCCCCGCTGCCGGCCCTGCAGGGCTTCCTCGGCCGCCCGACGGTCGTCAACAACGTCATCTCGCTCGCCTCCGTGCCGATCATCATGGACAAGGGTGCGGACTATTACCGCGACTTCGGCATGGGCCGCTCGCGCGGCACGATCCCGATCCAGATCGCCGGCAACGTCAAGCATGGCGGCCTTTACGAGACCGCCTTCGGCCTGACGCTCGGTGAGATCGTCGACGAAATTGGCGGCGGCACCGCCTCCGGCCGTCCGGTCCGCGCCGTGCAGGTCGGCGGCCCGCTCGGCGCCTACTTCCCGCGCGCGCTGTTCGACACGCCCTTCGACTACGAGGCCTTCGCGGCGAAGGACGGCCTTATCGGCCATGCCGGCATCACTGTCTTCGACGATACGGTCGACATGCTGAAACAGGCCCGCTTCGCCATGGAGTTCTGCGCCGTCGAAAGCTGCGGCAAGTGCACGCCCTGCCGCATCGGCTCGACGCGCGGCGTCGAGACAGCCGACAACATCGCGCGCGGCATCGAGCCGGAGAAGAACCGCGAGTTGCTGGCCGATCTCTGCAACACGATGAAGTTCGGCTCACTCTGCGCGCTGGGCGGCTTCACGCCCTACCCGGTCATGAGCGCCATGACCCATTTCCCGGAAGATTTTTCGCCGGCGCCGATAGTGGAGGCTGCGGAATGAGCGAGACGGAAAAGGTCAAGGGCCCGGCCTCCTACTTCCCCTCCATCGAGAAGACGTACGGCCAGCCGATAGAGCACTGGAAAGACATCATCCGCGCGCAGGATGGCAAGGCGCATATGCAGATCGTCGCGTTCCTCAAGGAAACGCACGGTCTCGGCCATGGCCATGCCAACGCGCTCGTCGCGGCGACGCTCGCCGAGACGAAACCTTAAGAATTGAACCCAAGTCGCCGCCATGAGCGGTGCAGAATTGCCCGGAGGTTCCCATGCCCCTCGTTCCTGAAATCGACTTCGGCACCCCCGCCTCCCGTTCGGAGAAGATGGTGACGCTCACCATCGACGGAAACGAGATCTCCGTTCCCGAGGGCACCTCCATCATGCGCGCCTCCATGGAGGCAGGCATCCAGGTGCCGAAACTCTGCGCCACCGACATGGTCGACGCCTTCGGCTCCTGCCGTCTCTGTCTCGTCGAGATCGAGGGCCGCAACGGAACCCCCGCCTCCTGCACGACGCCCGTCGCGCCCGGCCTCGTCGTCCATACCCAGACGAGCCGCCTCAAGCAGATCCGCAAGGGCGTGATGGAGCTCTACATCTCCGACCATCCGCTCGACTGCCTGACCTGCGCGGCCAATGGCGACTGCGAATTGCAGGACATGGCCGGCGCCGTGGGCCTGCGCGACGTGCGCTACGGCTATGAGGGCGACAACCACGTCATGGCGCGCAACAACGGCGAGGCGAATGCCCGCTGGATGCCGAAAGACGAATCGAACCCCTATTTCACCTACGACCCCTCCAAGTGCATCGTCTGCTCGCGCTGCGTGCGCGCCTGCGAGGAAGTGCAGGGCACCTTCGCGCTGACGATCGAGGGCCGCGGCTTCGACAGCCGCGTCTCCCCCGGCATGCACGAGCATTTCCTCGATTCCGAATGCGTCTCCTGCGGCGCCTGCGTGCAGGCCTGCCCGACCGCGACGCTGACGGAAAAGTCGGTGATCGAGATCGGCCAGCCGGAACATTCCGTCGTCACCACCTGCGCCTATTGCGGCGTCGGCTGCTCCTTCAAGGCGGAGATGCGCGGCGAGGAGCTGGTGCGCATGGTGCCCTGGAAGGACGGGCAGGCCAACCGCGGCCATTCCTGCGTCAAGGGCCGCTTCGCCTATGGCTACTCGACACACCGCGAGCGCATCCTCAACCCGATGATCCGCGAGAAGATTTCCGATCCGTGGCGGGAAGTGACATGGGAGGAGGCCTATGCCCACGTGGCCGCCGAATTCCGCCGCATCCAGTATCAGTACGGCCGTGACTCCATCGGCGGCATTACCTCCTCGCGCTGCACCAACGAGGAGACCTATCTCGTCCAGAAGCTGATCCGCGCCGGCTTCGGCAACAACAATGTCGATACCTGCGCCCGCGTCTGCCATTCGCCGACCGGCTACGGCCTCGGCCAGGCCTTCGGCACCTCCGCCGGCACGCAGGATTTCGACAGCGTCGAGCACACGGATGTGGTGATAATCATCGGCGCCAACCCGACCGACGCCCACCCCGTCTTCGGCTCGCGCCTCAAGAAGCGCCTGCGCCAGGGGGCGAAGCTCATCGTCGTCGACCCGCGTCGCATCGACCTCGTCTCCTCGCCGCATGTCAAGGCGTCCTATCACCTGCCGCTGAGGCCCGGCACGAACGTCGCCGTCGTCACCGCGCTCGCCCATGTCATCGTGACGGAAGGCCTCTTCGACGAGAGATTCATCCGCGAGCGCTGCGACTGGTCGGAATTCGAGGACTGGGCCGCTTTCGTCGCCGAGCCGCGCCACAGCCCGGAAGAGACAGAGGCCCTGACGGGCGTTCCGGCCGAGACGCTACGCGGCGCCGCCCGCCTCTTCGCCACCGGTGGCAACGGCTCGATCTATTACGGCCTTGGCGTCACCGAGCACAGCCAGGGCTCGACCACCGTCATGGCCATCGCCAACCTCGCCATGGCGACCGGCAATATCGGCCGCGAGGGCGTCGGTGTGAACCCGCTGCGCGGCCAGAACAACGTGCAGGGCTCCTGCGACATGGGCTCCTTCCCGCACGAGCTGCCGGGCTACCGCCACATCTCGGACGACGCCACCCGCGACGTCTTCGAGAAGATGTGGGGCGTGAAGCTCAACAACGAGCCGGGCCTTCGCATCAACAACATGCTCGACGCCGCCGTCGAGGGCACCTTCATGGGCCTCTACATCCAGGGCGAGGACATCCTCCAGTCCGACCCGGACACGCGACACGTCTCCGCCGGCCTTGCCGCCATGGAATGCGTCGTCGTGCAGGATCTCTTCCTCAACGAGACGGCGAACTACGCCCATGTCTTCCTGCCCGGCTCGACCTTCCTCGAAAAGGATGGCACCTTCACCAATGCCGAGCGCCGCATCAACCGCGTGCGCCGCGTCATGACCCCGAAGAACGGCTATGCCGACTGGGAGGTCACGCAGAACCTCGCCAAGGCGATGGGCCTCGACTGGAACTACACGCATCCCTCCGAGATCATGGACGAGATCGCCGCGACGACGCCGAGTTTCGCCCTCGTCTCCTACGACTATCTCGACAAGATCGGCTCGGTGCAGTGGCCCTGCAACGAGCAGCATCCGCTCGGCTCGCCGATCATGCACACGGACGGCTTCGTGCGCGGCAAGGGTAAGTTCATACGAACGGAATATGTCGCAACCGACGAGAAGACCGGCCCGCGCTTCCCGCTGCTGCTCACCACCGGCCGCATCCTCAGCCAGTACAATGTCGGTGCCCAGACCCGGCGCACCGACAACGTCGTCTGGCACGAGGAGGACCGGCTGGAAATCCACCCGCACGACGCCGACAACCGCGGCATCCGCGACGGCGACTGGGTGCGCCTGACGAGCCGCGCCGGCGAGACGACGCTGCGCGCCCTCATCACCGACCGCGTCGCGACGGGCGTCGTCTATACGACCTTCCACCATCCCGGCACGCAGGCCAACGTCATCACCACGGACTTCTCCGACTGGGCGACCAACTGCCCGGAATACAAGGTGACGGCCGTGCAGATCTCGCCTTCCAACGGCCCGTCCGACTGGCAGGTCGAATATGACGAGCTGTCGAAGCGCTCGCGCCGCATCGCCGGCAAGCTGGAGGCGGCAGAATAGGAGCGCCCGTGCCCGGTTTCGCCACCACGAGCAAGGTTTCCGAAACCGCCCGCCGCAGCGGGCGGCTGACGGCGGGCGAGCGCATCGTTCCCGAGGAGACGCCCGTCGCCTTCTCCTATGCCGGCTCGACTCATGCCGTGATGATGGCGACGCCCGCCGACCTTGAGGATTTCGCCGTCGGCTTCAGCCTGACGGAAGGCATCATCGCCGATCCGGCCGAGATCGAAACCGTCGAGGCGGTAGCGGAAGACAAGGGCATCGACCTTCAGATCCGCCTTGCGGATGCGCAAAACGACGCCCTGACTGCCCGCCGCCGCCACATGGCCGGCCCGGTCGGCTGTGGCCTCTGCGGCATCGAATCCATCGAGCAGGCCGTGCGCGTGACGCCCTCCGTTAGTTCTTCTTCGCTTACCTTGAGCGAAGAGGACGTGGTCGAGGCGGTCCGCCTGCTGAACGGCCAGCAGCCGCTGCACATGGTGACGCGCGCCGTGCACGGCGCCGGCTTCTACGTGCCCGGCAAGGGCCTTGTCGCCGTGCGCGAGGATGTCGGCCGGCACAATGCGCTCGACAAGCTCGTCGGAGCCGCGAGGCGCGCGGGCCATGCGGGAGCCGCGGGCGCGGTGGTCGTGACGAGCCGCGTCTCGGTGGAAATGGTACAGAAGACGGCGGTCATCGGCAGTCCCTTCATCATCGCCATTTCCGCGCCGACCGCACTCGCCATCCGCACGGCGCAAGAGGCGGGCATGACGCTGATTGCGCTGGTGCGCGGCGACGAATTCGAGATTTTCACTGGTGCGGAGCGCGTCGTCGCCGATGCCGCGCGCCGGGTGGGCAACGGTTAGAGCATTGTTTTAACGCAATTCCGGACGCAAGGCCGCTTCGCGCTTTTACTGGAATTGTTCTTGGAGGCAGGCATGTCGGACGACAACAAGATCATCAGGATGGCAAACCAGATCGCCACCTTCTTCCATTCCCAGCCTGCGGATGAACGGCCGGGCGGTGTCGCCACCCACATCAACAAGTTCTGGGAGCCGCGCATGCGCCGCCAGCTTTTCGACCTCGTCGACAATCACGGCGGCGAGGGTCTCGACGGCCTCGTCCTCGAAGCCGTGCCGCTGATTCATCGGCCCGTGCCCCAAATGGATGCGCCGATCGGCCTTGCCTGACCGTCAACGGCCGGCATCGCTGCCGGCCGTTCTATCGTCTGCTCAGAACTCTTCCCAGCTCTCCGCCACCGCCGCCGAGCCACGCGGCGACCGCATGTTGCGCGCCGCGGCATGAAGCTGCGCGACATGGGCGGGCGCCGCCGCCTGCTGGACGGGCTGCGCGCTGCCGGCAAGGCGGAACCGCCGGATGAGAGCATGCAGCGCATCGGCCTCGCGGGCCATCGCGTGGCTCGCGGCCGTGCTTTCCTCCACCATCGCCGCATTCTGCTGCGTCGCCTGGTCCATCGCGTTGACCGACTGGTTGATCTCGCGAAGGCCGGTCGACTGCTCGCGCGAGGCTTCCACGATGGCCGCGACGTTGGTGTGGACCTCCTGCACCTGGGCGAGAATCTCCTGCAAGGCCCGCCCGGTCTCGTCGACGAGGGCGACGCCGCTCTTCACCTGCTCGCCGGAGGTGGTGATCAGCGCCTTGATGTCCTTGGCCGCGCTTGCCGAACGTTGCGCGAGTTCGCGCACCTCCTGCGCCACAACGGCGAAGCCCTTGCCGGCCTCGCCCGCCCGCGCCGCCTCGACCCCGGCATTGAGGGCAAGCAGATTGGTCTGGAAGGCGATATCGTCGATGACGCCGATGATATTGGAGATCTCGCGCGACGACTGCTCGATCTGACCCATCGCGTCGATCGCCTTCTTCACCACCGCGCCGGACTTTTCCGCCCCCACCTTCGTTTTGGAGACGAGCGTGCCGGCCTCGTCCGCCCGCCGGCTCGAATCGGCGACCGTCGTGGTGATCTCGTCGAGGGCGGCGGCCGTCTCCTCGACGGAGGCCGCCTGCTGCTCGGTGCGCTTGGCAAGATCGTCCGCCGCAGAGCGGATCTCCTGCGCGCCGGAGGCGATCGCATTGGCATTGGCCTCGACCGTCCGCATCGCTTCATGCAGACCGGTGACGGCCTCGTTGAAGTCCTTGCGGACCGTTTCCATCGAAGGCACGAAGGATGTCGCAAGGTTCTGCGTGAGGTCGCCCTCGGCCAGCGCCTTCAGCGCCGCGCCGAGCGTGTTGATCGCCGACATGCGCTCCGTCACGTCGGTCGCGAATTTCACGACCTTGTAGACGCGGCCGTTGAGGTCCCGGATCGGGTTATAGGCAGCCTGGATCCAGATTTCCTTGCCGCCCTTGCCGTAGCGGACGAATTCGTTGGAGATGAACCGGCCGTCCGCGAGGTTTTTCCAGAATTCCGCATAGGCCGGCGTCTGCACATAGGCAGGATCGCAGAACATGCGGTGATGCTTGCCGCGGATTTCGGAAAGGTCGTAGCCGAGCGCCGCGCAGAAATTCTCGTTGGCATGCAGGATCTCGCCGGTCGGCGTGAACTCGATCACCGCCTGGGAGCGCGAGATCGCATCGAGCTTGCTGGCATCCTCCGACGCCTGCTTCTTCGCCTCGGTGATGTCGCTGGCGAACTTCACCACCTTGTAGGGTTTGCCGCCGCGCAGGACCGGATTGTACGTCGCCTGGATCCAGATCTCGCCGCCATCCTTGCGCAGGCGCTTGTAGCTGTTGGAATCGTATTCCCCGCGGCCGAGCCGCGCCCAGAACTGCCGGTAGTCCTCGCTTGCCGTATAGGCGGCATCACAGAAGATGCGGTGATGCTTGCCGACGATTTCCTTCAGTTCGTAGCCGAGCGCGCGGCAGAAGTTTTCGTTGGCTTCGAGAATGGTGCCGTCGAGGTCGAAATGGATCACGGCCTGCGAACGCGACAGCGCGTCGATGATGCGGGCCGCATCCGAAGACTTTGCAAATGAAAGCATGGCCTGTCCCTTTGTGCGACGGCCACGGGCTCTCGGATGGCGACGTGGCGGTCGTCAATTGTTGTCATATGACATGGCCGCCACGGCGAACCATGATTAGAATTTATGAATTCAATCATCGCGGGAAGGGCCCTGCCCGCGCCAAAATGCGCACCTGCAATCAAAGATGGAATTATAGGCTTAAAAATTGATGAAACGCAGACGGTGAAATCTAGGTATGGTTGCATATGAGCCGATTTGCAGATCGCCGGATGGCGATAAACTCACGTAAGGGAAGGATATGCGCGGTCGACCCATCTCAATACAAACGCAAAAGTTGCACTCGATTGAAGGCAACAAAAAACCGCCCTGCGTGCACAGGACGGTTGCATGTTTGAACGGTATCGCTTCGCTCAGGCGGCCATGTCTTCCATGTCGCGCTCCTTGAACATGCGCGCAAGGTTCAGGAAGCAGATCATGCCGTTCTCATGGGCGATGATGCCTTCCGCATAGGCCTTGTCGAAGGACGTCGTCACTTCCGGTACCGGCTGGACCTGCTCGCTGCGGATCGTCAGGATGTCCGACACGCGGTCGACCACGAGGCCGACGACCATGTTGTGGACTTCGGCGACCACGATGGCGCTGCGTTCGTTGGCTTCCGTGCTCTTCATGCCGAGCTTGTGCGCCAGATCGATGATCGGGATCACCGTGCCGCGCAGGTTCATCACGCCGATGACGTCCGGCGGAGAATGCGGGATCGGCGTGGACGGCGCCCAGCCGCGGATTTCGCGGATCGTGGTCGTCTTCACGCAGAATTCCTGATCGTGCAGGCGGAATGCGATGATTTCGAGCGTGTCGCCGGCAAAGCCGGCCGTGTTGATGGAGGTCATCGAGCGGTCTTCCCAGTTGGTCTGCGTATCCCGGCGATCCTATGCACGCTCTGGTTAAAATCTTTCAAACGCTTTGCGGATTGCTGCGCGCGGCATCAATATTCCTTCTCGTAGAAGATGCCCGCACCCGCGCTGCCGGCGCTGCCGGCCTCGCCGCGCAGCTTCAGCCCGCGCCCGACATCGAGGTTGATCACGGCCTTCGCCCCGTTCGTCTCGGGATCCTGCTTCAGCTCGATATAGGTGCGCTCGTTGAGATACTTGCCGGCCGACACCGCCGCCCGGCCCTCGGCATCCGTCGTGATGTCGAGGTCGTCGACGCCGAGCTTGCTGCGCAGGCTGTCGAGCAGGCCGGTGGAGCTGCCGCCGGCAAGCTGGCTGGCCGCCGAGGCAAGCTGCGCGATCTGTACCGCCGAAAGGTTCGACATGGAACGGTTGAAGATGAGCTGCGCCAGGATTTCATCCTGCGGCAGCGAGGGCGAGGAGGCGAAGGTCACCGTCGGGTTGCTGGCAAGACCCGTCACGGTCACGGTGATTTCCGTCGTGCCGGCCGTGCTGGAGGCGACGAGATCGACCGTCGGCACCAGCCCGCCCGCAAAGCCGATACGGGCGCTGGTGAAATCGAGGCGGCGCGTCAGGATCTCCATGCGCCCGCGCTCCAGCTCGAAACCGCCCGAGACGACCGGCGACGCGGACGTGCCGGTGATCTTGAGATTGCCGCCCATCTCGGCATTGATGCCGCGGCCGCGCACGAAGAGCTGGCCCGGCGATTCGATGGTGAGGTCGAGCGCGATGCCGCGTGAGGCGCCGCTGGAGCCCTGCTGGCGCTGGACGTCCGCGGTCATGCGCTTGACGTCCGCCGGCGCGTTGCGGTGCTTGATGTCGATTTCCGAAAGCGATGCCGGCAGTTTCTGCGGAATGGTGATGTTCGCCTTGTTGATGCGCACCTTGCCGGCGAGCGCCAGGTCCGCGACGGGCCCCTTCAGCGTCAGGTCGCCGGCGATGTTCCCGGTCACCAGCGTGCCGTCGACATAGACGATGTCGCCGAGCTTGATCGCCACATCGACGGGAAAGCCGCTCGCAGGATCGATCCCGACCGTGCCGCTCGCCGAAAGCTGCCCGCCGCTCGCCAGCTTGCCGGAGACGGTCTCTATCACCGCCTGGCGCCCGTTCATGTTGACGCGGATCGTGAGGTTCTCGACGGCAAGGTTGCGGCGCACGTCGACGAGGCGCGCCCCGCTCGCCGTGATGCTGCCGGTGACGGAAGGCGCCGCCGCCGTGCCGCCGATGGTAAGGTCGACATTGGCATTGCCCGTCAGCACGAAGCCCTGCGCCGAAAGCTGGCCCTGCAGGGCGCTGAACGGCACCGTGCCATTGAACTTCAGCCCGAGTGGCGTCGCCCCGCCGATGCCGACCGTGCCGCCGCCGCGGAAGGAAAGCCCGCCGCTACCGGAAAGCACCGTATCGAGGCGCACCTGGTTGTTGGCGAATTCGCCCTTGGCATTGATGTCGAGCGCGCCGATGCCGGCACCGCGCGTCTGGCTCGTCACCGCGCCCTTCCAGTCGAGCGCATAGTTGACGACGGGAGCCGCCGCCTTGCCCTTCACCGTCACCGTGCCGCCGATCGCGCCGTCCGCATCGAGCCCGGCGGCGAAATTGTTGACGAGCGCGGCCGGCAGGGCATTGAGCCGCAGCGACAGGTCGAGCGTCTCGCCCGCCTTGCCGGAAACGGCAACAGAACCGCTGCCCGCCTGGATGGTGAGCCCGTCGAGCGTCGCAACGCCGTTGGTCACGCCGATCGTCGTCGGCTTGGCGAGCTTGACGGCAATGCGGCGCGGCGCGGCCTCGAAGGCCTGCAGGGCAACATCGAGCCCGCCCTCCCGCTGCAGCACCTTGCCCCTGGTGAGGAGCGGCGCACCGTCGAGGCGGCCGGTCAGATCGAAATTCGTCGCCTGTCCTTCCCGGGTGAAGGCAAGCTTCAGCGCCTCCAGCTTGTTCTCGCCCGAGGCGACCTGCTCGGCGCGCACCGTGCCGGTGATCGCCGCCGTCGCAAGGTCGGTGATGGAAAGGTCGACGGCGGGCTTTGTAATGCTCACGGCATCGCGGCGGATCGAGGCGCCGGACGCCTGCACGGTGGCAGAAGTCTTGCCGTTGCCCGTCGCGATCTCGACCTGCCCGGACAGATCGCCCGCCGCCTGCTGGCCGGCCATGGCGGCAAGCAGGCCGAGATCGGGGAAATCGAAGCGGATCGTGCCGTCGGGCATGAAGTTCGGCGCCAGCGCCAGCGAGCCCTTCAGCGTGTTCGGGCCGATCTCGGCCTCCAGAACCGGCACGGAGATGCGCCCGCCTTCCGAGGTGATGCTGGAGCGCACATTGATCGCCTGCCCGTCGAGCGCGCCGGTCGCCGTCAGTTCGCCGGAGGGGCTGTCGGCGACCGCCTTGCCCTTCAGAGTCACCACGAGGTCGCTGAGCGTGCGGCCGGAAAGCGTCGCCCCGCTGGAGATGATCTTCGCGGAAACGTCGGGCCCGGAAAGCGGTCCCTTCGCGGAAAGCTCGAACGCCGCCTCACCCGCCGCATCCGCAAGCAGCTTGCCGAGATTCAGCACCTTGCCGGTGAGCGCGGCCTCCACATTGCCTTTGACGAGCGAGACATCGCCCGCCGTCTCCAGCGTGCCGGACTTCACCGTGAGGCCGGAAACCTGAAGCCCGCCGTCGCCGGCGAGCTGAACCCGGCCCTCCATAGCGATCGTCGTGTCGAACTTGCCGGCAAGGGCCGGCGGCAGCACGGCCGGCAGGGCGAAGAGACGGAAATTGACGTCCGCCTCGCGGCTTTCCAGCCCGTAGCGGCCGGAAAGCGTGCCGCCGATGCTGGCGCTTTCAAGCGTCGCCGGATCGAAAGCGATCTCGCCGGGCGAGACATTCAGCGTCGCGGTGAGTTTCGCCGGGCCCTTCACCATTCGGTCGACATCGGCATTGGCGAAGACCATGGCGCCAGTTTCGAGCGTCACGTCGATGCGGCCGGACTGGTTGGCCACATCGAAGGCATCGCTCCGGGCGGCAAGGCGGATATCCTGGATGCGCCCGGCCGGCAGCTCGGCGGCGGCGACGGTCGCATTGGCTTCGAGCCTTGCCGCGCTCGCCTCGCCGGTCAGCGAAAGGTCGGCGTCGTGGATCACCACCTGGGCGTCGCCATCGGCGAGCGGCCAGCGGAAATCGATAGGACCGTCCTTGCCGGAAAGCTTGACGTCGAGGTCGTTGCTGCCCTTGGCGCTCAGCGTGCCAGAGGCGGCAAGTGTCATCGCGCCCGTCGAGATCGCGCCCTTCTCGATGCGCAACATGTCCGAACCGTCGAAGGCGGCGACCACGTCGATGCCGGTCTCGCCGGCAAAGAGCGGACGAAGCTGCGGCGGCATCAGCGCGTCGAACGTACCGCCGCCATTGAGCGCGATGGTATGCAGGCCGCCCTGCGCCAGGTCATGGCGGCCGTCGACCCGCAGCATTTCCGTGCCGTCGAGCGCGGCGGAAAGCCGTCCCTTCCATTGCGAGAGCGGGCCGTCGCCCGTCAGGCGGATCGCCACGGCCGGCTCGTCCGGCAGCTTGAGCAGCCCCGCCAGAATGCCGCCCTTCGGCTCGGCGACATCGGCTTCGAGCCGCAGTTCGTTGGCGGCCGGATTAAAGACGATATCGGCCGCGATGCGCGCATCGGGCCGCGCCTTTTCGGAGGCCGAAAGCTTGATCGCCACGCTGTCCGCCGTCGCATCCCCCCGTCCCGACACGACGATGCGCTGGTCACGGCCGGCAACGCTTCCCGAAACGAAGAGTTCGGGAATGGCGAGCGAACCCACATGCACCTCGACCGGCAGGCTGAACGGCTTGCTTTCCGTCGGTTCCGCATCGGCCTTGGCCTCCGGCAGGCGGAGCAGCGAGATCGACGAAGCGGACACCCGCGACGCGTCGAAGCTGAAGAACAGGAGCCGCAGCGGCGACCAGTCGACGGCAAGGTCCCGGATTTCCGCATAGGTCCCTTTCTCGTCGCCGAGCGTGATCGCGCCGGCGCGCAGCTTGCCCGTCAGAAGGCCCGAGGGCTCGCTGATCGAGATGACCTGCCCGTTCGCGGCCGCGATCTTCTCCGCATAGGAAACCGCCAGGCGGGCGCCGCTGTCCGAAAACCCGACGAAGCCCAGCAGCGCGACGGCGAGCACGACGAGGACGGCAAGGCCGTAGCCGACATAGCGGAGCGTTGCGCGGAGAATTCGGGAAAGCCTGTTCATGCTTCATCCATTTCGCGTGCGGGGAGCGCGGAATCGCTCCTCAACGTCTAGAATCCCAATCGCGCATGCGATCAAGAGCCTAGATGAAAATTGGGGCGACAGTCAGAAGGACTGGCCGATGCCGGCATAGACCCCGAAGGAGGTTCCGCCGGGATATTTCTTCAGCGGCACCGCGACATCGAGGCGGAGCGGCCCGAACGGCGTCGCATAGCGCAGGCCGAGGCCGGCGCCGGCCCGGATATCCTTGAAATCCGGGATCTCGTCGATCGAGACCGTGCCCGCGTCGATGAAGGGCACAAGGCCGATCGTCTCGGTGATCCCGATGCGGACTTCCGCCGACGCCGCCATGTAGGAACGCCCGCCGAGGAGCTGGTTCGCCCCGTTGCGCGGCGAGATCTCCTGGTAGCCGTAGCCGCGCACCGTACCGCCGCCGCCGAGATAGAAGCGGCGCGTCGCCGGAATGTCGGAAAGCTGGTCGCCGCCGATGATCGTGCCGCCGGCAAGCTTGCCCGCGAGCACGAAGCGATCCTCCGCGCCGAGCGCCTTGTAGCCGGTGATCGCGCCTTCGAAGCTGGAGAAGAACGTGCCGCGTTGCGTTTCGTAGCTCGGCTTCGCGTTGATCAGGAAGCGGTAGCCTTCCGTCGGGTTCAGCTTGTCGTCGCGGGTGTCGCGCACATATTCGATCGGAATGCTCGCCGTCAGGTACTTGTTCTTGCCGAACGCGTCCTCGACATCGGCCCAGCTCAGCTCGGCGCCCGCGCTCACCGTGTCCTTGTCGGAAAGCTCGACGCTGACGCCCGCAGCCGCCGTGGTGGTGAAGGCCTTGTAGGCGTCGGGATCGACGATCGAGGCCTTGAGGCTGGCATTGAACGTCGAGGCCGGGCCGAAGGCGCCGGGCTTGGAGAAGAGGATGGCGGTCGAATAGTCGAGATCGCCGATATCCGATTCCCCGATCCGGTTGACCGACCCTTCGATGCGCAGCGATTCGGCCTGGCCGAAAAGGTTGCGATGCCCCCAATATCCCTGCAGGCCGATGCCGTCCGTGTTCGAATATTGCGCGCCGACGCCGAAATAGCGGTGCTTGCCCTCGGAGACCTCGATGGTCATCGGCAGTGAACCGTCGGGCGCGAGCTTGGAGGCCTCGCGGATCGTCACGCTTGAAAAGACGCCGAGCGCGCGCAGCCGCTCCGACGCCTTGGTCAGCGCTTCCGGCGAATAGGGTTGGCCGGCATTGATACGCGAATAGCGCTGCACGAAACCGGGATCGACCGTCTTGGTGCCGTTGACGCCGACCGCGCCGACGGGCGCGACCGGCCCGCCCTCGGCGGCGATCACCACGTCGACGGTCTGCGTCTTGTGGTCGGCGGTGGCGTTGCGCTCGGTCAGCTTGGCCAGCGGCCGGCCTTCCGCCTTGAGATCGACGACGACCTTCTCGCCGGCCTTGAGGATGATGGTAGAATCGGCCCGCGCACCCGGCACCAGCCCGTAATCGGCCGGATTGCGTCCCTCGGCATCGCCCGAAAAGGCCACCTCACCGAAGGTGAAGACCGGGCCGGGCTCGACGCTGATCGTCACCGGGATCGCGCCGCGGTGGTTGAATTCCGGGTTGGGCGGCAGAGAATCGAGGTCCTGCCCGTTGACCGTCACGTTCACCACGCCGCCATAGCGGCCGTTCTCGTAGAGCGCGGCAAGGATGCGGTCGCGGTCGTCGCGCGCCTTGATGACGAGGCCGAGGTCGCCGGAGACCGGCGTCCCCTCGTCCTGCTTCAGATAGGCGGCATTCTCGACGGCCTTCGTGAGGTCGCCGTCCTCGGTGCCCGGATCGAGTGTCAGCGAATAATCGACCGGATCGATGACCTCGGCGGTGTCCTTCTCCTTTTCGAAGAATTTCATGCCGAAGAGTTCGAAGGCAAGAGCCGGATTTGCGGCCAGCGGACCACAGACGAGCGCTGCGGCGACCGCGAGGGCGGTGCCAGCCTTCAGAAACGCAAAACTCTTTTCCGGCCGGTTCACTTTATCCCGCATCCGCAGCTATCCGTCGCCTTTCTCCTTCAAGGTGCGGTGCGCGAACGGCTTCCGACACGGACTTCAGGCGCTCCGATCCATCCGGAGCTCTCAGGCAGGAAAAGACCCTAACGTGTTAGGTTTTCCGTAATGTTAACGGCGGTTTTACACGCAGGCGCGCCAGATTTGAAGCGTCGCAGGCGATTTTATGCCGGCGGCAGGCAAGCAAAAGCCCCGGAGAACCTCCGGGGCTTCGCATAGGTTGCAGCCGTTGGCGATCAATAATAGTCGCGCGGGCAACGATCGATATAGCGACGACCGTGGCGGTCGCGGTAGTAGCACTGACCGGGCTGATCGGAAACGCTGCCGATCACGGCGCCGGAAACGCCACCGATGGCGGCACCGACAGCCGCACCACGGACGTTACCGGTGACGGCACCGCCGATGATCGCGCCGGAGACGGCGCCGATACCTGCACCCTTTTCCGTCTGCGTGCAGCTGGCAACGGCCATGCCGACCAGAACGAGCGCAATGATTTTCTTCATGAACCTTCTCCAAAGTTGAACGGCGGCCCGGTTTTCCGGGTCCACCCTGCCCCCTTCTACTCAGCAACATACCGGGGCCGTCGACGACGGTCAGGTCTGTCCGACACTGAAAATATCGCCGGAAACAGGGAAGTCCATGGTTGGAAAGTATTTTTTTACGGCGCGAATAAACAGCGTTTCCGTTTCGTTTTAACGCCCTCGACATGCAGGCGCTCACGAGAAATTTCACCCGCCGTTGAAAGTACCGGTTGATCGCCGGGTCAAAACGTCAAATGATGTGATTGCCGGGGCGCACAGGGGATGGAGGATTTCCCGTCGCGCCCGCAGTGCCGGAACAGATGCATGCGAAGACAATGCTGGCGTCATTAGATCCCGGGCCCGCGTCGTGAGGACGCCCGCTGCATGCCACGTCGGATCGAACGGCCCAGCGGTGCATGAACCGCCAGGGAGGAACGAATGGCGAAAGTGGCAATGACCGTCAATGGCAGGAAGGTGAGCAAGGAGTGCGAGGACCGCACCCTCCTTGTGCATTTCCTGCGCGACCAGCTCAGTCTTACCGGAACCCATGTCGGCTGCGATACGTCCCAGTGCGGCGCCTGCGTCGTACATATGGACGGCAAGGCCGTGAAGAGCTGTTCCATCCTCGCGGCCCAGGCCGCCGGCTCCGAAATCCTCACCATCGAGGGCCTTGCGGCCAATGGCGAACTGCATCCCGTGCAGGCCGCCTTCAAGGCCAATCACGGCCTGCAATGCGGCTTCTGCACGCCCGGCATGGTGATGACGGCGGTCGACATGATCAACCGCCATGGCGGAAAACTCGACGAGCAGACGGTTCGCGAGAACCTCGAAGGCAATATCTGTCGATGCACCGGCTACCACAACATCGTGAAAGCCATCCTCGCCGCCGCGGAGGAAATGAGCGCGGCAGGCCGGCAGGCTGCGGAATAGGCGTCAGGCAACAGGCAGCAGCCGATTGGCGGCCAGTTGCGCGACGGTGAAATCCCGAACGCCTGTTGGCCGGTGCCTGCTGCCTCACTTCTCTGGAGGAGATGAAGATGGGTGTCGAAGGCATCGGCGCGCGCGTCGCGCGAAAGGAAGACAAGCGGTTCCTCATGGGCCAGGGGCGCTACACGGATGACATGTCCGTGCCGGGCATGCGCTACGCCGCATTCGTGCGCTCGCCGCATGCGCATGCGAGAATCAAAGGCATCGACACGTCGGCGGCGGAGGACATGCCGGGCGTCATCGCCGTACTCAACGGCAGGCAGATGCTCGACGACGGCATCGGCAACCTGATCTGCGGCTGGATGATCCATTCCAAGGACGGCACCCCCATGAAGATGGGCGCCTGGCGGCCATTGGCGCACGAGACGGTGCGCTATGTCGGCGATGCCGTGGCGATTATCGTGGCCGACAGCATGGGCGAGGCGCGCGACGCGGCCGAAGCCGTCGTCGTCGACTACGAGGTCCTGCCCGCCGTCACCGATGCGGTGAAGGCGCTGGAGGCCGGCCAGCCGCAGCTCCACCCGGAAGCCCCCGGCAACCTCATCTACGACTGGGAGATCGGCGACAGCGCCGCGACGGATGCCGCCATCGCCGCGGCCGCCCATGTCACGGAGATGAAGATCGTCAACAACCGCCTCGCGCCGAACCCGATGGAGCCGCGCGCCGCGCTCGGCATCTACGATTCGGCCGAGGATCACTACACCTGCTACACGACGAGCCAGAACCCCCATGTCGCGCGCCTCGTGATGAGCGCCTTCTACAATGTCGCGCCGGAAAACAAGCTGCGCGTCATCGCCCCCGACGTCGGCGGCGGCTTCGGCTCGAAGATCTATATCTATCCGGAAGAGATTGTCTGTCTGTGGGCCTCGAAGCGATCCGGCGTTCCGGTGAAATGGACGAGCGACCGTACCGAAGCCTTCCTCACCGACGCCCATGGCCGCGACCATGTCTCGACGGTCAAGATGGCCTTCGACGCGAACAACCGCGTCACGGCGCTGAAGGTCGACACCATCGCCAATTTCGGCGCCTATATGTCGCTCTTCTCCTCCGCCGTGCCGACCTATCTCTATGCGACGCTGCTCTCCGGCCAGTACAATTTCCCGGCCATCCACGCCAATGTGCGGGCCGTCTACACCAACACCGTCGCCGTCGACGCCTATCGCGGCGCCGGTCGGCCGGAGGCAACCTATCTGCTGGAACGGACCATGGAGACGGCGGCGCGCGAACTCGGCGTTTCGCCGGCCGAACTTCGCCGCATCAACTTCATCCGCTCCTTCCCGCACCAGACGCCCGTCATCATGAACTACGACGCCGGCGACTACGAAGCGTCGCTGGAGGCCGCCATGGCGGCGGCCGACTGGAACGGCTTCCCGGCCCGCAAGGCGGAGGCCGCCAGCCGCGGCATGAAGCGCGGCATCGGCATGAGCTGCTATATCGAGGCCTGCGGCATCGCGCCGTCCGCCGCGGTCGGCTCGCTCGGCGCGGGCGTCGGCCTCTGGGAATCGGCGGAGGTGCGCGTCAATGCCGTCGGCACGATCGAGGTGTTGACCGGCTCCCACAGCCACGGCCAGGGCCATGAGACGACTTTCGCCCAGCTCGTCGCCGACCGCTTCGGCGTGCCGATCGACAGCGTCTCCATCGTGCATGGCGACACGGACAAGGTGCAGATGGGCATGGGCACCTACGGTTCCCGCTCCGGCGCGGTCGGCATGTCCGCCGTCGTCAAGGCGCTCGACAAGGTGGAGGCGAAAGCCAAGAAGATCGCCGCGCACCTGATGGAAGCCGACGAGAGCGACATCGTCGTCGAGAACGGCGCGCTGAAGGTCGCCGGCACCGACAAGTCGGTTCCCTGGTTCCAGATGGCGCTCGCCGCCTACACGGCGCACAACCTGCCCTCCGGCATGGAGCCGGGCCTCAAGGAAGGCGCCTTCTACGATCCGGCCAACTTCACCTTCCCGGCCGGCTGCTACATCTGCGAGGTCGAGATCGACCCGGAAACGGGCAAGACGAAGATCGTCCAGTTCGTCGCCGCCGACGACTTCGGCAACATCATCAACCCGATGATCGTCGAGGGACAGGTGCATGGCGGCATCGCGCAGGGCATCGGCCAGGCGCTGCTGGAGGGCGTCCACTACGACCCGGAAACCGGCCAGCTCCTGACGGCGAGCTACATGGACTACACCATGCCGCGCGCCGACGACCTGCCCTCCTTCCAGGTCTCGCACCAGGTCACGCCCTGCCCGAACAATCCGCTCGGCATCAAGGGCTGCGGCGAGGCGGGCGCCATCGGCTCGCCGCCCGCGCTGATGAACGCCATCACCGACGCCATCGGCAACAACGACCTCACCATGCCCGCGACGCCCCAGAAGGTCTGGGCGGCGCTGGCGGCAAGCAACTGACGGGAGGAAGCCATGTACGCAACCAACTACCATCGCGCTTCCTCCGTCGCCGACGCGGTCAAGCTGCAATCGTCCTCCGACGAGGCGAAATACGTCTCCGGCGGCATGACACTGATCCCGACCATGAAGCAGCGGCTCGCCGCGCCTTCGGACCTCGTGGACCTTCGCCATGTCGCCGAACTCAAGGGCATATCGGTCAGCGGCAACCGCGTGCGCATCGGCGCCGGCACGACGCATTACGAAGTCTCGACCTCGGCACAGCTGAAGGCCGCCTGCCCGGCGATCTCCCATCTCGCCTCCCATATTGGCGACCCGCATGTCCGCCATATGGGCACGATCGGCGGCTCCATCGCCAACAACGACCCGGCGGCGGATTACCCCTCCGCCATGCTGGCGCTGGGGGCGATCATCGTCACCGACAGGCGTGAGATTCCCGCCGACGCCTTCTTCACCGGCCTCTTCGAGACGGCGCTGGAAGAGGGCGAGATCATCGTGGCGGTGAGCTTCGATGCTCCGGCAAAGGCCGCCTATTCAAAATTCCCCAACCCTGCCTCGCGCTATGCCATGGCCGGCGTCTTCGTGGCGAAGGGGGATGGCGGCGTCCGGGTGGCCGTGACGGGGGCCGGCTCCAACGGCGTCTTCCGCCATGCCGGGCTGGAGGCGGCGCTTGCCGCCGACTGGTCAGCGAATGCGGCGGCCGGCGTTTCCGTGGATGCGGCCGACCTCCTGTCGGATATCCACGGCAATGCCGAATATCGCGCGAACCTCGTGAGGGTCATGGCCAAGCGCGCCGTCGCCGCCGCCGGATAGCGTTGCAAAAGCTGAAACTGTTCGATGAAAAGGACGGTTGAGGCCGTCCTTTTTTCATGCAGACTTGACATGCATCAACATGGAATGGCCTTTGGGGGCCTAGGATACATTGGAATGGTTCAAAGGTGGCGCCGATTTGCCGCAGCGCTTTGCATTGCGGCAAAGCCGGGCCGGGTGTAGCCGATGAACGACAGCCAATGACGATGATGCCCGGGATTTCGCCGGACTGGAGACTCTGGATGGACTTCGAGACTTTCTTCAAGAACGAGCTGGACGGCCTGCATCAGGAAGGCCGCTATCGCGTCTTTGCCGACCTCGCGCGCCACAAGGGCAGCTTCCCCAGGGCGACGCGCCACACGGCGGAAGGCCCGAAGGACGTCACGGTCTGGTGTTCCAACGACTATCTCGGCATGGGCCAGCACCCGAAGGTCGTCGAGGCGATGAAACTCGCCATCGACCAGTGTGGCGCCGGTGCCGGCGGCACCCGCAACATCTCCGGCACCAACCATTATCATGTGCTCCTCGAAGAAGAGCTCGCCGACCTGCACGGCAAGGAATCGGCCCTGCTCTTCACCTCGGGCTACGTCTCGAACTGGGCCGCGCTCGGCACGCTCTGTTCGAAGATCCCCGGCATCATCTGTTTCTCCGATGCCGGGAACCACGCTTCGATGATCGAGGGCATCCGCCACTCGAAATGCGAGCGCGTCATCTGGAAGCACAATGATCTCAAGGACCTCGAAGCCAAGCTTGCTGCCGCCGACCCGAAGGCGCCGAAGCTGATCGCCTTCGAATCGGTCTATTCGATGGACGGCGACATCGCCCCCATCAAGGAAATCTGCGACCTCGCCGACAAGTACGGCGCGATGACCTATCTCGATGAAGTGCACGCCGTCGGCATGTACGGCCCGCGCGGCGGCGGCATCGCCGAGCGCGAGGGCCTGATGCACCGGCTGACGCTCATCGAGGGCACGCTCGGCAAGGCCTTCGGCGTCATGGGCGGCTATATCACCGGCTCGGCCGCGCTCTGCGACTTCGTCCGCTCCTTCGCATCGGGCTTCATCTTCACGACCGCCCTGCCGCCGACGCTCGCCGCCGGCGCCCTCGCCTCGATCCGCCACCTGAAGGAAAGCCAGGTGGAACGCCTCGCCCACCAGGCGCGCGTGCGCAAGCTGCGCGCGGCGCTCGACCGCAACGGCATTCCGCACATGCCGAATCCGAGCCATATCGTGCCGGTGATGGTAGGCGACGCTTCCAAGTGCAAGTGGATCTCGGACCTGCTGCTCGACAATTTCGGCGTCTACGTCCAGCCGATCAACTACCCGACCGTGCCGAAGAAGACCGAGCGCCTGCGCATCACGCCGACGCCGCTGCACACCGATGCCGATATCGAGCACCTTGTCGGCGCGTTGCATGCGCTGTGGTCGCGCTGTGCGCTGGCCCGCGCCGTCGCCTGATACGCAGAGACGAAGCTGTTACCCAACGAGCCCGGCGGCCACCCGCCGGGCTTCTTCGTCTGCGGCGAAGACGTCGCCCATGGAGGAGGCCGGCGGCAGGTGGCTGAGCCTGTCCATGACGGTCTCCGCGACGTCGGCCATCGACAGGAAACCGATGCGCCCCGCGACGAAGGCATGGAACGCCACCTCCTCGGCGGCATTCATCACCGCGCCCTGCAGGCCGCCGCGCGTGAGCGCCGTGCGGGCAAGCCTCAGCGCCGGGAAGCGCGCCTCGTCCGGCGCCTCGAAATCGAGCCGCGCGAGTTTTGCGAAATCCAGCCGGTCGACATTGAGCGACGAACGTTCGGGATAGGTCAGCGCATAGCCGATGGCCGTGCGCATGTCCGGCGCGCCGAGCTGCGCCAGCACCGAGCCGTCGACATAGCCGACCATGGAATGGATGATCGACTGCGGATGCACCACCACCTCGATCTGGTCCGGCCTGACGTCGAAGAGATGCTTCGCCTCGATCATCTCCAGCGCCTTGTTGAACATGGAGGCGCTGCCGATGGAGATCTTGAGGCCCATCGACCAGTTGGGATGCGCCCGCGCGATATCGGCCGTCACGCCCGCCATCTGCTCGCGGCTCCAGGTGCGGAAGGGGCCGCCGGATGCCGTCAGCACGATGCGCTCGACGGCGTGGCGCTGGTCGTCCTCCAGTGCCTGGAAGATTGCGCTGTGCTCGCTGTCGACGGGAATGAGCCGCCCGCCGCCTTCCGCCACCGCCTTTACGAAGAGGTCACCGGCCGAGACGAGGCATTCCTTGTTGGCAAGCGCGATATCCGCGCCTTTCCTGGCCGCCGCCAGCGTCGGCGCAAGGCCGGCCGTGCCGACGATTGCCGCCATCACCCAGTCGGCATCCGCGGAAGCCGCCTCCAGCAGCGCCTCGCGCCCGGCCGCCGCCTCGATACCGCTGCCCGAAAGCGCATCCTTGAGCGCGCCGTAGCGGCTCTCGTCCGCCGTCACCGCCAGCCGCGCGCCGCAGTCCTTCGCCTGCGCGGCGAGAAGATCTACATTGCCGTTGCCGGTCAGCGCCAGCACCTCGTAGCGCTCGCGCCCGCCGAGCTGGCGCACCACGTCGAGCGTGCTGGTGCCGATGGAGCCTGTCGAGCCGAGAATGGTGATGCGGCGCTTCGGCCGCGCATCGGGAGCCATGGTGATTTCCGCGTTTTTCTTGTTATCGAGCAAAAGGCTCTACAGGCGAAAGACGCCTGCAACAAGTCATGGAAATGCTGTAAAGCGAAGGCACGGCCCCTGTTCTGGAACCCGCGGCTTGACCTTTTCACCCGGACGGCCATAACGTCCCGGCGAAGCGGCATTCCGCGCTGACGCGATTGGAGAAATTCGTGCACCGACGCCTGAGAGTATGGACCCTCGCCTGCCTTGCCTTTCTGGCGGCAGCTCCGGCCTATGCCGACGAGCCGGTCCCGGGCGGTCTCGGCGGCACCTGGCTGGCCGAGGATATCGGCGGCAACGGTGTCATCGACAACCTGCAGACGACGCTCGAGATCAAGCCGGACGGCTCCTATGGCGGCAATGGCGGCTGCAACACCTATCGCGGCAAGCTGAAGGTGCAGAACGGCAACATCGCCTTCGCCCCCGCTGCCGCCACGCGCAAGATGTGCGCCCCGGCCATCATGGACCAGGAGCAGAAGTTCTTCGACGCGCTCGGCACCGTCACCTCCTGGAAGCTCGAAAACGGCATCCTGCACCTGACGGGCAAGGAAGGCGCCCCGGCGATCCGTCTTGCCGGCCTCAAGAACAACACCGACATCGTCATCCGCCTGCCGGGACCGGAACAGAGCGTGGTGCGCGAAACGCTGAACTACCAGTGCGACGCCGATCAGCGCATCAGCGTTGAATACATCAATGTCGGCGCCAATTCGCTGGCCGTCGTGCGCATCGGCGAAGAGACGGTCATCGCCGCCAACGTCATGGCCGCCTCCGGCGCGAAATATGCCGGCGGCCATTACGAGTGGTGGACCAAGGGCGACGAGGCGACGCTCTACGACCTCACCCGCGGCGAGAACGCGCCTGGCGTCACCTGCCGCAAGTCCGGCTGAGGCAGCACCGGGGGAGAGAAGCGCATGCCCACATTCCGCGTCGGCCAGAAGGTGGTCTGCGTCAACGACCGCTTCAAGAACGTCTCGATCGACCAGGGCATCCGCAAGGGCCAGATCTATACGGTCCGCTGGGCGGGCCACTATCGCCACTATGTCGACGGCGACTTCTACGGCATCAAGCTGATGGAGCTCTATCGCGGCAACGACGACGGCCCGGAAGGCTACGGCGCCGTCGACATGCCCTTCCGCGCCAGCCGCTTCCGCCCGCTGGTCTCGGACCGTATCCGCAACATGCTCGGCATAAAGGCCCCGCAGCCGAAGGTCGTCGCAAAGCCCTCCATCGTCCCCGCCGTGCGCGCGAAGCCCCGCGTCGTCACGCCAGAGCGCGAGACGGAAGACGTCTGACAATCCTCTTCGGAAAAAATGGTGATCCCGCCGCGATTCGAACGCGGGACCCCCAGATTAGGAATCTGGTGCTCTATCCTGCTGAGCTACGGGACCACTGACTGCACCCATACAAAAGCCGAGGGCCTAAGCCAAGCGATTTTCAGTGCCCCGCGCCGAGTTCCCTGCGGAACAGCCCGCCGGGCGGGATCATGAGACACTCGGGTCATCGGATGGAGATGGCTCCATCCCCTGAACCCAGAGGAGAATGTCCCATGCGCAAGTTCATCCTGTCCGCTGCCGTAGCAACCCTCGCAGCGCTTTCCTTCGCCGCCCCCTCGCAGGCCGGCGGCCTTTCCGTCGGTTTCGGCTTCGGTCATGGCCATGGCCACGGCTGGGGACATGGCCACGGTCATGGCTGGGGCAATGGCGGCTATGTCACCGTCTATGACGACTATGGCTACGACTGCTACTGGAAGAAGGTGAAGCACTACAACAAGTGGGGCAACCTGGTCGTCAAGAAGGTCAAGATCTGCGGCTGATCGCCGGCAACGATCCCCACAAGGTACCCGGCTGCCGCTCCGGCAGCCGGGCTTTCGCGTCAGGCGGCAAGCCGGCTTTCGGCGAGCTTGACCCAGTAGGTCACGCCATGCGGGATGGCGTCGTCGTTGAAGTCATAGGCGGGGTGGTGCAGGCCGGCGGTATCGCCGTTGCCGACGAAGATGAAGGCGCCCGGCCGGGCGAGCAGCATGTAGGAAAAGTCCTCCCCGCCCATCATCGGGTCGAGCGAGGCATGGACCGCCGCCTCGCCGGCGATGCCGCGCGCCACGTCAACCGCGTGGCCGGTCTCTTCCGGATGGTTGACGGTGACGGGATAGTTGCGGTGATAGGCAACGGTGATCTCCGCGCCGTGGGCGGCGGCAAGGCCGGCGCAGATCTGCCGGATGCGGGCCTCCGCCTCCTCGCGCATCTCCGGGCTCAGCGTGCGCACCGTGCCGGCAAGCTGAGCCTCCTCGGGAATGACATTGTGGGCAAAGCCCGCATTGAACTTGGTGACGGACACGACGAGCGAGGCGATGGGATCGGCGACGCGCGAGACGATGGTCTGCAGCGCCGTCACCACCTGCGCGCCGATGACGATGGGATCGACCGTCTTGTGCGGCAGCGCCGCATGGCCGCCCCGACCTTTCACCTTGATGTTGAACTCGTCCGTCGCCGCCATGATCGCGCCGGGGCGCGTGCCGAAGGCGCCGACCGGCAGGCCGGGCAGGTTGTGCATGCCGTAGACCTCGGCAATGCCGAAGCGCTCCATCATGCCGTCCTTGACCATCTCGTTGCCGCCGCCGCCGCCCTCTTCGGCCGGCTGGAAGATGACCGCGACATTGCCGGTGAAGTTCCGCGTCTCGGCAAGGTACTTCGCCGCGCCGAGCAGCATGGCCGTATGGCCGTCATGGCCGCAGGCATGCATCTTGCCCTTGACGGTGGAGGACCAGGGCTTGCCGCTCGTCTCGTCGATCGGCAGCGCGTCCATGTCGGCGCGCAGGCCGATGGTGCGCCCCTCGCCCTTTCCGCGGATGATACCGACGACGCCGGTGCGGCCGATACCCGTCACCACCTCGTCGACGCCGAATTCGCGCAGCTTTTCCGCGACGAAGGCGGCGGTCTTCTCCACGGCGAAGAGCAATTCCGGCTCCCGGTGCAGGTGCCTGCGCCACCCGGCGATTTCATCCTGCAATTCTGCGGCGCGGTTCAGAACGGGCATGCAACACTTCCTGTGATTTCGGCCTGAAAGTCGGCCACCGGTGTTCGACGGCTTTGCCATCTCGATGCCATATAGGTTAAATAGGGCGACGGTTCGAGACAACTCCCGATTTCGAGGACAGGCCTTTGCAGATGAACGGACGAACGACGCGCCGGAGCGCATGGTTTCTGGGCTCCGCCCTGTTGCTCACCACGTCCCTTGCGGCAGGCAGCGCCGCGGCCAATCCCCGCATGCTGGTGGACGTCAACACGCTGAAGGTCATCGAGCACGAGGATGCGTTCCAGCGCTGGTATCCGGCCTCGCTGACCAAGCTGATGACGGCCTATACGGTCTTCCGCGCCATCAAGGCCGGCGAGAAGACGCTTGAAAGCCCCGTCGTCATGAGCAAGAACGCGGCTTCCGAACCGCCGAGCAAGATGTATTTCAAGCCCGGCCAGAAGATGACGCTCGACAGCGCGATGAAGATCATTCTCGTCAAGTCGGCCAACGATGTCGCCGTCGCCCTTGCCGAATCGGTCGGCGGCTCGGAACAGGGCTTCGTCGACCGCATGAACGCTGAAGCCGCCCGCATCGGCATGAGCTCGTCGCACTTCATCAATCCGCACGGCCTGCCCGGCAAGGGCCAGTACACGACCGCGCGCGACCTTGCCGTGCTCGCCGTGACGCTGAAGCGCGAGTTCCCGCAATATGCCCATTATTTCGCGCTCGAGGGCTTCACCACCGGCAAGAAGCAATATCCGAACTACAACATGCTGATCGGCCGCTTCGACGGCGCCGACGGCATGAAGACCGGCTTCATCTGCGCGGCGGGCTTCAACCAGGTCTCCTCGGCGACCCGCAACGGCCGCAGCGTCGTCTCCGTGGTGCTCGGCTCCGACAGCCTCGGCGCCCGCGCCGACATCTCCGCCGGCATGCTGCAGAAGGGCCTGACGACGCGCACCGGCAACGTGCCGACGCTCGGCCAGCTCCGCCCCTATGGCGAGACGCGCGACATCGTCGCCGACATCTCCGCCGATATCTGCTCCAAGCACGCTGCCAAGATACGCAGCGAGGGCCGCGACGAGGCCGGCCGCCAGAAGCTGACCTCCCCCTATATCCATGAGGTAAGCCGCCCCCTGAAGCTCGTCTATGCCGGGCTGATGGCCGGCGAGGAAGAAAAGCCGGTGGCCGGCGAACAGGTTGCCGCCGGCGACATCGGCGATATGGTCAACGTGCCGATCCCGATCCCGCGGCCGACTTTCTGACAGGACGGATGACCATGACCCTTGCCGAGCGGCGCGTGCCGGTTTCCGTGTTGACCGGCTTTCTCGGGGCCGGCAAGACGACCCTGCTCAATCGCCTCCTGAAGGACCCGACGCTCACCGACACGGCCGTCATCATCAACGAGTTCGGTGAGGTCGGCATCGACCACCTGCTCGTCGAGCAGTCGGGCGACGGCATCATCGAGCTTTCCGACGGGTGCCTCTGCTGCACGATCCGCGGCGAGCTCGTCGATACGCTCGCCGACCTGATGGACCGCATGCAGACCGGCAAAATCCAGCCGCTGAAGCGCATCGTGATAGAGACGACCGGCCTTGCCGATCCCGCCCCGGTGCTCCAGGCCGTCATGGGCAATCCCATCCTCTCCCAGTCCTTCAGCCTCGACGGCGTGATCACCGTGGTCGATGCCGTCAACGGCCTCCCGACGCTCGCCAACCATCCCGAGGCGGTCAAGCAGGTCGCCGTCGCCGACCGCGTGCTGATCAGCAAGACCTCGCTTGCTAACGCCGAAACGCTCGCCGCCATCAGGCAGGAGATCGCCGCGCTCAACCCGCGTGCCGCGGTCGCCGATGTCGACACGCCCGGCCTCGCGGGCCCCGATCTTCTCGCCAACGGCCTCTACGATCTCGGCAGCAAGATCCCGGACGTCCGCCGCTGGCTGCACGAGGAGGCGCACGGCCACCATCACCACCATGATCATGATCATGATCATGATCATCACCATCACGGACATCACCATCACGGCCACGACCATGATGACCACCACCAGCATGCCCATGACGTGACGCGGCACGATGCGACGATCCGCTCTTTCAGCATCGTTCACGACCGTCCCATCGACCCGATGGCGCTGGAAATGTTCATCGATCTCCTGCGCTCGGCCCATGGCGAAAAGCTGCTGCGCATGAAGGGCATCGTGCTGATGAGCAACAGCCCGGAGCGCCCGCTGGTGCTGCAGGGCGTCCAGAGCGTCTTCCATCCGCCGGAGCGGCTCGCCGCCTGGCCGGACCCGCACGACCGCCGCACGCGGCTGGTGCTGATCACCAGGGATTTGCCGGAAGCCTTCGTGCGCGACCTGTTCGACGCCTTCACCGGCACACCGAAGATCGACCGCCCGGACCGCGCGGCGCTTGCCGACAACCCGCTCGCCATACCCGGCCTGAAGTTCTAGAGCATTTCCAGCAAAAGTGCCTCGCGGTTTTGCGTTCGGAAATGCGCAAAACCAGAATGCCGGAGCGTTTTCGCGATCCGAAGAAGAGCAGAAACGCTCCCGCTCAGGCCTTCTTGCGGATCAGGAAACGGTGCCCCGCCTCGACGCGCTCGCTCGCCTCGAGCAGATGGCCGTCCTCCCGGCAGAAATGGGGAATGTCGATGACGGCGAGCGGATCGGTCGTCTCGACCCAGAGGCCGGCGCCCGCCGCCATGCTCGAAAGGCGCTTGCGCGTCTTCATCACCGGCAACGGGCATTTCAGGCCGCGCAGATCGTAGACCTCGACATCGCCCGCCGGGGAACTCATTTCTGCCAGAACTTCCAGAAGGGCTTCTTCGGCGCCTGCTCCACGACCTCGACGGCCGGGTTCTCTTCCGGCACCGGCTGCGTACCGGCCGCATCCACCGGCTTCTTCGCCTTTTCGGCGCTTGCGGCCGTGGCCGGGTTGCGCGCTTCCTTCTGGGCCTGCTGCCCGGCATCGGCCTTCGCCTCGCCGGCCTGCTGCGAGGCCTCCGCGACAGGCTCGGCCTTGGCCGGCAGCTCTTCCTTGGCGGCCCAGAGCTTCCAGAACGGCTTCTTCTCCGGCTTCTCGACGACCGTCACGCCGGGGTTTTCTTCCGGAACGGGGAGAGCGCCTGCGCCATGCGCCTGCTTCTGCGCCTTCTCGGCGGCAACGTCCGCCGCGAGGT
Organism: Shinella zoogloeoides; assembly: GCF_033705735.1. Lineage (NCBI taxonomy): Bacteria > Pseudomonadati > Pseudomonadota > Alphaproteobacteria > Hyphomicrobiales > Rhizobiaceae > Shinella > Shinella zoogloeoides. The sequence continues at coordinate 2,790,578 of NZ_CP131130.1, forward strand.
CTTCCACTTCCTTGACCTTCTTCTGCTCGGCATCGAGCCTGGCCTGCTCGACCGCCTGCTTGGCGCGTTCTTCCGCTTCGAGCTTGCGCTTTTCGGCCTCCTCGGCCTTGCGCTTCTGCGCCTCGATCTCCTGCTGCGTCATCAGCTTGCCGGCATCGAGCGAATTGCCCGTCGGCGCATAGGCAAGCTCGCGGCCCTTGCGCTGGTCGGCGACGATCGCCTTGCGCTGGGCTTCCGACGGCTCGATCCAGACGGTGCCCTGGTACTTGCTCATCGCCTTGGCATAGGCCGTGGCATAGGTCTTGTTGTAGCTGGAAAGCGCGACGTCGAGCGACGACGGCGTCGTCATCGCCGGACAGGCGCCGGCCGGCGAGAAGGGCTTGTCGGCCTGCTGGTTGAAGACGTACTTGCCTTCGCAGACATTGACCTCCGGCGGCCGCTTGGTGATCTCGAAGTGATCCCAGCCGACTTTCAGCATCTTCCAGAATTCGATGTTCGGATTGTCGCGGTGCCGCGCCATGTTCTCCGCGGTCATGCGGAAGGGGAATGCCTGGAGCTGAACCGCCTTCTGCCCGCCGTCGAAGGCGTCGCGCGCGAAGGCGAAGATTTCGAGCATCTGCTCGTCGGTCATCGAATAGCAGCCCGACGAGGAGCAGGCGCCATGGATCATCAGATTGGTGCCGCTCGCCTTGTTGGCGCGGTCATAGGTGTTGGGGAAACCGGTGTTGATCGCGAGATAGTAGCTGGAATTCGGGTTCATCTGGCCGCGCGAGAGCGGATAGAAGCCTTCCGGCGCCTGGCGGTCGCCTTCCTTCGTCTTCGGGCCGAGCTTGCCGGACCAGGCGCAGATCTTGTAGTTGCGCACCATCTGGAACCGGTTGGAACGGTCGGCCTTCCACACTTCCAGCCGCCCCTCCTCCTTCAGGATGCGCAGCATGATCGGCGAGGACCGGTCGATGTTCATCTTGGAGAACTTGGTCAGCACCGCCGGCGAAAGCTGGTAGCCGGTCTTGCTGGACACCTTGGAGATGTCGACGTCGACCTTGTCGAACGAGTCGAGCGTCTCATTGGTGCATCCCGCGGTGACCACGGCGAGAAGCGAAACGGCGGCAAGAACGGTAAGGCGCATGCAAGGGTCCGTGAACTATCGTCAGATCGCGAGCCGTCGCGCCGGCAGGGCGGGACGCGCAGTCGTAACCGGCTTATACTTCATAAACTCTTAACCGGGAATTCTTTCGCGAGACTGCCGGACGACCGCAGCCCCTTCACACACAAGGATTGTGGCCGAGATGGGGCGAAGGGTGCGAGCGCTGCCGGCGGATCAGAGCTGGCGGCCGATATTCAGGTAGCGCTGGCGGCGATCCTTGCGAAGCTGGTCGCCGGGCTTGGCCGAAAGGTCCTTCAGCGCGGCGGCGATGACGTCGCCCGTGCGACCGATGACGGCCGCGGGATCGCGATGCGCGCCGCCGACCGGCTCGGGAATGATGCCGTCGATGACGCCGAGGGCCTTCAGGTCCTCCGACGTGATCTTCATGTTGCTCGCCGCTTCCTTGGCGCGGGTGGAATCGCGCCAGAGGATGGAGGCCGCGCCTTCCGGCGAGATCACCGAATAGATCGCATGTTCCAGCATGTAGACCCGGTCGCCGGTGGCGATGGCGATCGCGCCGCCCGAGCCGCCCTCGCCGAGAACGACGGAGACGATCGGCACGCGGATATTGAGACACATCTCGGTGGAGCGGGCGATGGCTTCCGCCTGGCCGCGCTCTTCCGCGCCGATGCCGGGATAGGCGCCGGCCGTGTCGATCAGCGTGATGACGGGCAGGCCGAAGCGGTCGGCCATTTCCATGACGCGGATCGCCTTGCGGTAGCCTTCCGGCCGGGCGCTGCCGAAATTGTGCTTGAGGCGCGACTTGGTGTCGTTGCCCTTTTCCTGGCCGATGATGGCGACGGCCTCGCCGCGGAACCGGCCGAGACCGGCCTGAATCGCCTCGTCCTCGGCGAACTTGCGGTCGCCGGCAAGCGGGGTGAACTCCTCGAAGAGCTGCGCGGCATAGTCGACGAAATGCGGACGCTGCGGATGGCGCGCGACCTGCGTCTTCTGCCAGGGTGTCAGCTTGGAATAGATATCCGCCGTCGCCTCGCGGGCGCGAACTTCGAGCCTGCCGACCTCGTCGCTCGTGTCGATGCTCTCGTCTTCTTCCGCCAGCTTTCTCAGCTCGTGGATCTTGCCTTCGAGATCCGAGATGGGCTTTTCGAAATCGAGGTAGTTGTGCATGAGATGCGTTTCCGATCGTTTGCTCAAACCGCGTCAGGCTGCGCTCGGCCAGGGGCCAGTCGCAAGCGGGAGGGGTCCTAATCCGGTTTTTTTGCCTGTTTGGCAAGAGGGTGATGGGTTTGAACGAGCTGGTGCAGCCGTTCTTCCAGCACATGCGTATAGATTTGTGTCGTGGAAATGTCCGAGTGACCCAGCAGTTCCTGCACGGCGCGAAGGTCCGCGCCGTTCTGCAGGAGGTGGCTGGCGAAGGCATGGCGAAGGACATGTGGCGAGAGCGTCGCGGCCCTGATGCCCGCCCTGCCGGCGAGCGCCTTGAGGTCGCGGCCAAAGACCTGCCGGGGCAGGTGCCCCTCCTTGCTCTGAGCCGGGAAGAGGAAGGTGCCTGCCGCCGGATCGTCGCCGATCGCGGCCGCCAGCGTCTCGCCATAGGCCTCCAGCGCCGAAACGGCGGCGCGCGACATCGGCACCAGCCGCTCCTTGCTGCCCTTGCCTTTCACGATGAGGAAGCGTCCCGTCTGCGCCAGCACGCTCGCCGGCAGCGAGACCAGCTCGCTGACCCGCAGGCCCGTCGCATAGAGAAGCTCGACCAGCAGATGCATGCGCCGCTTGAGGAGAAGGTTGCCGCCGGGCTCCGCCGCTTCCGCCTCCGCCCGGCCGATCAGGCGCGTGACGTCGTCGACGCTCAGCGTCTTGGGCAGCGAGCGCCCCTTCTTCGGCGCATCGAGGATGCCGGTCGGATCGTCGCCGCGCAGGCCCTCGCCATAGAGGAACTTGAAGAACTGCCGCAGCGCCGACAGCCGCCGCGCCTGCGAGGACGCGGCAAACCCCTGCTTTGCGAGATGGCCGAGATAGGCCCTGAGATCGTCCGGCGCCGCCTCGGCAAGGCGCACGCCGCGTTCGTTGAGGAAGGACCGCGCATCCTCGAGGTCGCGCTCGTAGGATTGCAGCGTGTTCGTCGCTGCGCCCCGTTCGGCGCTCATCATCTCGAGGAAGGACTCGACCTGGAGTGCGGATGGGTCCCTCATTGCGGCGGGTTCACCCGCTCGGAGGGGATGCGGATCGTCACCTCCCGCTCGGTCGGCTCGACGAAGGTCACCAGCGCCACCATCACGCCATAGACCGATCCGACGATCACGGCGCAGAAGAACAGGAAGCGGAAAAGGGTGGGCATGGCTGTCTCCGGGGCGATGCCCCCTATATCGCCTCGCCACCCGCCGAGCGCAAGGGCGGCAGGCCCGGGATCGGGCTCGAAGCACCGGCCATCCGCAGCCTCCGACACGGCGCAGGCTTGACGCTTCCGGCGCTTTTGTCGATACGGAAAGGAGCGAAACCCCGGAAAACGCCATGACCGAGCTGATCGACCAGGCCCCTCTCACGCTCGCCGCCGAGGCCCGCGCCGCACTCGGCAAGCGAAACCTCGTCCTGATCGGCCTGATGGGCGCCGGCAAATCGGCCATCGGCCGCATGACGGCGCAGGCGCTCGGCATTCCCTTCGTCGATTCCGACCACGAGATCGAGCGCGTCTCGCGCATGTCGATCACCGATCTCTTCGCCGCCTATGGCGAGGCCGAGTTCCGCGCGCTGGAAACCCGCGTCATCAAGCGCCTGCTGCGCTCCGGCCCGCGTGTCGTCTCCACCGGCGGCGGCGCCTATATCAACGAGAACACCCGCCGCAACATCAAGCGCGGCGGGCTCACCGTCTGGCTCAATGCCGATCTCGACGTGCTCTGGGAACGCGTCAACAAGCGCGACACCCGCCCGCTCCTGAAGACCGAGAACCCGCGCCAGACGCTCGAAAACCTCATGAATGCCCGTTACCCGATCTATGCGGAAGCCGATCTGACCGTGATGTCGCGCGACGTGAAGAAGGAAACCATGGTGGAGGAGGTGCTCACCGCGATCGCCGCCGCCGCCCGCAAACCCTGACGAGATGACCATGACTGCCACTGCCACCGCGCGCCGCACCGTGCGTGTCGACCTCGGCGACCGCTCCTACGATATCCTGATCGGCCCCGGCCTCATCGCTGCCGCCGGCCGCGAGATCGCAAGCCGCCTCAAGGGCCGCAAGATCGCCGTCATCACCGACGCGCATGTCGCGCCGATCTATCTCGACGGCTTCATGGCCGCGCTTGCGGCGGAAGGCATCGAGGCCGTCTCGCTCGTGCTGCCGGCCGGCGAGAAGACCAAGAGCTTCGAGCACCTGATCAGCGTCTGCGACAGTGTGCTTGCCGCCCGCATCGAGCGCAACGACGCCGTGGTGGCGCTCGGCGGCGGCGTCATCGGCGACCTCACCGGCTTTGCCGCCGGCATCGTGCGCCGCGGCTCGCGCTTCATCCAGGTGCCGACCTCGCTTCTGGCGCAGGTCGATTCCTCCGTCGGCGGCAAGACCGGCATCAACTCGCCGCACGGCAAGAACCTCATCGGCGTCTTCCACCAGCCCGATCTCGTGCTCGCCGATACCGACGTGCTCGACACGCTCTCGCCGCGCGAATTCCGCGCCGGCTATGCGGAAGTGGCCAAATACGGCCTGATCGACAAGCCCGACTTCTTCGCCTGGCTGGAGAAGAACTGGCGCGACGTCTTCGCCGGCGGCGAGGCACGCACTACGGCCATCGCCACGAGCTGCCAGGCAAAAGCCGATGTCGTCGCCGCAGACGAGCGCGAGAACGGCCAGCGCGCCCTCCTCAATCTCGGCCACACCTTCGGCCATGCGCTGGAGGCCGCGACGCAATATGACAGCGCCCGCCTCGTCCACGGCGAGGGCGTCTCCATCGGCATGGTGCTCGCCCACCAGTTCTCCGCCCGGATGAACCTTTGCAGCCCCGACGACGGCAAGCGCGTCGAGGCGCATCTGCGCGAGGTCGGCCTGCCGACCACGATGGGCGAGATTCCGGGCGGCCTGCCGCCGGCCGAGAAGCTGATGGACGCCATCGCGCAGGACAAGAAGGTCAAGGCCGGCAAGCTCACCTTCATCCTGACCCGCGGCATCGGCCAGTCCTTTGTCGCCGACGACGTGCCGCAATCCGAAGTCGTCACCTTCCTCAAGGAAAAGCTGCCGAAATGACCGGCGAAACGTCCGCCGCGCTCGCGTCTCCCGTCTGGCCGTGGGTCGTTCTTGTCCTCGGCCTGGTCGCCGCCGCCCTCATCTTCCGGCAGCGCTCGTCGATTGCCGCCCTCTGGCGCTCGCATCAGGAAACGCGCGAGGCGGACGGCGAGCGCTCCCGGGACGGGGGCGCTGCAAAATCCGACCGCGACAGGATTACGAGCGGGCTCGATCTCGACGCGCTGGAAGTCTCCGACATCATGGTCCACCGCACCGCCATGCGGGCGCTGAATGCCGGCGATCCGCCGGAGGAGATCGTCAAGGCAGTGCTGGAAAGCCCCTATACGCGCATGCCGCTCTGGGCCGGTTCGGTGGACAACATCGTCGGCGTCGTCCACGCCAAGGATCTTCTGCGCGCGCTCGCCGAGCCCGGCGTGGAACCGAGGAACCTCGACATCACCAGGGTCGCGCAGAAACCCTGGTTCGTGCCCGACACGACGACGCTGAAGGAACAGCTCGCCGCGTTCCTGCGCCGGCAGGAGCATTTCGCCACCGTGGTGGACGAATATGGCGAGGTGCAGGGCGTGGTGACGCTTCAGGACATCCTGAAGGAGATCGTCGGCGATATCTCCGACGAGACCGCCGTCGACATGCAGGGCGTGCGGCAGGAGGCGGATGGCTCGCTCGTCGTCGATGGCGGCGTCTCGATCCGCGACCTCAACCGCGCCTTTACCTGGAACCTGCCCGACGAGGAGGCGACGACCATCGCCGGCCTCGTCATCCACGAATCGAAATCGATCCCCGAGGAGCGGCAGGCCTTCACCTTCTACGGCAAGCGCTTCATCGTCATGAAGCGGGTGAAGAACCGCATCACCAAGCTGCGCATCCGCCCGGTCGAGCCCGGGCCGGCCGGCACGTAGCGACTACCAGCGCGTCGGCTCGCCCGGTGCGGCCGCCTCGACGGCGAGCGCATGAAGGCCCGCGTCGAGCTCCGCCTTCACCACCTCGTTGATCGCCCTGTGGCGCGCCACGCGGCTCATGCCGGCAAAGGCCGAAGAGACGATGCGGATACGCATATGCGTCTCGCCCTCGCCATCGAACCCCGGCTGGTGGCCGGCATGCAGGTGGCTTTCGTTGAGGACTTCGAGGCGCTCGGGCGAAAAGGCCGCTTCGAGCTTGCCGGTCATGCTGGATTTCATGGACATTGCGGAACCTTCGGCGGCCGGAAACGCCGGGCCGCGACGCAGAAAAATAGTCCCACAAAGCCAGCAACAATCCGCTTTGTCAATTCTTGTTGCGGGCCTTCCGGAGCCCCATAATTAGCGCCATGAAACTCGATTCCAAATACTTCGACCGCATCCGCACGAAGCGGCGCGTGGAGCGTCCCGAACGTTCCGCGCCGACCTGTCAGTGGGATGGCTGCGAGGAGAATGCCGTGCATCGCGCACCCGTCGGCCGCAATGCCGAAGGGCAGTATTTCATGTTCTGCTTCGAGCACGTCAAGGAATACAACAAAGGCTACAACTACTTCTCGGGCCTCTCCGACGGCGAGATCGCGCGCTACCAGAAGGAGGCCATCACCGGCCACCGCCCCACCTGGACGATCGGTGTCAACAAGGCCGCCAAGAACGGTCCGGCGCAGGGCACGGCGCGTTCCGGCACGGCCGGGGCAAATCAGCGCATCCGCGACCCCTTCGGCTTCTTCAACGAGGGCAAGGGCCGCAGGCCCCAGATGGAGCCGCGCGCGCGAAAACTGAAGACGCTGGAGGCCAAGGCCTTCGACACGCTCGGCCTTTCCGCCAGTGCGACGACGGAGGACATCAAGTCCGCCTATAAAACGCTTGTCAAAAAGCATCACCCGGATGCAAATGGCGGAGACAGGGGCTCGGAAGAGCGTTTTCGCGCGGTCATCCAAGCATATCAATTGTTAAAGCAGGCCGGCTTCTGCTAGAGCATTGGCGAAGTCGGGCGGAATCGCGCCCGGCCGCTTATAATGCGGTCAAGCACCCGCGTATAATGCGGTCTAGCAAAAGGCAAAGTTGGCGTGCAATAAATTTGGGGTGGAGGTAAGGCCGCCGCCCGCGGAGACGTGATGAGCAAGATGGATCTCGATATTTCCAACCTCCCGGATACCACTGTTTCCGTACGGGAGGTTTTCGGCATTGATACGGACCTTCGGGTTCCGGCCTATTCCAAGGCGGACGCCTACGTTCCGGACCTCGACCCGGACTACCTGTTCGACCGCGAAACGACCCTCGCCATCCTCGCAGGCTTTGCGCATAACCGCCGCGTCATGGTCTCCGGCTATCACGGCACCGGCAAGTCGACCCATATCGAGCAGGTCGCCGCCCGCCTCAACTGGCCGTGCGTGCGCGTCAACCTCGACAGCCATGTCAGCCGTATCGACCTCGTCGGCAAGGACGCCATCGTCGTCAAGGACGGTCTCCAGGTCACCGAATTCAAGGACGGCATCCTGCCCTGGGCCTACCAGCACAATGTCGCGCTCGTCTTCGACGAATACGACGCCGGCCGTCCGGACGTGATGTTCGTCATCCAGCGCGTTCTGGAATCCTCCGGCCGCCTGACCCTGCTCGACCAGAGCCGCGTCATCCGCCCGCACCCCGCTTTCCGCCTGTTCGCCACGGCCAACACCGTCGGCCTCGGCGATACGACCGGCCTCTACCACGGCACGCAGCAGATCAACCAGGCGCAGATGGACCGCTGGTCCATCGTCACCACGCTGAACTACCTGCCGCATGACAACGAAGTGAACATCGTCGCCGCCAAGGTGAAGCGCCTCGCTTCCGGCAAGGACGGCCGCGAGACGATCTCGCGCATGGTGCGCGTCGCCGATCTCACCCGCGCCGCCTTCATCAACGGCGACCTTTCGACCGTGATGAGCCCGCGTACGGTCATCACCTGGGCGGAAAACGCAGAAATCTTCGGCGACGTCGCCTTCGCCTTCCGCGTCACCTTCCTCAACAAGTGCGACGAACTGGAGCGCACGCTGGTAGCCGAACTCTACCAGCGCGCCTTCGGCATCGAGCTGAAGGAAAGCGCCGCCAACATCGTCCTGGAAGCGACGGCCTGACGGCAGGGTGAAGCAATGGCAGCCCGCGGAGACAATTCGAAGCCGAGACCCGGCGGCGTGGTGGACATGGAACCGTTCCGCCGCGCGGTGACCGGCTGCGTGCGCGCCGTCTCGGGCGATGCGGAGGTGGAGGTCGCCTTCGCCAACGAGCGCCCCGGCATGACCGGCGAGCGCATCCGCCTGCCCGAGCTTTCCAAGCGTCCCTCGCCGGCCGAAGTCGCGCTGACCCGCGGCCTCGGCGACTCGATGGCGCTGCGCAAGGCCTGTCACGACGCCCGCATCCACGCGACCATGTCGCCGCAGGGCGCCGATGCCCGCGCGATCTTCGACGCCGTCGAACAGGCGCGCGTCGAGGCGATCGGCTCCAACCGCATGCACGGCATGGCGCAGAACCTCAACGTCATGCTGACGGAGAAATACGCCAAGGCCAATTTCGGCGCGATCACCCGTCAGGCCGATGCCCCCCTTGAAGAGGCCGTCGCGCTCATCGTGCGCGAGAAGCTGACGGGCCAGGCCCCGCCGGCCTCGGCCGGCAAGGTGCTCGACCTCTGGCGCGATTTCATCGTGGACAAGGCCGGCAAGGACATGGAGGGCCTTTCCTCCGCCATCAACGACCAGCAAGCCTTCTCCCGCGTCGTGCGCAACATGCTCGCCTCGATGAACGTCGCCGAGCAATACGGCGAGGACGAAAACGAACCGGACGATTCGGAAACGCCCGAGGACGAAAACCAGCCGCGCAGCGACGAGCAGGAAGACAACGACAGCCAGGAAGACGCTGGCGACGATTCTGCCCCGGCCGACGAGAACGAGACGTCCGACGAGCAGATGGACGAAGGCGAGATGGACGGCGCGGAAATCTCCGACGACGATCTCGTCGAGGACGACGGCGACGAGGCGGAAAAGCCCGGCGAGGTCCGCCGCCCGAACCAGCCCTTCTCCGACTTCAACGAGAAGGTCGACTACGGCGTCTTCACGCAGGAATTCGACGAGACGATCACCGCCGAGGAACTCTGCGACGAGGCGGAACTCGACCGCCTGCGCGCCTTCCTCGACAAGCAGCTCGCCCACCTTCAAGGGGCTGTCGGCCGCCTCGCCAACCGGCTTCAGCGCCGCCTGATGGCGCAGCAGAACCGCGCCTGGGAATTCGACCTCGAAGAGGGCTATCTCGACAGCGCCCGCCTGCAGCGCATCATCATCGATCCGATGCAGCCGCTCTCCTTCAAGCGCGAGAAGGACACGACCTTCCGCGATACGGTCGTCACGCTCTTGATCGACAATTCCGGCTCCATGCGCGGCCGCCCGATCACCGTCGCCGCCACCTGCGCCGATATCCTCGCGCGCACGCTGGAGCGTTGCGGCGTGAAGGTGGAAATCCTCGGCTTCACCACCAAGGCCTGGAAAGGCGGGCAATCGCGCGAAAAATGGCTCGCCAGCGGCAAGCCGCAATCGCCCGGCCGCCTCAACGACCTGCGCCATATCGTCTACAAGGGCGCCGACGCCCCGTGGCGGCGCGCAAGGCGCAATCTCGGCCTGATGATGCGCGAGGGCCTGCTGAAGGAGAACATCGACGGCGAGGCGCTGATCTGGGCGCATGACCGCCTGCTGGCCCGCCCTGAACAGCGCCGTATCCTGATGATGATCTCGGACGGCGCCCCGGTCGACGATTCGACGCTCTCTGTGAACCCCGGCAACTATCTGGAACGGCACCTGCGCGCCGTCATCGAACAAATCGAGACGCGCTCGCCCGTCGAGCTGCTGGCCATCGGCATCGGCCATGACGTGACGCGCTATTATCGCCGCGCCGTCACCATCGTCGATGCGGACGAACTGGCCGGCGCCATGACCGAACAGCTCGCCTCGCTCTTCGCCGACGAAAGCACGGCCCGTCGCCCGGCCGGCCGGCGCCGTGCCGGCTAGGGCGCGGCACCGGGGACGGCCAGCCCTTCCCGCAATCGCTCTTTGCGCCCTGCTCTGCCTGCCGCTCACGCGGCCGGTATCTGCCGCGGATATTCCCGTCTCCAGCCGCACCATCACGCAATTTACGCCGGGCTCCGACCGGCGCATCTTCGGCAAGCTCGAATTCCTCGGGGGCATCGCCTATTCGTCGTCAAGCCCCCTGCTCGGCGCCGTCTCGGCAATCCGCTTCCGCGACGACCGTGAGCATTTCGTCTCGGTGCTCGATACCGGCCACTGGCTGACCGGCCGCATCGAGCGCGACAGCGAAGGCCGGTTGAGCGGCCTTGCGGGCATGAAGATCCGCTCGATGATCGACCGCGACGGACGCGACGGGAATCCCAAGGAGAAGATGGATGCCGAGGGCCTTGCGATAAGCAGGGGCGAACTCCTCGTCAGCTTCGAGGGACTTCACCGGATCGACGCCTATCCCGACCCCGGCTTCATGGACGCCGGTCCCAAGCGCCGCCTGCCGCTCCCCATCGAGCGGCGGGAAATCCGCCGAAACCGCGGCATGGAGACGCTTGCCATGTCCCCGGCCGAAGGCCCGCTCGGCAACATGCCGGTGGCCGTGACGGAGCGCAGCCTCGATGCAGCCGGCAATGTCTTCGCCGCCGTGCTCGCCGGCCCACGCGCCGGCCTCTTCGCGGTGAAACGCAGCGAACCCTGGGACATCACCGACGGCGCCTTCCTGCCGAACGGTGATCTCCTCCTTCTGGAGCGCCGCTTCCGCTTTTCGGACGGCATGGGCATGCGCATTCGCCGGATCGCCGGCGACACGATCCGCCCCGGCGCGGTCGTCGACGGCGAGGTGCTGATCGACGCGGACCTCCGTCAGCAGATCGACAATATGGAAGGGCTGGACGTGGTGGCGATGGCAAAGGACGATATCCGTATCATCGTCGTTTCCGACGACAACCACTCCATCCTCCAGCGCAACCTGATGCTGGAATTCCGCCTGCTTCCAGAAAAATAGGCGTTACGTCGTCTCAGGCCGTCTTCTCGACGCCCGGCATCGGCATCAGCCGGCTCATCAGGGCGCCATAGGGCAGCAGCATGACGAGGCCGACGAGAACCTTCACGGAAAGGTCACCCATCGCCCAGGAAATCCAGCGCGGCATCTCGGTCGTGAAGACGCCCAGCACCGGCGCCCATTCGATCGCGAAGGCGTCGTTGGGGCCGAAGATCGAGAAGGCCGGCGCGAAGGAGAAGGAAAAGAAGATCGCCGTATCGAGCACCGAGCCGATCAGCGAGGCGATCAGCGGCGCGCGCCACCAGGTCTGCCGCCGCAGCCTGTTGAAGACCGAGATGTCGAGCAACTGGCCGGCAAGGAAGGCCGAGCCGGAGGCGATGGCGATGCGCGGCGTGGATACGCCGATCGAGAACAGCACCGCCACGAGGAAGCCGACCGCCACGACGCGGCGCGCGACGCGCGGGCCGAACTGGCGGTTGGTGAGGTCGGTGATGAGGAAGGCGACCGGATAGGTGAAGGCGCCATAGGTCAGGAGATCGCCGAGCGCGATGCCGAACAGCTCGCCCGAAAGCGGGTACTGCACCAGCACGTTGGAGGCGACGACCACGGCCGTCATCAAGAGGACATAGATAAGGGTAACGCGGTTCGCGAGCATTTTTTTATCCTGGGTGATGCCACCAGTTGGAGTAACGATGTTGCGCGCAAAGCATTGAGGCCTGCCCGCAAAGCGGTCAAGCCTCAATGAGAATGCTTCGGCCTGTTGCCTGGATCAGGCGGCAGCAGCAGCCGTCTTCTTGGCGATCTGGCGGCGCAGCAGACGGGCGCGCATCGACAGTTCGTTCTCTTCAGCCTTCAGGAGGAAGGCATCGAGACCGCCGCGGTGCTCGACCGAGCGGAGAGCGGCTGCGGAAACGCGAAGACGGAAACGCTGGCCGAGGGCGTCGGAAATCAGCGTGACATTGCACAGGTTCGGCAGGAACTTGCGCTTCGTCTTGTTGTTTGCGTGGCTCACATTGTTGCCCGACTGGACGCCCTTGCCGGTCAATTCGCAACTACGGGACATGGTACACCTATTTTTTCTTGTTCAGGACAATACGTTTCCGGCACCGAAACCGGCCGCAGTCCGTCTGGCCTTTTTGGAAAGTTGCGGTTCTATAGTCACACTGGCCGACGACGTCAAGCCAAACCTGCCGTTCAGCGGGAATTCAGTTGCCAAGCGTCATGATTTGCAGGCAATAGCAGGCAAAGGCGCGATTTTCCACGGCGTAGAATCGCCGCAATGGCGGGCTAGGCGGGGCTTCTGCGGGACGTTTCCGGCACGGCTCGCGCGGTCTTGCCGGAACGGCCGGATCAGGACGGTACATTCGCCTTCCGAAGAAAACGGAAGGCTCCAGGAGTCGAGACGATGAACGGGCGGGGTTGGATTGCTGGCGCAGCGGCGTCGCTTGCGCTTCTGGGCGGTGTGGGCCCCCTGTCGGCTGCGGAAGTCCAACACCAGACGGACTACAGCATCCGCCTTTCCGGCCTGCCGGTCGCCACCGCCAGCTTCCGCTCGGCATTTTCCGGCAACCGCTATACCATTTCCGGCAGTCTGCATTCGGCGGGCCTTGTCGACATCTTCTCCCGCACGCAGGGCACGACCTCCGTTTCCGGCACCATCGGGCGCGACAACCTGCACGCCACCTCCTATTCGGTGACCTATCGCAGCGGCAAGCGCGGCCGCGCCATCGACGTGACCTTCCGCAACGGCAATGTCATCCATGCCAGCATGGTGCCGGCGCGCAAGAAGCCCGCCAACTGGGTGCCCGTCTCCAGCGCCGACATGCGCGCGGTGCTCGACCCGATCTCCGGCCTCATCATTCCTGCCGGCAAGCGCATCTGCCCCAAGACGCTGCCGATCTTCGACGGCGAATCCCGCATGGATTTCCAGCTGACATCGAAGGGCACGAAGCCCTACTCCACCAAGGGCTTCAAGGGCGAGGTCGTGGTCTGCGGCATCCGCTTCATCCCGAAATCAGGCTACAAGAAGGGCCGCGACGACGTCGAATACCTGCGCCGGCTGAAAACGATGGAAATCTGGTTTGCCAAGGCCGAGGAAGCGAATGTATATGCTCCGGTCTATGTGAGGATTCCGACCAAGCTCGGCCCCGTTACCGTCTCGGCCACGCGCTTCGGCGGTTGATGCGGCTGCCGGTCGGCAGACCGGCGGAGCGAACGCTTGAAGACACGTGCAACCCTGATCGGCTTTACGGCGATCCTGATGTGGGCGCTGCTGGCGCTCTTTACCGCGGCCTCCGGCAAGATGCCGCCCTTCCAGCTTTCCGCCATCTGCTTCCTGATCGGCAGCCTGCCGGGAATCGTCGCGCTCCTCGCGCGGCCGCAGCGCGCGCGCCTGCTGAGGCAGCCGGCGAAGGTCTGGGTCACCGGCATTCTCGGCCTCTTCGGCTATCACTTCCTCTACTTCACGGCCCTGCGCAACGCGCCGGCGGTCGAGGCGAGCCTGATCGCCTATCTCTGGCCGCTCCTCATCGTCACCGGCTCGGCGCTGCTGCCGGGCGAGACGCTGCGCTGGAACCATGTGGTCGGCACGCTGCTCGGCCTCGGCGGCACCGCGCTCATCGTCGGGCGCAACGGCGTCGCCTTTGAGAGCGCCTATCTCATCGGCTATGGCGCGGCCTTCCTCTGCGCCTTCACCTGGGCCGGCTATTCGCTGGCCACCCGCAGCTTCGAGGCCGTCTCGACGGATGTGGTGACCGGCTATTGCCTCGCCACCGCGATCCTGTCGCTCGTCTGCCACCTGCTGCTGGAAACGACGGTCTGGCCGCAGACGGGCTTCGAATGGCTCGCCGTCGCCGGTCTCGGCCTGCTGCCGGTGGGGGCCGCCTTCTACGTCTGGGATTTCGGGGTGAAGAACGGCGACATCCAGATCCTCGGCGCCGCGAGCTATGCCGCGCCGCTGCTCTCCACGCTGGTCCTCGTGCTTTCCGGCTTTGCCGAGCCAAGCTGGACCATCGCGCTGGCCTGCCTGCTGGTGACGGGCGGCGCGGTGCTCGCCGCCAAGGACATGATCTTCAGGCGGCGGGTCGCAAGCCCCGCCTGATCTCAGAACCGGTCCTTCCGCCCGCGGATTTCGGCGAAGACCTCGGCGTCGCTCGCCCCCTCCATGCCGAGATGGCGGCGGATCGCCGGATCGGCGGCACGCAGGAACGGATTGGTCGCCTTTTCGAGGCCGATGGTCGTCGGCGCGGTGAAGGCACCGGCGGCCCGCAACGCCTCGATCTCCTCGACACGGTGCGCGAGCGCCACGTTGTCCGGGTCCACCGTCTTGGCAAAGCGGGCATTCGACAGCGTGTATTCATGGCCGAAATAGACGGTCGTCTCCTCCGGCAGCGCCGCGAGCTTCGACAGCGAATCCCACATCTGCGCGGGCGTGCCCTCGAAGAGCCGGCCGCAGCCGAGCGCGAAGAGCGTGTCGGCGGCAAAGAGCAGCTTCTCCTCCGGCAGGTGGAAGCAGATGTGGCCGAGCGTATGGCCCGGCGTCGCGATGACCTCGACGCGCCGGCCGGCGAAATCGAAGCTGTCGCCGCCATCCACCTTGCGGTCGATGCCCGGAATGGTCTCGCGCGCCGGGCCGATGATCGTCGCGCCGAAGCGGTCCTTCAGCGCGAGATTGGCCTCCACATGGTCGCCATGGTGATGGGTGGTGAAGATATGGCTGAGGCGCCAGCCGCGGCGCTCCAGCGCCTCGAGGATCGGCTTTTCCTCCGGCGCATCGATGCTCGCCGTCGCGCCCGTCGCCGGATCGTGCAGGAGCACGCCGAAATTGTCGCTGCGGCAGGCAAACAGTTCGATTTCCAGCGGGGTCATGGTCCATTCCTCGTCATATCGGCAGGGCATCGCGGGCGAATGTAAGGCAATCGGCCTTGAAGTCCACCGGACCATCGCTAACATCTTGTCCATGCATGCAGATATCGTCGACCTCCGCGAATTCTACCACTCGCCCCTCGGCCGCCTTGCCGATCACTCGATCGCCATGGCGCTCGCCTCGCTCTGGGCGCGGCTGCCGGACGAGCGGCTGGTCGGGCTCGGCTATGCCGTGCCTTATCTCGACCGCTTCCGCGCCGATACGGAGCGCACCTTCGCCTTCATGCCCGCCGGCCAGGGCGCGGTGAACTGGCCGCCGGGCGAGCTTTCCTCGACGGCGCTGATCTTCGACGAGGAACTGCCCCTGCCGGACGCCTCGGTCGACCGGATATTGATGGTGCACTCGCTGGAATTCGCCGAGAACCCGCGCGAGACGATGAAGGAACTCTGGCGCGTGCTGGCGCCCGGTGGCCGCCTCGTCATCGTCGTGCCGAACCGGCGCGGCGTCTGGGCGCGCATGGAGCACACGCCCTTCGGCTCCGGCCGGCCCTATTCGCGCGGCCAGCTCACCGCGCTGCTGCGCGAGACCAATTTCACCCCCGGCGCCTCCGCCGAGGCGCTGTTCTTCCCGCCCTCCAAGCTGCGCGGCGTGCAGAAGCTGCGCGGCGCCTTCGAGCGACTCGGCCGCTCGCTCTGGCCGATGTTCTCGGGCGTCATCATCGTCGAGGCCCAGAAGCGGCTCTATCAGGGCCTGCCCGTCGCCGCCCGCGCCTCGCGCCGCGTCTTCGTTCCCGTGCTCGCCCCGCAGGGCATCCCCACGACGCGCGAGCGCACCCTCGACAAAAGCCGGCCCGCCCGCTAGAGCGGGCCCGAACGGCAAAAAGGGCAACGGGCATGACGGACGGACATTTCGACAAGATCGCGCTGATCGGCATCGGCCTCATCGGCTCCTCCATCGCTCGCGCCGTCAAGGCCAAGGGCCTTGCGAAGACCGTCACCATCTCCAGCCGCAGCATGGAGACGCTGGACCGCGCCCGCGCGCTGGAACTCGGCACCGACTATGTCCACGACGCCGGCAAGGCGGTCGAGGGCGCGGATATCGTCATCGTCTCGGTGCCCGTCGGCGCCTCCGGCAAGGTGGCGGAAGAGATCGCCCCGCACTTGAAGCCCGGCGCCATCGTCACCGATGTCGGCTCCACCAAGGCATCGGTCGTCGCGCAGATGCTGCCGCACATGCCGAAGAACGTGCATTTCATCCCCGGCCACCCGTTGGCCGGCACCGAGCATTCCGGCCCCGATGCCGGCTTTGCCGAGCTGTTCCAGGGCCGCTGGTGCATCCTGACCCCGGTGCACGGCACCGACAAGGACGCCAAGCGCAAGCTCGCCGCCTTCTGGGAAGCGCTCGGCTCGAAGGTCGACGAGATGGACACGGAGCACCACGACAAGGTGCTCGCCATCGTCTCGCACCTGCCGCACATCATCGCCTACAACATCGTCGGCACGGCGGACGACCTGGAAACGGTGACGGAATCGGAAGTCATCAAATATTCGGCCTCCGGCTTCCGCGACTTCACGCGCCTGGCCGCCTCGGACCCGACCATGTGGCGCGACGTCTGCCTGCACAACAAGGATGCGATCCTCGAAATGCTGGCGCGCTTTTCCGAGGACCTCGCCTATCTCCAGCGGGCGATCCGCTGGGGCGACGGGGACAAGCTGTTCGATCTCTTCACCCGCACCCGCGCCATCCGCCGCTCGATCATCGACGCCGGCCAGGACACCGCCGCGCCGAACTTCGGCCGCCCGGTCGACGACGACAAGAAGGGCTGATCAGAGGGGCGGGATTTCCGCGACGGGGAAGAGGCCGAGATAGACCGTCCCCTGCCGGATATTGACCTTCACGACGGCCCGCTCCTGCCCGCCCGAAAGGACCTTGACGGCCTCCGCGACACGCTTTGCCGTCTTCGCGGCTTGCGGAAACAGCTCCGAGACACGGTCGCGCCAGGCCGTGATGCCTTCGATGGTGAGGTCGAGCGCGCCGGAGACGGTGCCGTCATCGCCCACCGTCACGGGACCGGAAAGCGCCAGCGTCTGGCCTGCGCCGAGATCGAACGACAGGGTTCGCAATTCCGCGCTGGTGCCGAGCGGCAGGTTCGGCGGCGGGCCTTCGGCGGTCAGCCATTTGGCGGCATCGGCGATCGTCAGGTCGGCCGCGACGTTCATCGGCGGCAGCGCCTTGCCGTCAATATCCAGCGAAAGCGCATCGAGCGAGGCGGCAACATCGAGCGCGTCGCCGGACTGGCGGACATGCTTCTCGCCATGGGCCGCGGCAATGCCGACGGACAGTCCTTCCGAAGGCATGTTCAGCTTGCCCTTCAGCCCGTCATAGGCGGCGGAGAACCGGTCGAGCCCATCCGTCCAGGCGACGGCGCTGGCATGCATCAGGTCCCAGTCTGCATCGAAGACAAGGTCGGGCGTCACGCGCACCTGCGCCGGCCCGTCCAGCTCGAACACCGCGTGGCCAGGGCGATAGACCTGCGCCGCCGAGCGCAGCGCCCCGAAGGTCGCCGAAAGCCCGGAGGGACGGTCGTCGATCGCGACCGAATCGCAGAACACCCCGATACGGAACGGATAGCCGCGGACGGAAAGATCGCTGCACGCGGCCGAATGCATGCCCCGGGCGGAGGCAGCAAGCTCGCGCTCCACCCGGTCCTTGATCCAGCTTGCGGCATAGAACCAGACGCCCGTATAGAGCGCCACGAAGAGAACGACGGCGATGGCAAGCAGGATCAGCTTGCGCGTAACCCCGGAAGCGTCGGCGGCGCGGCTTGACGATGCCATAGTGTTCTCCAATGGTGACGAAGATGATTTGCGCGACAATGCCGGCAATTGCGGCGGCTTTTTGAGAGACGATCCAGGTGACGGTGGATATGAACGAATTCTGGGTCTTTGGCTACGGATCGCTGATGTGGAATCCGGGCTTCGAGTTCGAGGAGCGGCAGGCGGCCCACCTCTTCGGCTTCCGCCGGTCGCTCTGCGTGCGCTCCTGGGTGCATCGCGGGACGGAGGAGCGGCCCGGCCTCGTGCTCGGCCTCGACCGCGGCGGCTCCTGCCGCGGCGTCGCCTTCCGCGTCACGCCGGAAAAACGCGAGGCAGTGGTGGACTATCTGCGCGAGCGCGAACTGGTGACCCACGTCTACAAGGAACGCACGCTGCCCGCGACGTTGAGCGACGGCCGCCGCATCGCCACGCTCACCTATATCTGCGACCGCGCCCACCACCAGTTCGCCGGCTCGCTGACGGTGGCGGAAGCGGCCAGCACCGTCAGCGCCGCCACCGGAAAATCCGGTCACAACATGGATTACGTCCGCAACACGCTGGCGCATCTGCGCGAGATGGGCATCCGCGACCACTGGCTGGAGGATGTCGGCCGGACGGCGGAAGGCCTTTACGCCCGCGCCTCGGCCTGATCGCGCGCCTCTGTCTTCAGCTCCGCGAGACGCCGCTCGGCGGTGGGCGGCAGGATGAGATGCGGATTGGCCTCCACCGTCTCGACCAGCAGGCGGTCGCTCGCCGTCTCCATTACCTCTACGAGATGGGCGAGGAAGGCGTCGGGCTCCATGCCCGGCATGATCGCCTGCAGGATACGCACCTTGAAATGGCCGGGCTGGCGGATGAACTTGCGCCGCGGCCAGAACAGGCCGGGGTGCATGACGACCGGCACGACCGGCACCTGCAGGTCGCGGTAGAGGCGGGCGATGCCGTATTTGTATTCCGGCGGCGCGCCCGGCGGGCGGCGGGTGCCTTCCGGATAGATGATGAGCTCGCGGCCGGATTCCATCTCCGCCTTCGTGCGCTGCATGACGGCCGCCATGGCCTTGCCGCGCGCGCTGCGGTCCACCGGCACCATGCGCTGCTTCTTGATGTACCAGCCGAAGAGCGGGATCCAGGTCAATTCGCGCTTGAGGATGTAGAAGGGATCGTCGAGCCACGGCAGCAGCGCATAGGCATCCCAGAAGGACTGGTGCTTCGGCGCGAAGATGTAGCCGCCGCCCTTCGGAATGTTCTCCAGCCCCTCGATCTCGAAGGTGGTGCCGACGATCTTGTCGAAGAGCCAATGGTTGCTGCGCACCCAGTTCTTGGCGATGACATAGGCCTTCTTGCGCGGCAGCAGGAAGTAGACCGGCGTGAAGACGATCATCTGTAAGATGAGATTCACGTAGAAGACGGCATTGAAGAGCACGGAGCGGAAAGCGATCATCGGGCAGCCTGTAAGCGGGACGTGCTTTCGCCCTACACGATAATCCCCGGCGGGGAAACTCCCGTCACGGCGATCTCAACTGCCGGTCATGTCGGCCCGCAGCCCCGACCAGCTTCGCGCGCCGGCAAAGGCCCGCACATGCGCGAGGCAATATTTGAGATATTCGGAGAGCATGGCCTTCAGGATGCCCGGCTGGCGCAGCCAGTTGCCGTTCTTCAAGTCGGTGTTGACGACCGGATAGGCGATGAAGTCGGTCTCCGGATCGGCCGCCTTCAGTTCCAGCAGGCTGCGCGGCATGTGGTAGTTGTTGGTGACGACCAGCACGCGGCGGAACTGGTTGTCGCGGATCCAGCGCGCCGTCTCGTTGGCATTGCCTATCGTGTCCACCGCCTCGTAGCCCATGTCGACGCAGCATTCGAAGAGCGCGGAGGAGCTTTGCGTGAGCTTGCGGAGCTGATTGCCGCTCGTCGCAGGATTGACGCCCGAGATCAGCAGCCGCCCGCCGGCCCCCTTCTTCAGAAGCTCGATGGCGCGGTCGATGCGCTGGTAGCCGCCGGTCAGCACCACGATGGCGTCCGCCTTCGGCTCGGGCGGCGCCTCGAGCGCCGCGACGGTCTCGGCGAAATAGAGAAAGCCGCCGGCGCCGGCCATGGCGGCAAGCAGGATGAGCACCAGAAAGGCGCGCACGACCCGCCGCGCGGGCCGCCGGCGGCGCCGCCGCCTTGCCTCGCCACGCGAGATGCCCTCCGGCAATCCCTGCTTTGCCCGTTCCAGCGTGTTCATGATTCGACCCATAGAACCGGATTGCGGCAACGGATAGTCCGTTTCGGGGCGATGATCCACCCCGCGAGAGGTCATGAATCGGGCAATTGATCGGTGCGCGAGGGATCGGAGCGGATGAGATCGATTTCGTGGATCGTGCGCATGACGGTGAAGCGCGCCGTCAGCGTCGTCAGGAGCGCGATCACGACGATGGTGGCTGCAATGCCGAGATAGCCGGTGAGGCCCATGGAGAAGGAGCCGAAAAGCGCCGTCGCCTGGTCGCTCTGGGGCGTGGCGATGGACCGGCCCTGCCAGAAGCCCGCAATGGCGAAGAAGAGCGCCGCCAGGAACCCGCCGGCAAAGGAGCCCTTGAGGCTGATCATCAGGAAATGCTTCTGGAATTCCGAGGCGACGAAGCTCGCCTCGGCGCCGACGAAATGCAGCACCTCGACGATATGGCGGTTGCCGGAAAGCGCCCCGCGCGTGGCGAAGACCACGGTCAGCACCATGGCCGAGAAGACGAGGACGAGGACGCCCGTGCCGATGAAGGCTGTGGTGCGGGCCATGGCGACGAGACGGTCGACCCAGGTGCGGTGGTCGTCGAGCGAGGCCTGCGGGATCGCCTCCGACAGGGCCTTGCGCATCGCCGCGAAATCGGGCGGGCTCTGCTCGTCGATGGTGATGATGACGAGGCGCGGCACCGGCAGTTCGTCGATGTCCAGCCCCTCGCCGAGCCAGGGCTCGAGAAGGCGGGCGGTCGCCGTCTTGTCGACGATGGTGCCGCCGCGCGTGCCGGAGAAGGTGAGCGCGAGGTCGCGCGCATCCTTGAGCGCGGTCTCCATGTCGAGATTGTCGTCCGGCTTGATCTGGATGGTGATTTCGCGGGAGATCTGGCTCTGCCAGCTTGCCGCCGTCGCCCGCACCATGGTGACGGCGCCGAAGGTGAGGCAGGCGAGGAAGGCCATGATGGCGATGACGAACATCAGCGCCCGGCCGGAAACGTTGGCCGGCGGCACGATGGGCGCGGTGGGGCGCACGCGCATTTCCGGCCGGCGGGCGGCCGCGGCATTCTCGCTGGCTTCGCGGGGCGCGTCAGTCATAGATGTCGAGCCTGCCTTGCGAGAGGATCATGCGCCGCGCCTCCACCTGGTCCATCAGGGAAAGGTCGTGCGTGGCGATCACCACGGCGGTGCCGAGCCGGTTGAGCTCGAGGAAGAGGCTGAGCAGCCGGCGCGCCATCGGCGGATCGACATTACCGGTCGGCTCGTCGGCGAGCAGCAGCTCCGGCCGGTCGATGAGCGCGCGGGCGATCGCCGCGCGCTGCTTCTCCCCGCCCGAAAGCACCGGCGGCAGCACGTTGATCCGCTCACCGAGGCCGACCCATTTCAGGAGTTCGAGCACGTCGGCGCGGTAGCTGGATTCGTCCTTGCCGCGCACGCGCAACGGCAGCGCCACGTTCTCGTAGGTCGTCAGGTGATCGAGCAGGCGGAAATCCTGGAAGACGATGCCGATACGCCGGCGCAGCATCGGCAATTCATCGCGCGGAATGGTCGAGATTTCCCGGTCGAAGGTGCGGATGATGCCGCGCGTCGGCTGGAGCGACAGGAAAAGCAGGCGCAGAAGCGTCGTCTTGCCCGCGCCCGACGGACCCGTCAGGAACTGGAAGGACCGGCGCGGGATATCGAAGGTGAGGTCCCGGAGGATTTCCGGCCCCATTCCATAGCGCAGTCCGACATTCTCGAAGTGAATCAATGGCCAATCCGGTTCTAGAAACGGTCACCCCATCGGTACCGCGGCTGACGTCGCACAGGAAAGCGGCTCTTTCACGGTCGGGTTTCCGAAGCATTAACCAGTATGGTTTACGTTTCGTAAGGATTTCATTCAATGCCCGACTTTTCGCCATGGATTTTGCGAAGGGCGGCCAGCGGAGGTGGCGATGAACGCCTTCAGAGCGAAGCAGCAGGCAAGGGGCCGGATCGACCTCCTGCCCCCCGAGCCCAAGGCACCGGCCGCAAGGCAGCGCTTTACCAGGCGGCTCGAAGTGGTGGATGCCGACTTCGTGGTGATCCGCGCGTCCGGCGCGCGCACCTCGAACGACAACCACCGCCCCGCCCGTCCCGCGCGGACGCAGCCGCTTTCCCGGCATCTCCTCTTCCGCATCGCGGCCGCCTGCGCGCGGCTCGCGGAAACGGGATTGCAGCGTCTTCCCGGCCGCGCCTTCGCCGGCCTCGTCACGGCGTCCTTCCTCTTCGTCTTCGCCTATGCCGGCGGGCTCTCGGCGCTGAAGGCCGCCATGCCCGGGGCGGATGCGGCCGAACCGCTGCGTGTCGCCGGGCTCAGCGCCACGCTCGACGACCGCAACGGCATGAAGGTGCTCTCCGTCTACGGCCGCGTGGACAATGCCGGCGGCAAGGTGAAAATCCTGCCGCAGCTCGAAATCCGCGTCGACGGCGCCGGTACCGCGCTCCAGCGGCGCGTCGCGCTCGATGCCGCGACCATCGCCCCCGGCGGCAGCGAGCCCTTCGCCCTGCGCATCCCGCACAGCGGCGGAAAAGTGCCGAAAGTCTCGGTTTCCTTCGTCCGCGAGGGTGCGCCGGCCAATTGACTGTGCTAATCGGCTGCTTTGTTCCGGTGCGGTTCCGGGCGTCATTGCGCTCCGAATGGTGGCCGGAATTCTCTGTCACGACCCCAGGGAGCCGTCTCGCGATGCAGATTGTCCGCGGAAAGAAGATCGAAACGCTTTACGACGCCGCGCAGATCGCCAAGCGCAACGAAGAACTCGCGGCGCAGATCGCCGCCGGCCCGACGAAGGACCTCCTCGTCATCGCCGTGCTCAAGGGCTCGTTCATCTTCGCCGCCGACCTCACCCGCGCGCTGCACGCCGCCGGCCTTGCGCCGGAAGTGGAATTCATCACCCTTTCCAGCTACGGCGCCGGCACCGTCTCGCAGGGCGTGAAGGTGATCAAGGACATCGACAGCGACGTGCATGGCCGCGATATCCTGCTTATCGACGACATCCTCGAATCCGGCCGCACGCTCAGCTTCGCCAAGGAACTGATGTACGAACGCGGCGCGCGCAACGTCACGATCGCCGTGCTGCTCGACAAGCGCGAGAAGCGCAGGACCGATCTGGAGGCCGATTATGTCGGCTTCGAATGCCCGGACCATTTCGTCGTCGGCTACGGCATGGACGTCGCCTATGCCTTCCGCGAGCTGCCTTTCGTGGGCGTCGTCACCGGCGACGCGGAATAGAGCAATTCCAGCAAAAGTGCGCAGCGGTTTTGCGTCCGGAATTGCGCAGAACCAAGGAGCTGGAGCGTTTTCGCGATTCAGAGAAAGCGCAAACGTTCCAGCCAGCCCCACTTTCCTCCATCGGGCGTTTACGGATCGACAAGGAAAGTCTGGTCTTTTCGTTCCCATACCGGGGCCAATGAACAGGCCCGAAGGGGAAGCGATGGCGAAGATCCTGATCACCGAAGACGAAGACTCCCTGCGCCGTTTCGTGGCGCGGGCGCTGCGGATGGATGGTCACGAGACCGTCGAGGCACCGGACGGGGCCGCGGGCCTCGACGCGCTGACGGACGGAGGCTTCGACCTCCTGCTCTCCGATATCCGCATGCCCGTGATGGACGGCATCGAGCTCGCCCACAAGGCATCCGCCGCCCACCCGGCGCTGAAGATCCTGCTGATGACCGGCTATGCGGAGCAGCGCGAACGCGCCGACGACCTGACGACGAAAATCGTCGACGTCGTCAGCAAGCCGTTCAGCCTGCCGGATATCCGCCGGGCCGTCGCCATGGCGCTTGCCGCCTGATCGTTCGCTGCTGTGGAAGCCGCTGTTTCAGCGAATCCCGAGTAGTCGCTCCAGATAGTCCCGCTCAAGGGCCGGCGAACCGCCGGTGCCGAGGCGGCGGCGAATCTCGTCGAGGATCTCGCGGGCCCGCTGGATGTCGATCTCTTCCGGGACCCTGTTCCCGCCGGCCTCGCTGTTACCACCTTCGGCGTTGCGCTCGCGGCCGAGGGGATCGCGGCCGTTGCGTCCGGCCTGCGGCATGCCCTGCCCCTGTCCCTGGCCCATCGCCTGCATCTGGTTCATCATGTTCTGTGCACCCTGGCGCAGCGCCTCGAGCGCACGCCCCTGGCTACCGACGGCCGCTTCCCCCTCGCCCTCGCCGAGGGCCTTGCCGGCATCCTTCATCTCGCGGCCGGCCTGACCGAAGCCCTCGCCCGGCTCCATGCCCATGCCCTTGAGCGCCTGCTGCAATTCGCCGAGCTGCTTGCCGAGCCCGTCCTGCTGCTCGCGAAGCTTCTTCAGGGCATCGCGAAGCTGGTCGGCCGTCATCTTGTCGGACGGCTGTGGGTTGGCGCCGTCGTCGCCCGGCTGCGCCTCGTCCTCCTCGCCCGGCATCGGATCGCCGCGTTCCATGCGGTCGCGCAGCGCCTGATCGAGCTTGAAGGTCTCTTCCATCAGCTTCTGCTGCTTCAGCACCAGCTCGCCGAGCTTGTCCATCTGCTGGCGCATGGCGTCGTTCTGCTGGCCCTGCCCCTGCTGCGGCCGGCCGGCCTGAAGATTGTTCATCATGCGCTGCAATTCGGACAGCATCTGCTGCGCCTGGTCGCGCGCACCCGAGCGCGCCAGGTTCTCGATCTGGTCCATCATGCGCTGCAGATCCTGCTGGCGCAGGATGCGGCCCTGCTGCTGGGCATTCTGCTGCTGACCGTTCTTGGCCGCCTGCCGCGCCAGTTCCTCCATATAGGCCTGCATCGCATCGCGCAGCTCCTTCATGAGCCTGGCGATCTCCTCCTCGGAGGCATTGCGTTCAAGGGCCTCGGAAAGCGCCTTCTGCGCATCGCGCAGGCGCCGGTCGGCCAGCGAGAGGTTGCCGTCCTCGATGCCGAGCGCGATCTCCCAGAGATAATCCGCCGTATCGCGCATCTGGTCTTCACTGCGGGCAAGCCGCATGCGCGCACCGGCCGACTGGATCAACAGGAAATGCGTGAGGTTCGGAATCGTCTCCTCGGGACGGATCGTCAGCGCCTCATTGAGCGTGATGGCAAGCGGCAACTGCCTTGCATCGAGCGCGAAGACCTGCCGCTCCTCGGCGACGGCGGCGGCGAGCGGCTCGAAGAAGTTCTTCGCCGGCAGCACGATCTCGACGGGCTGGCTGCGCCCCTCCTGCCCCGCGGCATCCTTGGCGACGAGCGTGATCTTCACGCGCTTGCCGGAAAGCGGATGTTCGAAGAGGTTGCGGCTCGTCGTTCCCTTGGCCTCGCGCGCGGCGCGGCGCGGCAGGTCGAGCCTATATTCCGGCAGCGGATAGAGCGGGCGGGCGTCCTTCGGCTGGTCGACCGGCACGATCTCCGCATGAGCCTCCTGAAGCCCGTAATCGTCCCTCGCGATGAAGCTGATCTCGAGGGCCGAGGCAACCGTCGTCTTCGGAATGCCGTCGAAGGCGATTTCCGGCACGCGGTCCGGGATGACGGCGAAGGTCCAGCTGCGGCCGTCGACCGAGAGCGTGCCGTCCTTCAGGATCTTGTAATGCATGGTCCGCGCGCCGCCGACGGTCGCGGCCGGCGCCGTCCCGTCCTTCGGCTTTTCCACATCGGGACGGATGGCCGTGACGGCATTCTCGCCGGCCACCTGATAGCCGACCGTCTCATTCCCGCTGCCGCCGGTCACGCGCACCGTCAGGTCGCTGAATTGCGGAATGCGGATTCCGCCCTCCGCGACCTCGGCCGGCTGGCCCTGCGCGTTGCCGGTGAGGAACACGGGCGCCCGCGCGGTATGGGCCGGCGGCGTCACCCAGGCATCGATGCGCATGTCCGGCGCCGCCTCGGCGGGCGCCTGGAAGGAAACGACATCAACCAGCAGGCCGCCGCGGTTGGAATAGGAGAAGGCAAAGGCGATGGCGACGAGGAGCAGCGGCACCGCACGCAACGCATGGCGGTCGTGGCGGGCAATGTCGGGCTCGGGCGTGCCGGTGCGCAGCGCGCCGATCATGCGGGCCATGCGCGCCTGATGCTCGCGCCAGAGCGCTTCGCCGAAGGCGTCGCCGACCGCAGGCCTGTCGTCCTGCACGCGGATCGCCTGGTGCGTCAGCGCGTTGCGCGCTTCCAGCATGCGGTCGGCGCTGTCGACCGACGGCCAGGAAATGCCACGCAGCCGGGCGAGCAGAGCGACGAACCCGATCGTGAAGGCCGCGAGCGTTGCGACATGCAGCCACAACGGCGCATGGCGGAAATAGCCGAACCAGGTGAGCGCAAGGAAGGCGGCGACGAGGAGCAGGACCGGCAGCAAGCGCGGCGCGAGCGCTTCGAGATAGAGCACAGCCCTCGCGGCAAGGCGTTTGGCCGCAAGCCGGCGGGCCAGCGGATTGCCGGTCGCCCCCTTCTCGCGCTGCCTGTCAGATGCCATCGATCAACGCACTCCGCCGCTCTTTCTCACCATCCGAAAATAACATCCTTTGTGGCGAAGACGAGGGCGCGCGCAAAATCGTGAACGCTATTCCCCGCCTGCGGCTCAGGCGAGCCAATCCGGCAGCGAATCGAGGCCGATCAGGTCGTCATAGGAAAGCCGCGGGCGGATGACGTGGAACTCGGCCCCGTTGACCAGCACTTCCGGCACCAGCAGGCGGCTATTATAGGTGCCGGCCTGCACCGCGCCATAGGCGCCGGCAGAGCCGACGGCGATGAGATCGCCGGGCTTCGGCTGGGCCATCTCGCGGTCCTGCGCCAGATAGTCGCCCGTCTCGCAGACCGGGCCGACGACATCGGCACGGATGCGCGGCGCATTCGCCGCCGAGATGACCACCGGCTGGATCTCGTGCCAGGCCTCGTAGAGCGTCGGGCGGATGAGGTCGTTCATCGCCGCGTCGACGATGACGAAGGTCTTCTCGCCGCCGTCCTTCACATAGATGACCTCGGTGACGAGGATGCCGGCATTGCCGACGATCAGCCGGCCGGGCTCCGTGACGATCTTGCAGTTCAGGCCCTTGAGCTGGTTCTTGACGATCTCGGCATAGGCATCCGGCAGCGGCGGCGGCGCGTTGTCCGTCTTGTAGGGAATGCCGAGGCCGCCGCCGACATCGACATGGTCGATGGTGTGGCCGTCGGCGCGCAGCGTCTCGACCAGTTCGCGCAGCAGCCGGAAGGCGTCGTCGAAGGGTTGCAGCTCGGTGATCTGGCTGCCGATATGCATGTCGATGCCGGTGACCTCGATGCCTGGCAGGCTCGCGGCGCGGGCATAGACGGCGCGCGCGCGCTCCCAGGATATGCCGAACTTGTTTTCCTTCTTGCCGGTCGAGATTTTGGCATGCGTGCGGGCGTCGACATCGGGATTGATGCGGAAGGAGACATGGGCGACCTTGCCGGCCTTCACGGCACGGGCGTTCAGCACGTCCAGTTCCGGCTCGGATTCGACGTTGAAGCAGTAGATGCCGGCCTCCAGCGCAAGGTCCATCTCCCGCGGCGTCTTGCCGACGCCGGAGAACATGATGCGCGAGGCGGGAACGCCGGCGGCGAGCGCACGGCGGAGTTCCCCTTCCGAGACCACGTCGATGCCGGCACCCAGCCGGGCGAGCGTCTTCAGCACCGCCTGGTTGGAATTCGCCTTCATGGCATAGCAGACCAGCGCATCGACGCCCTCGAAGGCCTTGGAGAACACCTTGTAGTGCCGCTCCAGCGTGGCCGTCGAATAGACGTAGAAGGGGGTGCCGACCGCCTTGGCGATCTCCGGAACCGGCACGTCCTCCGCGTAGAGAATGCCGTCGCGATGCTCGAAATGGTTCACTGCCTGATCCGTAGAACTAGAGCAATTCCAGCAAAAGTGCGCAGCGGTTTTGCGTCCGGAATTGCGTAAAAACAAATGGATAGAGCGTTTTCGCGATTCGAAGAAAAGCGGAAATGCTCTAGAGAAGGGGGTCGAGGACGAAGGGCTTGTCTTCGACCTGCTCGACCTTCTTGCCCTTGATGGTCTTCACGACCGGCTGTCCGCCGCCCGGCAGGTCGAGATCGCCCTTGCGGCCACAAGCGGTCAGAACCGCTGCGGAAAGGCAGAGCACGAAAGCCAGCCTGCCGATATCGATGCGTGTCATGAAGCGTTCCCTGGAATTGCCGGTGATCGGGTGGGCATCATCCTTAGCGAATTCGCCCGCCCTGTGCACCCTTAATCTCTTGATGATTCCTGCAAGCGGTTTGATCAGTTCCGCTGCCGCCACCAGGCGATCTGCCGGCGGACTTCCGAGGGCGCGGTGCCGCCATAGCTCTTGCGGCTGGCGACCGAGGCTTCCACCGTCAGGACGTTGAAGATATCGGCCGTGATCGCGGCATGGATTGCCTGCAGCTCTTCGAGCGAGAGCTCGGCAAGGTCGCAGCCCTTGCTCTCGGCGAGCGCCACGGCCCGGCCGGTCACGTGATGGGCGTCGCGGAAGGGCAGGCCCGCCTCGCGCACCAGCCAGTCGGCAAGGTCCGTCGCAGTGGAATAGCCGGAGCCGGCCGCCGCCTTCATGCGGTCCGCGCGGATCGTCATGTCGCGCACCATGCCGGTCATGGCGGCGATGGCGAGTTCCAGGCTCTCGGCGGCGTCGAAGACCTGTTCCTTGTCTTCCTGCATGTCCTTGGAATAGGCGAGCGGCAGGCCTTTCATCACCGTCAGCAGCGCAATCAGCGAGCCGTTGATGCGGCCCGTCTTGGCGCGCACGAGCTCCGCGGCGTCGGGGTTCTTCTTCTGCGGCATGATCGAGGAGCCGGTCGAGAAGGCGTCCGACAGGCGGATGAAGCCGAATTGCGGCGTCGACCAGATGACGATCTCCTCGGCAAGGCGCGAGAGGTGAACGGAGGCGATGGCGGCGATGGAGAGAAACTCCAGCGCGAAGTCGCGGTCCGAGACCGTGTCGATGGAATTACGCGTCGGCTCGCGGAAGCCGAGGGCCTTGGCCGTCATGTGGCGGTCGATATTATAGCCGGTGCCGGCAAGGGCGGCGGCGCCGATCGGGCTTTCGTCGAGATGCTCGATGGCATGGCGCACGCGCTGGCGGTCGCGGCCGAACATTTCCACATAGGCCATGCAATGGTGGCCGAAGGTCACCGGCTGGGCCGTCTGGAGATGGGTGAAGCCGGGCATGACCGTCTCGGCGTGCTCTTCCGCGCGGTCGAGGAAGGCGGCGATGAGGCTCGTCAGCATCCTTTCTGTCTTCTGCAGCTCTTCCTTGACCCAGAGGCGAAAATCGAGCGCCACCTGGTCGTTACGCGAGCGGGCGGTGTGCAGGCGCCCGGCGGCGGGGCCGATCAGCGTC
Organism: Shinella zoogloeoides; assembly: GCF_033705735.1. Taxonomy (NCBI): domain Bacteria; kingdom Pseudomonadati; phylum Pseudomonadota; class Alphaproteobacteria; order Hyphomicrobiales; family Rhizobiaceae; genus Shinella; species Shinella zoogloeoides. The sequence continues at coordinate 2,820,090 of NZ_CP131130.1, forward strand.
GCCAGCCGCGCCTCGACATTCATGTGGATGTCTTCCAGCTTGCGCGAGAACTCGAAGGTGCCCGCCTCGATCTCTGACAATATCGTGTCGAGACCGTGAACGATCTTTTCCTTATCGTCCGCCGAAATGATGCCCTGGTGGCTAAGCATTTCGGCATGCGCCTTTGAGCCGCGGATGTCCTGGGCATAAAGCTTCTTGTCGAAGCCGATGGAGGCATTTATCTCCTCCATGATCGCATCCGGTCCCGAGGCGAAGCGGCCGCCCCACATCTGGTTCGAGGATTTCGTCTCGGAAGTGCCGTCAGCCATGGGTGCCTATCCTGGAGAATGAAATGTCAGTGAAGAAGAAACTCGGCCTGCCGGCAGGAAAGCTGATCGCCATTGCCGGGCTCGCCGGACTTCTTGCCGGTGGTGCAGCGATATACGTGAAGGAAAGCCTGTCTGGCAATGGCGCGGTCGCGTCCGCCGGTTCCGCCGCCTGCCCGCTCGCCGCCGAAAAGGCCGCCGCGATCACGCCCTTCTCCAAGGGTCAGGTCGCCGCCATGCGCACGGTCGACGAGCACCGCCCCCTCCCCGACCTCGTCTTCGACGGCCCGGACGGCAAGAAGAAGACCATTGCCGACTTTGCCGGCAAGACGCTGCTGGTCAATCTCTGGGCAACCTGGTGCGTGCCCTGCCGCGAGGAAATGCCGGCGCTCAATGCGCTGCAGAAGAACCTCGGCAGCGACAAATTCGAGGTCGTGGCGATCAACATCGATACCGGCGACGACGAAAAGCCAAAGACCTTCCTCGACGAGACGAAGGTCCACGACCTCGGCTATTACCGCGACGCCTCCATGGGCGTCTTCAACACGTTGAAGAAGGAGGGCCTGGCCTTCGGCCTGCCCGTCACGCTGCTGATGGACGACAAGGGCTGCCTGATCTCCGCCATAAACGGCCCCGCCGCCTGGGACGGCGAGGACGCCAAGGCACTGATCAACGCCGCGCTGGCCGCGCCGAAGATCTGAGATATCATGCCGCCGCGTAGATCCGCGGCCGGCGGATCTCGATAAAGCCCGCCTCGCCCTTGCGGTGCGGAAATTCCGGCGCGGTATCGAATTCCACCGCTTGTCCGCTGCCGGTCATCGCCAGCACGCGCCGCGAATCCGGCCGGTCGATGACGCGGACGATCTTCGCGGCGATCCCCTCGCCGTCCTCGCGCCAGGTGACGTCGGCCGGGCGGAACAGGATCTGCCCGCCGCCATCGGCGACGCCCTCGGCCTCGAAGGCGACGTCCTCGACATAGGCCCTGCCGCCGCGGATATCCGCGTCGAGCCGGTTGGCATCGCCCAGAAAATTCATCACGAAGGCATCGGCCGGGTTGCGGCAGACAGCCTCGGGCGTGCCCTCCTGCACGATCCGCCCCTTGTTGAGGATGACGACGCGGTCGGCAAGGTCGAGCGCCTCTTCCTGGTCGTGCGTCACGAAGAGCGTGGTGATGCCGAGCTCGTCGTGGATCTTGCGCAGCCAGCGGCGCAGGTCCCGCCGCACATTGGCGTCGAGCGCGCCGAAGGGCTCGTCGAGCAGCAGCACGCGCGGATCGACGGCGAGCGCCCGGGCAAGCGCCACGCGCTGGCGCTGGCCGCCGGAGATCTGGCCAGGGAAGCGGTCCTTCAGCCCGCCAAGCTGCACGAGGTCGAGCAATTCCTTCACGCGCGCCTCGATCGCCTGCGGCGTGCGCTTCACCCTGGAAACCTTCATGCCGAAGGCGATGTTCTCGCCGACCGTCATGTGCGGGAAGAGCGCGTAATGCTGGAAGACGAAGCCGACGCCGCGCTCGCGCACCGGAATGTCCGTCGCGTTCTCCTCACCGAAATAGATCGCCCCGGCATCGGCATATTCGAGGCCCGCCACCATGCGCAGGATCGTCGTCTTACCGGAGCCCGAGGGGCCGAGCAGCGCGACCAGCTCGCCGCTTTCGATATCGAGCGAGACGCCGTGCACGGCGCGGAAGGTCTCGAACTCCTTGACCACATTATCGAGACGGATCTTCAAGGCTTGACCTCCGGAGTGATGCTGTCGGCCCCCACAAGGGCGGCGGGGCGCTGCACGCGGCCCGCGCCCTGCCGCTCCAGCGCCACCTTGGCAAGGAGCGTGACGATGGCGAGACCAGCAAGGATGGATGCGGCGGCAAAGGAGCCGGCCGCGTTATAGTCGTGATAGAGCAGCTCGATATGGAGCGGCAGCGTATTGGTCTGGCCGCGGATATTGCCCGAGACGACCGAGACGGCGCCGAACTCGCCCATGACACGCGAATTGCAGAGCACCACGCCATAGAGCATCGCCCATTTGATATTGGGCAGCGTGACCGAGAGGAAGGTCCGCCAGCCGCTCGCCCCGAGCGACGTCGCCGCCTCTTCGAGATCGCGGCCCTGCGCCTGCATCAGCGGGATCAGCTCGCGCGCCACGAAGGGCGCGGTCACGAACATGCTGGCAAGCACGATGCCGGGCAGCGCGAAGAGAATCTTGATCCCCGCCGCCTCCAGCGCATGGCCGAAGAGACCCTGCAGGCCGAAGACGAAGAGATAGGAGACGCCCGCGACGATGGGCGAGACCGAGAAGGGAATCTCGATGACGACGGTGAGCAACCGCTTGCCGGGGAAATCATGCTTGGTGATGGCCCAAGCCGCCGCGACGCCGAAGGCCGTGTTGATCGGCACGGCGATGAGCGCCGTGACCACCGTCAGCAGGATGGCGTGCCGCGTGTCGGGATCGGCGATGGATTTCGCAAAATAGCCGATCCCGCGCGAAAAGGCCTCGACGGCGATGACGACGAGCGGCGCGATGATCATCAGCGCCACAAGCAGGAGAACCACCGTCAGCAGGATACGGCGAAAGAGGGGATTGTCGCCGACGCGCGGCGGCTTGCCCTTTGCGTGATGCGTCATGTCAGCCCCTCACCGTGTAGCGCAGGGCGCGGGCCTGCATGAGATTGGTGATCGCCAGCATGACGAAGGCCGTCAGCAGCATGACGGAGGCGATGGCGGCGGAGGCCGGATAGTCGTATTCCTCCAGCCGGATGAAGGCGAGCAGCGCCGTGATCTCAGTCGAGAAGGGCTGGTTGCCGGCGATGAAGATGATCGCCCCGAACTCGCCGAGGCTGCGCGCGAAGGAAAGCGAGACGCCCGCCAGCAGCGCCGGCGCCAGAAGCGGCAGGATGACCTTGGCGAAGATGGAAAGATCGCTCGCGCCGAGCGTCTGCCCCGCCTCCTCCAGCGCCGGATCGAGCTCCTCCAGCACCGGCTGCACCGTGCGCACGATGAAGGGAATGCTGGTGAAGCTCATGGCGACGATGATGCCGAGCGGCGTATAGGCGACCTTGATGCCGAGATGGGAAAGCGGGCCGCCGAACCAGCCGTTGGTGGCAAAAAGCGTGGTGAGCGCGATGCCCGCGACCGCCGTCGGCAGCGCGAAGGGCAGGTCCACCAGCGCATCGACCAGCCGGCGGCCGGGAAAGCGGTAGCGCACCAGCACCCAGGCGAGCGCCATGCCGAAGAGGAGATTGAAGACCGTCGCCGCCAGCGCGCAGAGCACCGTCACGCGGTAGCTCGCAAGGGCGCGGTCGGAGGAGACGATGCGCCAGTAATCCGCAGGCCCAAGGCTTGCCGCCTTGAAGACGAGCGCCGCCAGCGGCAGCACCACGATGATGGCCACATAGACAAGGGTGATGCCGAGCGCGAGCGGCAATCCGGGCAGTACACGCCGTTTCAAACGGACGTTCCTTTCTCATACCACAACCGGCGGGTTTTGCGCCCGCCGGCTGCCTTGAAGGACGAAGGGGAGTGGATCAGCGGCTGCCGTAGATCTTATCCAGCGTGCCGCCTTCGGAGAAATGCTCCTTGGAGACCTTGTCCCAGCCGCCGAAGACGTCGTCGACATTGACGAGGCGGATGTCCGGGAACTGGTCCTTGAACTCGGCGGCAACCTTTTCGTCATGGACGCGGTGGCCGAATTCAGCGGCGATCTTCTGGCCTTCCGGCGCATAGAGGAAGTCGAGATAGGACTTGGCCAGATCCCGGCTGCCATGGGCGTCGGCCACCTTGTCGACCACCGCGACCGGGAATTCGGCGAGCAGCGAGACGGAAGGCACGACACTTTCGAACTTGTCCTCGCCATACTGCTTGGCGATCGACTTGGTCTCGGCCTCGAAGGTGATGATGACGTCGCCGATCTCGCGCTCGACGAAGGTCGTCGTCGCCGCGCGACCACCCGTGTCGAAGACCGGCACGTTGTCGAAGATCTTCTTGACGAATTCCTCGACCTTCGCCGGGTCGTCCTTGAAGGCTTCCTTGGCATAGGCCGTGGCGGCAAGATAGGTGTAGCGCGCATTGCCCGAGGTTTTCGGGTTCGGGAAGATGACCTTCACGTCATCGCGGGCAAGGTCGGACCAGTCCTTGATGTTCTTCGGATTGCCGGCACGCACGAGGAAGGACGGGAAGGAATAGAAGGGCGAGGCGTTGTTCGGGAACGCCTTCTGCCAGCCTTCGGCGACGAAGCCGTTCTTCACGAGGAAGTCGATATCCGTCACCTGGTTGAAGGTCACGACGTCGGCCTCGAGGCCTTCGACGATGGCGCGCGCCTGCTTGGAGGTGCCGCCATGCGACTGGTCGATGGTGACGCCCGGATGCGCCTTCACGAAGGCCTCGTTCTCGGCGGCGAAAAGCTCGCGCGCCACGTCATAGGAGGCGTTGAGCAGCTTGTCGGCGGCGTTGGCGGAGAGCGGAGCGGCAAGGCCGAGAAGGGCCACGCCGAGAAGGAGCAAACGTTTCATCTGAAAAACCCCGATGCGAGAGAATGGGGCAGACAATAACGAGCGGCCGGGCGGTCTCCGAGGCACGGGCCTGTCGCGCACGCGGCGACAGGCGGAACATTTTTCCCTGAAAGGGAAGGTTCGCGGATTCTCCGCCCGTCAGCGGGTCGGGACCGGAACCTCGCCGCGATAGTCGTAGAAGCCGCGGCCGGACTTGCGGCCGAGCCAGCCGGCCTCGACATATTTCACCAGCAGCGGGCACGGGCGATACTTGGAATCGGCGAGCCCGTCATGCAGCACCTGCATGATCGAAAGGCAGGTATCGAGGCCGATGAAATCGGCAAGCTGGAGCGGCCCCATCGGATGGTTTGCGCCGAGCTTCATGGCCGTGTCGATGGCCTCCACCGAGCCGACGCCCTCATAGAGCGTGTAGATCGCCTCGTTGATCATCGGCAGCAGGATGCGGTTGACGATGAAGGCCGGGAAATCCTCCGCAACCGTGATCGTCTTGTCGAGCTTGGTGACGAATTCCTTGGCGGCGGCAAAGGTGCCTTCCTCAGTCGCGATGCCGCGCACGAGCTCCACCAGCTTCATCACCGGCACCGGGTTCATGAAGTGGATGCCCATGAAGCGCTCCGGCCGGTCGGTGGCCGAGGCGAGGCGGGTGATCGACAGCGAGGACGTATTGGTGGCGAGGATCGCCTCCGGCTTCAGCACGGAACAGACCAGACCATAGATCTTGCGCTTGACGGTCTCGTCCTCCGTCGCCGCCTCGATGACGAGATCGGCGTCGGAAAGGTCGTTGATGTCCGAGGAGCCCTTGATCAGCGCGAGCGCCTTCTTGCGGTCCTCGTCGCTCATCTTGCCGGAGGAGACCTGGCGGGCGAGGTTGCCGTTGATCGTGGCAAGCCCTGTCTCGATACGCTCGGGCGACAGGTCGTAGATATGGACCTTGTAGCCGGCTAGCGCAGAAACATGCGCGATCCCGCACCCCATCTGGCCCGCACCCACAATACCGACGTTCTTGATCATAGCGCCAATCGCCCCGTCACTTCATTCCGCGCCCTCGGCGCAGGCAAAAAAATACCGGGCCGGTCGAGCCGGCCCGGTGAAGTGATAAAGCCCTGCGACGCATTTTTCCAGTGAAATCATCGTCGCAAAAAGAGGCATGAAACCGGCTCAGAGCGCCTTCTCGAGCTCCGGGAGGATTTCGAAGAGGTCTCCGACGAGGCCGTAGTCTGCGACCTGGAAGATCGGCGCCTCCTCGTCCTTGTTGATGGCGACGATGACCTTGCTGTCCTTCATGCCGGCGAGATGCTGGATGGCGCCCGAGATGCCGCAGGCGATGTAGAGCTGCGGGGCGACCACCTTGCCCGTCTGCCCGACCTGCCAGTCGTTCGGCGCATAGCCGGCATCGACGGCCGCACGGGAAGCACCGACGGCGGCGCCGAGCTTGTCGGCGACCGGAAGGATCACTTCCTGGAATTTTTCAGACGAGCCGAGCGCACGACCGCCCGAGATGATGATCTTCGCCGACGTCAGCTCCGGACGGTCGGACGACGACAGCGCATCCTTGACGTGGGTGGACAGGCCCGGGTTCGCTGCAGCGGAGATGGCCTCGATGGCTGCGCTTCCGCCTTCGCCGGCTGCGGCGAAGGACGCCGTGCGTACGGTGATCACCTTCTTCGCATCGGTGGACTGAACCGTCTGGATGGCATTGCCCGCATAGATCGGACGCTTGAACGTGTCGGCCGACACGACCTCGACGATCTCCGAGACCTGCGCGACATCGAGCAGGGCGGCAACGCGCGGCAGCACGTTCTTGCCGACCGAGGTGGCAGCCGAGACAATGGCATCGTAATTGCCGGCGAGCGACACGATGAGCGCGGCCAGCGGTTCTGCGAGATTGTTGCCGAGGCTGGCGTCGTCGGCGAGCAGGACCTTGGAGACGCCCGAGAGCTTTGCGGCTGCATCGGCCGCAGCCTTAGCGCCCGAGCCGGCGACGAGCACATGCACGTCGGAGCCGATCTTGCTCGCTGCCGTCAGCGCCTTGGCGGTCTGGTCGGAAAGGGTGGCGTTGTCGTGGTCTGCCAGAAGAAGAATGGCCATGTTCGTAATCTCCTCAAATCTCGCCGATCAAAGCACGCCGGCTTCGGTCTTGAGCTTTTCGACCAGCTCGGCAACCGACTTGACCTTGACGCCCGCCTTGCGGCCCGACGGCTCCTCGGTCTTCAGCACCTTCAGGCGCGGGCTCGTATCGACGCCGAAGTCGGCCGGGGCCTTCTTGTCGAGCGGCTTCTTCTTCGCCTTCATGATATTCGGCAGCGAGGCATAACGCGGCTCGTTGAGGCGAAGGTCGGTGGTGACCACTGCCGGAAGCTTGACCTCGATGGTCTGCAGACCGCCGTCGACTTCGCGCGTGACCTGGGCCGAGCCGGAACCGATCTCGACCTTGGAGGCGAAGGTGGCCTGCGCCCAGCCGAGCAGGGCCGAGAGCATCTGGCCGGTCTGGTTCGAGTCGTCGTCGATCGCCTGCTTGCCGACGATGACGAGGCCGGGCTGTTCTGCCTCGGCAACACCCTTGAGGATCTTGGCGACGGCAAGCGGTTCGACGGCGTCGTCCGTCTCGACCAGCACGGCGCGGTCGGCGCCCATGGCGAGCGCGGTGCGCAGCGTCTCTTCGGCCTTGGCAGGGCCGATCGACACCACCACCACTTCCTCGGCCTTGCCCGCCTCCTTCAGACGCAGCGCCTCCTCGACCGAAATCTCGTCGAACGGGTTCATCGACATCTTCACATTGGCAAGCTCGACACCCGAGCCATCAGACTTCACACGGATCTTTACGTTGTAGTCAACAACACGCTTGACTGGGACCAGGATCTTCATGGCTTCCTTCCTTCAAATGCCCGCGAGGGAAAATGCGCCTTTCAGAGGCGACCTGATTGCCGGTTGGCGACATCGATACGCGTTTTTTCCCCAATTACAATGCATCATCCGCCCTCCCAGGTGAAAACGGAAGGCTTATAAATTACCTTTACGTTCACGTCAATTTTCGCCGTATGCCGCCATCATCGACCCCAATGGCGCGGCGGCACCGGGGTGGGGTCCGGCACCGCCTCGGCGGGAACCGGCCCCGCTTCCACATGCCTGACGGCCTTCGGCGTCACGATGGTCCGGTCGAACAGCGGCACGCCGCGCCGGCGCAGGACGAGCACGAGAACCGCCCCCGCCAGGATGCCGCCGACATGCGCGCCCCAGGAGACGCCGCTGTCGCCGTCGGCCAGCAGCATGTAGAATTGCTGGGCGATCCAGAAGGCAAGCGGGATGACCGCCGGCAGCGGCAGCGGGATGCGGAAAAACACCAGAACCCAGACCCGCACCTTCGGATGCAGCAGGAAATAGGCCGCGACCACGCCCGAGATCGCCCCCGACGCGCCAATCAGCGGCGCTTCCGAATCCGGTTGCACCAGCCCGTGCACCAAGGCGCCCGCCGCCGCGCAGAGAAGGTAGAAGACGAGGAAGCGGAAATGCCCCAGCGCATCCTCGACATTGTCGCCGAACACCCAGAGGAACAGCATGTTCGAGGCGAGATGCATGAAGTCGCCATGCAGGAAGGCATAGGTGATGTAGGTCGCATCCTCCGGCACCAGGACGAGCCCCGGCTCCAGATCGGCGAAGTCGAAGACGACCGCAGGAATATAGCCGAGCCCCACCACCGCGGCATCGGAAAAGGCCTGCGTGGAGGCAAGGCCCGTCACCAGCCAGACGGCGACATTCGCCACGATCAGGCCGATCGTGACATATTGCACCTTGATGTATTTCAGGGCGTTCGCGTCATGCAGCGGTATGAACATGGATCCCCTTCCGGCCCGCGGCCCCTTGCGCGATTTCCGATGCGCTCGCAGGACCTTGCCGGAGAGCTTACCTGTTCTGCCCCGGCACCCACAATATGTCCGCACGCCCCTTGTCGTTCACCCAGCGCGCCGCGACGAAGAGGAAATCGGAAAGCCGGTTGATATAGGCGACCGCCGCCGCCGACACGGTCTCGCCTTCGCTGTCCTGCAGCGCGACGATGCGGCGCTCGGCCCGGCGCGCGACGGTGCGCGCAAGATGCAGCGCCGCCGCCGCGGGCGTGCCGCCCGGCAGCACGAAGGAGCGCAGCGGCTCGAGATCGGCGTTGAGCGCATCGATCTCCTTTTCCAGCCGGTCCACCTGCGCCTGCGCGATGCGCAGCGGCTCGTAGTCGAGCTTCCTGCCGGTCTCGGGGGTGGCAAGATCCGCGCCGAGGTCGAAGAGGTCGTTCTGGACGCGCATCAGCATCCGGTCGAGCGCCGGGAAATCGGCAAGATGCTGGCGGGCGAGACCGATAACGGAATTGGCCTCGTCCACCTCGCCGTAGGATTCCACGCGCAGGTCGTGCTTCTTGCGGCGCGGGCCAACGACGAGGCCCGTCGTGCCGTTGTCGCCCGTGCGGGTATAGATCTTGTTGAGCTTGACCATCAGCCGCGCCCACCGCCGGTGATCCACAAGGTCAGCATGATGAGGATGATGGCGATGGCCTGCAGCAGCACGCGCGCCTGCATCAGCTTGTTCGAGGTGTTGCCGCTGCCGCCCCTGGCCATGTTGACGAGACCGCGCACGAGCACGATGGCGACGAGGCCCATGACGAGCATGGTCAGGAAGGTGAGGAAGGAAGACATGCCAACGATCCGGTTTGATTTCTGTCAGCCCTATTCAAATAGGGCATTTCGCGCAAAGTGCACGCATTTTGCGGCGTGAAGCCTGCGACGCCGCGCCGCGTCAGCCGAGCCGCCCGATGATACGGTAGAAGAGCGCCGCCGGCAGCAGCTTCTTGAGAAGGACGCCCTGCCGCGCCGGCGCGGTCACGACATAGTGCGGACGGGGCGACCTTGCCGTCAACGCATGGCGCAGCACCGCATGCACTGCCTCCGGTCCGAGCTTGCCGCGCGCCGGCTTCGCCTCCCCGCGCAGCCGCCGCAACTGCCGGCAATATTCCTCCGCATGTACCGAATTCTCCAGATCGATGGTCTTCTCGATCTGCACGAGCGCATTGGCGGTGAAGCGCGAGGCGATGGGGCCCGGCTCGATGAGGCTGACATGGATGCCCGAGCCGGCAAGCTCCATGCGCAGCGTCAGCGACAGGCCCTCCAGCGCGAATTTCGAGGCATTGTAGGCGCCGCGCCAGCGATAGGGCACGATGCCGAGGATCGACGAGCATTGTACGATGCGCCCGTGCCCCTGCCGGCGCATCACCGGGATCACCCGCCGCGTCAGGTCGTGCCAGCCGAAGACATTCGTCTCGAACTGCGCGCGCAGCGCCTCGACCGGGAGGTCCTCCACCGCGCCGGCCTGGCCATAGGCGCCGTTGTTGAAGAGCGCATCGAGCCGGCCGCCGGTGCGCGCCAGCACGGTCTCCACCAGGGCGGCGATGGTTTCGGGCCTGGTATAGTCCATGAGCAGCGCCTCGATGCCGTCCGCCGCGAGCCCCGCAAGGTCCTCCTCCCGCCGCACCGTCGCGAAGACGCGCCAGCCCTCGGCCTTCAGCGCGCGGGCGCAATGGGCGCCGATGCCGGAGGAACAACCCGTGACGACGATGCTCGGCGGCACGGACGCATTCTCAGAAGACATGGCGGTTTCCTGTACAAATCCGCGCCGGTTTCCCATATTCACCGCCAGGCCCCGCGTTGCTTGCGCAACGCAAGGCGGCCTTCGAATGGTAAATCCGCGCGTAACCTTTAAACAAAAGCCGATGTAAGGGGTTATGACCGGAGAGACAATGAAAGAGGCGGCCGTGCGGCCGCAAGGGACTGGGATACGCCGATGCCGACCGCCATCCGTTGCGCCTACAAGGTCATTTTCGATGCGATCTGGCATTTTTCCGAGGACGATGGCTGGGCAATGGCGAGCCATGTGGCGCTTTCCACGCTGCTCGCCGTCTTTCCCTTCCTGATCTTCGGCACAGCGCTCGGCTCCTTCCTCGGCGCCGACCAGTTCGCCGAGACCGCCGTCCACCTCATCTTCGATACCTGGCCGGAATCGATCGCCGCGCCGATTTCCCGCGAGGTCGTCGCGGTGCTGACCATTCCGCGCGGCGGGCTGCTGACCGTCTCCGTGCTCGCCGCCGCCTATTTCGCCTCCAATGGGGTGGAGGCGTTGCGTATTTCCCTCAACCGCGCCTATCGCGTGGCCGAAACGCGCTACTGGTACATGACGCGCCTTGCCAGCCTCGGCTTCGTCATCGCGGGCGTGCTGGCGCTTGCCGTCATCAGCATCGTACTCGTCGCCGCGCCCCTTGCGGTGCGCGCCACCGGCGACTGGCTGCCCTGGCTTTCCTATGTCTATTCCTGGGTGGAAAGCTGGGGGCTCGTCGGCACCGTGCTGGTGCTGCTGATCGGCCTGCTGATCGCCCATCTCTGGCTTCCCGCCGGCCGGCGCAAGATCGCCGACGTGCTGCCCGGCATCCTGCTGACGCTGCTCTTCTGGGCGGTCGGCGCCTATGCCTTCGCTTCCTACCTCACCGCCTTCGCCAACTATGTATCGACCTATGCGGGCCTCGCCTCGATCATGATCGCGCTGGTCTTCCTCTACATGATCGGGGCGATCTTCATCATGGGCGCAGAGATCAACGCCGCGCTGCTGAAATACCGCGTCAAGCACCTGATCCTCGACCGCATCCGCGGCGTCAGGAAAGCGCAGCAAGCCGACGAGGAATCAATGGAGGACGAAGCCATAGCCCGCGAGCAGGGCGCGAATGCCGGCCGGTGAGACGCCCTTGTCGCGATAGGCCGCGATCCCCGTATCCTGATTGCTCTTGGAGAGTTTTCGCCCGTCCGGGCCCGGCACCAGCCCGTGATGGGTATAGCGCGGCGCGGGCAGGCCGAGCAGGCATTGCAGCAGACGGTGGACGGCCGTCGCATGGAAGAGATCCTGTCCGCGCACCACGTCGGTGACGCCCTGCGCCGCATCGTCGAGCACGACGGCAAGGTGGTAGCTTGCCGGCGCATCCGGCCGCGAGAGGATGACGTCGCCCCAGCGCTCCGGAAGGGCCGCGACCGTCCCCGTCTCGCCCTCCGGCCCCTCGCCGCTCTCCGACCAGTCCAGCGCCGCCGGCGCGAGCGCCCGGGCCCGCTCCATGTCGAGCCGCCAGGCGTGCTGCCGGCCTTCCGCGATGAGGGCGAGCGCCTGCGCCCGATCGAGACCGCGCTCCTCCGTCGGATAGAGCGGCGCGCCGTCCGGATCGCGCGGCCAAACACCGCCCGCCGCCTCATGCGCCTCGACGCGCGCCTTCACCTCGCCCCGGCTGAGAAAGCCGGGATAGAGCACGCCCATCGCCTTCAGCCGCTCCAGCGCCTCGGCGTAGAAGACGAGATGCTCCGACTGGCGCCGCACCGGCCTTTCCCAATCGAGCCCGAGCCAGGCGAGGTCGCGATAAATCGCCGCCTCGAATTTAGGCCGCGAGCGCGCCGGATCGATATCCTCGATGCGCAGCAGGAAGCGCCCGCCGCAGGCCGCGGCAAGGTCGTGGTTGAGGATCGCCGACAATGCGTGGCCGAGATGCAGCAGGCCGTTGGGGCTCGGCGCGAAACGGAAGACGCGATTTTTTGACAAAGGGCTTTGCATGAGGTCTTCTGGCATGAAGAGGCGTGTCGCGCCACCACCGCGCTAAAGCGCGTCGCGATCTTTCAGATTCGCTCCTTGCGCTTTAGCTCCTTGTTTTTACGCATGTCTTTGTCCCGAAACCGGTTCCCACTTTCGGCACACATGCTTTAGGACCGCTTGAAGCCATGCAACTGCACATGATCAGAACGGAGGCGGATGTCGCCGCGGGGCTCGTCGACCTCGCTCTGCTCGACGCGCGCCTTTTCACCGTCATCGACAAGGCAGGCCCGGTGCCGCTGCGCCGGCTTGCGCCGGGCTACCGCGGCCTTGCCGGCATTATCGTGGCGCAGATGGTCTCGCGGGCGAGCGCCGATGCGATCTGGCGGCGGCTGGAGGAGACGGCCGGCGACATCACACCCCACCACATGCTCGGCCTTTCCGACGAGGCTTGCCGCGCCGTCGGCCTGTCGCGCGCCAAGGCGGACACCCTGCGCCGGGCAGCCGAGGCCGTCGACCGCGGCGACCTCGATCTCGACGCCGTCTGCACGATGGAGGCGGTTGCCGCGACGCGCAAGCTCACCGCCATCAAGGGCATCGGCCGCTGGACGGCGGATGTCTACCTGCTCTTCTGCGGCGGGCATCCGGATATCTTCCCCTCGGGCGACATCGCCCTTCAGAACGCCGTCGCCCATGCGCTCGGCCTTGCCGTCCGCCCGAGCCCGCAGGAGCTCGACCGGATCGCGGAAAACTGGTCGCCCTGGCGCGGCGTCTCGGCCCGGCTTTTCTGGGCCTATTACGCGCGGGAAATGCGCCGCGAAGTGGCGCCGGTGCTGGAGGGCTGAGCCCTCAAAATACCTTGTTTTCGCTTTTTCTTTCTTGCTTCACAATGCTGTAACAACAGGCCTAATATAGAAAGGCAGATGCCGAATCGCGCGAGGAGACGCCCTTGACGATTTCTGTTTCACCACAGGCCCTGCCAGCCCTTGTATTGAATGCTGACTACAGGCCGCTGAGTTATTATCCCTTGTCGCTGTGGTCCTGGCAGGACGCGATCAAGGCCGTGTTTCTTGACCGCGTAAACATCATCGCCGAATACGAACATTCGGTCTCCTCTCCCAGCTTCACGATGCGCCTGCCGAGCGTCGTGTGCCTGAAAACCTACGTGCAGCCGTCACGCCACCCGGCCTTCACCCGGTTCAACGTGTTCCTGCGCGACAAGTTCGAATGCCAGTACTGCGGGTCGCCGGACGACCTGACCTTCGACCATGTCATCCCCCGCGCCCATGGCGGCGAGACGACGTGGCACAATGTGGTCGCGGCCTGCTCCCCGTGCAATTTGAGAAAAGGCAGCAAGCTGCCGAAGCAGGCGGGCATGCACCCGCATCAGAAGCCCTACCACCCCACGGTTCAGGATCTGCACAACAACGGGCGACTGTTTCCACCCAACTATCTGCATGAAAGCTGGATGGACTATCTCTACTGGGACGTCGAACTGCAACCCTGAGGCCTGCCGCGCGGGAGCGCTTTCGCGCACCTGCGGCATGCATCCGATATCAGGTTGCGGGCATCAAGCTTTCGCCGACCGCGCGCCCGAAAAGGCGATCGCGGCAAGGATCAGGCTTGCGATCACGTTCCAGCCGGCGAACGACAGGCCGAGGAGCCGGAAGGACGCTTCCGTGCAGGACGGGCCGTGCTTGGCATTGAGGTCGGAGAGGAGGTCACCGGCATTCTGCGTAACGCCCTGCGCGGAGGTGGCGCAGGTCGCAGGTCCCTCCCAGAAGCCCCATTCCACGCCCGCATGATAAACGCCCATGCCGGCACCGACGAGCATCATGATGCCCGCGACGGCGAGCAGCAGCCGCGTCAGCCAGGCCGGGCCGCCGAAGAGGGCGGAAAGCAGGGCCACGACGGCCACCGGAATGCCGTAGTAATAGGGATCGCGCTGGAGAAGGCAGAGCGCGCAGGGAATATAGCCGCCGATATGCTCGAAGGCGAGCGCCCCGCCCACGGTCGCGGCCATGCCGAGCGAAAGGAGGCCTGCGGATGTCTTGCGGGAAAGGGATACGGTCATCGGGCTCGTCCAGAAAGACCGGCGGACATGCCGGCGAAACGGCGCCGAGTTCTATCAGGTGGGCCGGCTTTGTAAATGCACCGCACGCATAAGTGATCGCACCCGCCCGCCGTTTTGCCGGTTGCCGCCCGCAGGCGCTTCGTGTAAACGCGGTTGCTGCAAGTGCCGTGCCCCATTGGCGGAACTGGTAGACGCGCTCGACTCAAAAAGGGATTTGTCTACCAATCCACAGAAAATCACGGTGAAGTGAAAGCGTCGTGTTTTCAACGGACTGGCGGTATGGAAGTGAAGTGAGAGGTTTCCGTCGAAATGGCGCTAGGGGTCGGCTAGGAGCCGAGACCTAGAGTAAGATCGGCGGCAAAGTGCGGGCGTGGCGGAATTGGTAGACGCAGCGGATTCAAAATCCGCCGTCCTTACGGATATGTCGGTTCGAGTCCGACCGCCCGCACCATTGTCTCATTCACTGCAAAAGGCGCTTCTTGATAACGCGAAGTTCGCACTACCTGTCGAAGGACTTCACCAGATCATCGACGGCCTTCTCCTGCGAAAGGGACGCGGGGAGTGCAGCGAGACACAAGGGGCTTGGACCGTCGCACAATGCGTGGTCAGGATCGGGATGGGCTTCAAGGAATAGTCCAGCCAGCGACAAGGCCATTGCCGAACGGACGAGTGAAGCCGGTGGCGCGTGTAAAAGACTTCGGGGTATCGCCCTCAATGGCTTCCCGGCGCTTCATCGCGTAGCATCTACCTAGCCGGGGCTCTCAATGAACACGTCCAATCGACGAGCCGCGTGCGCACATGTTCCGGTCGGAAGCCGATCCCAATGAGGCGGCCGGTCAGCCGCGGCAGTAGGTGTGACTGGGCAATCAGGCGCATGAAAAGCGGAGGTCTTCGAATTTGCGTGTTGCCCGCTTCACCGGCACGCTTCCGGCTGCGCATCATCAATTGCAGTTTCTGGGTTGCCTTGGTCGGGAAGTTGCGACGGCGCTGTACGGCTTCGAGCATGCGCGTTTGCAGCCGCCCCTCGCGAAGAGCCTCCGCCAGCGTGTTGGCGGTGGCGATCGCGTCCTGGATCGCGAGATTCACACCGACCCCGCCAATGGGCGACATGGCATGGGCCGCGTCCCCAATGCAAAGCACGCCGGGTTTCCACCACGACTTGAGACGGTCGATGCGAACACTGAGCAGATGGATGTCATCCCAGGAACGGATTTCTTCAAATCGATCCGCCGACAATGGTGCTACGTCGGCAATCCTGGCGCGAAGCGCCTCAAGCCCTTGCTCTTTCAGCGAATCAACGGTTCCCTTCGTGATTACATAACCGCATTGCCAGTAAACGCCACGATCGATCAAGACCAGCCCTTGGCTCGGACCGGCGTGGCCCATTGCCTGCTGCGGATCGCCTGCTTTTTTGGAGATCTTCATCCAGAGAATGTCGGTAGCGATACCGAAGCTCTGAACCTCAAGTCCAGCCGCCTTGCGGATGATCGAATTGCGTCCGTCCGCCCCGATGACGAGAGCGGCTTCCATGGCGAGTTCACGTTCGCCCTGGCGAGCATTCAGGCCGACAACCCGGCAATTGTCCCAACGGAGCGAAGTTGCCTCAGTGGACATGATCAACCGAAAGCGCGGAAACTCGCCTGCCTTTCGCGCAAGAAAATTCAGGAAGTCCCATTGCGGCATGAAGGCGATGAACTTAGCGCGCGTCGGTAGTCTGGAGAAATCGGCGATCGTGGCCTTGCGGCCGGCGATCTCAGCGTGGAGATGGTAGGCTCTCTGATGGGGGAGAGAAAGAAGCTCATCGAGCAAGCCAAGCTCATGAATCGCTTCGAGGGTCGATGGATGGATGGTGTCCCCGCGAAAATCGCGCAGAAAGTCTTGATGTTTTTCGATGACCGTAACATCGACGCCCGAGCGGGCCAGCAAGAGCCCGAGCATCAGGCCCGCCGGTCCCGCACCGACCACGACGCAGCTCTGGCTCCTTTTCACATGGGAATAGTATCTCAACGTCGTCGGTCCTTGGGATGAGGCTAGTGAATCGATTCGCGGCCTTTGCTTGAAGTTTTCACCTCAGCATCGCCATCGCGGCTGGTGTCTTTCAAGGGCAAAATATCGAGCGGGATCAGATCCCCGTCATTCTCGCTTTCGGCAACGAGCTGGATCATCTTTTCGAGTGTTTCCAGTTGAGCGATTTTTTCCTCGACCGCAGCGAGTTGCTCCTTTGCGATGCGGAGCGCTTCGGCCGGACTTGAGAACGAGACGTCGGCAAGTCGAAACAGGTCCTTGATCGCCTCGATGCTGAAGCCGAGATCGCGGGCGCGGCGGATGAAGAGAAGGCGATGGACCGCGCCGTGGTCATAGCGTCGCTGGTTTCCCTTGCTCCGCAAGCGCTCGCGCAGCAACCCAATCTGCTCGTAGTAGCGGATCGTCGGAATTTTGACGCCGGTGAGCTGAGAGAGTTCGCCGATGCCGATATCCATGTTTGAAGTCCCTTCCGGATAGCCGCGTGTTTATGATTTGCTGCGTGTTCGATCGCTGAGGCCCTGACGGCCCGACCGCGCCGGGGTGCGGCAGCAGCCATGGGCCGCCCCGGCGTGGAATTGTGTGTCGGCCTGCTCAGGTATGGACTTCGGTCGCCTGTTGGGGCGACGCGCTCCGCCTGATCGCGAGCCGCCGCACGACCACATAGAAGATCGGCGTCAGAAGCAGGCCGAATAGCGTCACGCCGAGCATGCCGGCAAAGACGGCGATGCCCATGGCGTGCCGCATTTCGGCGCCCGCTCCGGTGGCGATGACGAGCGGAATCACGCCGGCAATGAAGGCGAGCGACGTCATCAGGATCGGCCGAAGGCGCAGGCGGGCCGCTTCGAGAACGGCGGCCAACGGATCGACGCCTTCATCCTCCTTCGCTCGGGCGAACTCGACGATTAGGATTGCGTTCTTCGCGGCAAGTCCGACCAGAACGACAAAGCCGATCTGCGTGAAGATGTTGTTGTCGCCGCCAGTGAACCACACCCCGGCGATCGCCGAGAGGAGCGCCATTGGAGCGATCAGCAGCACCGCGAAGGGAAGCGACCAACTGTTGTACTGCGCCGCGAGGATCAGGAACGCGAGCAAGACGGACAGCGGGAAGACATACATCGCTGTGTCGCCGGCCTGCTTCTCCTGATAGGCGAGATCGGTCCATTCGAAGGCCATGCCCGCTGGCAAGGTTTCGGATGCGATGCGCTCCATGGCGGCGGTGGCCTGCCCGAACGAGTATCCGGGCGCGGGACTGCCGCTGATGTCCGCAGAGGGGAAGCCGTTATAGTGCATGACACGATCGGGGCCTGAGCTGTGCTTGATGGTCAGCAGAGCCGAAAGCGGAATCATGTTGCCGGTCGCGTTGCGGACCTTCAGGCGGCCGATGTCCTCGGGCTGCATGCGGAACGGCGCGTCCGCCTGCACCATCACGCGGTAGGTGCGGCCGAAGCGATTGAAGTCGTTCGCGTAGAGCGAGCCGAGGTTGACCTGCAACGTCTCGAAGATGGTATTGAGCGGCACGCCTTGCGACTTCGCTTTCACCCTGTCGATATCGACCTGCACCTGCGGCGCGTTCACCTGGAAACTTGCCAGCATGCCGGCCAGCTCGGGCGTCTGCATCGCTCTGCCCATGACCGCGCCTTGAGCCTGCGCGAGCGCCTCGAAGCCGAGGCCCGCTCGATCCTCGATCTGGATCTTGAAGCCGCCGGTCGAACCAAGTCCCGGAACGGGCGGCGGCGGGAAGATGCCGGCGAAGCCATCGGGAATCTGGCTGAACTTGCCCATGAGCTTGCCGGCGATGGCAAAGGCCGAAAGAGACGGGTCCTTTCGTTCGTCGAACGGCTTGAG
Organism: Shinella zoogloeoides; assembly: GCF_033705735.1. NCBI lineage: Bacteria > Pseudomonadati > Pseudomonadota > Alphaproteobacteria > Hyphomicrobiales > Rhizobiaceae > Shinella > Shinella zoogloeoides. Next base: position 2,838,439 of record NZ_CP131130.1, read on the forward strand.
CATCGTGAACATGACGGCCGCATTGGGGATGTTGACCATGCCGTTGACCGAAAGCCCTGGATACGCGACGACACTCTCCACGCCCGGCTCGGCCAGCGCGATCTCCGACATTTTCTTGACGACGGCCTCGGTGCGGTCGAGCGAAGCGCCAGTCGGGAGCTGGGCGATGCCGACGAGATAGTATTTGTCCTGGGCCGGCACGAAGCCGCCCGGCACCGTCTGGAAGCCGACCCACGTCATGCCGACCAGGCCGGCATAGACGAGCAGGACGAGAACACTGAGCCTCGCGGCACGGCGCACCGACCAGACGTAGGCGGTCGAAGCGCCGTCGAAGAAGCGATTGAACAGCCGGAAGAACCAGCCGAACAGGAAGTCGATCACGCGGGTCAGGAGATCGCGCTTCACGTCGCCGTGGTGGGGTTTCAGGAGCACGCCAGCAAGCGCGGGAGAGAGCGTGAGGGAGTTGATCGCCGACAGGATGGTCGAGATCGCAATCGTCAGCGCAAACTGGCGGTAGAATTCGCCCTGCAAGCCCGAGAGGAACGCCGATGGAATGAACACGGCCGACAGGACAGAGGTGATGGCTACGATCGGCCCCGTCACCTCGTCCATGGCCTTGCGCGCCGCCTCTTTCGGCGTTTCCCCAAGCGCGATGTGGCGCTCGACGTTCTCGACCACGACGATCGCGTCGTCGACCACGATGCCGATCGAGAGAACGAGGCCGAAGAGGGACAACGTGTTCAGCGAGAAACCGAACATATACATCAGCGCAAATGTGCCGACCAAGGAGACGGGAACGGCGACAAGGGGAATAATCGACGCCCGCCACGTCTGGAGGAACAGAACCACGACGATAACGACCAGCACGACGGCTTCGAGCAGCGTCATGACCACAGCTTCGAGAGACGCCTTGACGAACACCGTTGGATCGTAGGCGATCCGATATTCGATGCCTTCCGGAAAGCCCTTCTGAAGTTCGGCCATGGTGGTGCGGACGGCGCTCGATACGTCGAGCGCATTCGCGCCGGGGCTTTGGATGATCTGCATCGCGAGCGCCGGCTTGCCGTTGAGGAGGCTACGAAGGGCATAGGAGTCTGCGCCAAGCTCGATGCGGGCAACGTCGCGCAAGCGGGTGACCTGACCGTCGGTGCCTGTCTTTACGACGATCTCGCCGAACTGCTGCTCACTGGACAGCCTTCCGAGCGTGTTGACCGTCACCTGAAACGCGGCCGAGGCTTCGGGCTGCTGGCCGACCGAGCCGGCGGCCACCTGAACGTTCTGTTCCTGAATCGCCCCAACGACGTCGCTGGCGGTCAGCCCCCTCGCGGCCACCTTGGCCGGATCGAGCCACACGCGCATGGAATACTCGCCAGCCCCCCAGACGAGTACGTCACCCACACCTGACAGGCGCGCAAGCTGGTCGCGTACCTGCAAGGTGGCGAAGTTCGACAGGTAGACGGGATCGTAGCGATTGTCGGGCGAGACGAGATGGACGACCATCAGGATGTCTGGGGACGTCTTCTGCGTCACGACCCCGATGCGCTGCACTTCCTGCGGAAGCCTGGGCAATGCGCGCGAAACGCGGTTCTGCACCTGAATCTGCGCCATGTCGGGATCGGTGCCCTGCTTGAACGCAATGGTCAGGGTCATGCGTCCGTCGGTCGCCGCCTGTGAACTCATGTAGAGCATATTCTCGACGCCGTTGATCGCCTGCTCCAGAGGGGCGGCGACGGTTTCGGCGATCACGGCGGGATTTGCGCCGGGATAGCTGGCGGTGACCTGCACCGTCGGCGGCGTGACCTGGGGATATTCGCTGAGCGGGAGCTTCAGGAGCGTGAGGCCGCCAGCGATCAGCATCAGGACGGACAGAACGACCGCGAAGATCGGGCGGTCGACGAAAAAGCGCGGGATATTCATTGACGCGCCTCCTGCGAGTCTGCCGCAGCCCGGTCATCTGTAGCGGTGTCGCCGGGCGCCATGGAGATCATCTGCGGAACTACCTGCATGCCTGGGCGGACGAGTCCTTTTACGATGATCTTGTCGGCCGGCTTGAGACCCGCCGCGACGACGCGCAGGCCATCGATCATGGGTCCGATTTCGACCGGGCGGTATTCCGCCTTGTTGTCGGCGCCGAGAGCGAGAACGTAGCGCCGCCCCTGGTCGATACCGATCGCCTGATCGTCGATGAGCACGGTCTGGGCTGGTTCGGCCGTGACGAGCTTGACCCGCGCGAACAGGCCGGGCGTCAGCCTGCCGTCCGGGTTCTTGACGATGGCTCTTGCGCGGATCGTCCCGGTGCTCCGGTCCACGCGGTTGCCGAGGAAGTCGAGTTCGCCGGCATGCGGAAAACCCGTATCGGTCATCAAGCCCAGATGCACCGGGAGCTTGCCGGCAACCGTTCCCGTCTCGGGTGCGCGGGCATTGGCTACGAAGCCGAGATAGGTGGCTTCGTCGATGTCGAAATAGACGTAGAGCGGATCGGTCGCGACAATCGTGGTGAGGAGCGTCGCAGCGCCTGCATTGCCGCCGGTGACGAGATTGCCTTCCGTGACGAGGACCCGGTCGATGCGCCCAGCAATCGGCGCGGTGACGCGGGCAAAGGAGAGATCGAGTTCGGCGGCCGAGACGGCAACCTTGGCGATGTCGACTTGCGCCTGGCGTTGACGCCGCATGGCCAGCGCGTCATCGAAAGCCTTGCGCGGCGCGTTGCCGTTCGAAGCGAGCGCCTCGGTGCGCCCGAAGTCGATCTCGGCCTGATCGAGCAGGACGTTTGCCTGCTGCAACTGCGCTTTGGCCGCGTTCAGGACCACCTCGAACGGTCGCGGATCGATCTGGAAGAGAAGCTCGCCGGGCCGCACGAGACCGCCTTCGGGAACGCTGGCGGCGACGATCGCGCCGCCGACGCGCGGACGCAGCTCGATAGCCTTGGTCGCTTCCAGATGGCCGGTAAACTCAACGGATGGCGCGACCTTGCGCGTGATGACCTCGGCAACCGGCACCTGCGGAACAGGCATCTGTGCCGGCTGCGCGACAGCCTCCGACGCAGCGGTCGAGGAAGCAAGCGCCAGAACGCTTTTGGCGTAGGGTCCGATCTCGTCGCGATAGACGATGGCAAGCGTGCCACCGGCGATGACGGCGCCGGCTAAAAACAGGGCGGCGGCTTTATTACTCATTCTCGTTCACCTTCAAAAGGCGCGCGCCCCCGGCCAGCCGGATGCGGCGACGTTCATTTTCTGCGAAGGTGCGGTTTCCAACGATGGAAAGGTCAAGGGCCTTGCAGGATGTTTCCGAACAGACCCTTGACGCTGCCGCCTAGCCATGTCGTGGCCAACCGCATGTCTCGCTTCGCCGACGTCTTGGAAGAAGCGGAGTCCGTCCCCGAATGAGCGCGATGGATCAGCGTTACCTCGACGGGCTCCAGTTGTGTGAAGCCGCCAGACCGATCCGGTTGGCGGCTCCTTGAGTGCGAGCGACTAGTGGCTTTCGGCCGGGACGAGAGGGTGAGAACGCATGCCCTCATCGCGACCGTCATCGGCAGACTTCGCACCCTTGAAGCGCAAGAGCCGCAACGCATTCAGCGTGACGATCGCCGTTGCGCCCGTATCGGCAAGGACCGCGATCCAGAGGCCGGTGATGCCGAGGACGCTGGTAACGAGGAACAGGCCCTTCAACGCGAGAGCGAAGACGACGTTCTGGTGGATGTTCGCCATGGTGGCGCGGGACAGCGCGACGAGATGGGCGACGTCCGTGACACGGCTCTTGAGCAGGGCGGCGTCCGCAGTCTCGATCGCCACATCGGTTCCGCCGCCCATGGCGATCCCGACGTCGGCCGTCGCCAGTGCCGGAGCATCGTTGATGCCGTCGCCGACCATGGCCACCTTGGACTTCCGCTTCATCTCGTTGACGAGATCGAGCTTGTCCTGCGGAAGCAGCTCGGCGCTCCACTCGATACCGAGACCCTTGGCAATGGCCTGGGCGGTGCGCCGGTTGTCGCCGGTTAGCATGACGGAGCGGACCCCCATAGCTTTGAGCTGGGCGACACCCTCCCGCGCGTCACGGCGCGGTTCGTCGCGCAGGGCGATGAGGCCGAGGACTTCCTTCGCCTGCTCGTCGAAAAAGACGGCAACGGTATTGCCGCGATCTTCGAGCTTCTCGATGGCGCTGCGCTCAAGCACCCCGAGCGTCACCATCTGTGCGGCATGGGTCGGGGAGCTGACGGCGAGGCGACGTCCGGCAACGGTCGCATGTACGGCCTTACCCGCCGTCGCCGATGCATCCTGTGCAAGGGGAACGGCGATGCCATCGGTTTCGGCACGGCCGATGATCGCCTTCGCAAGCGGATGGCTCGAACCTGTTTCGACCGCCGCTGCCAAAGCGAGAACGTCGCTCTCCTCGTTCTTGCCAAAGGCGAAGACTTCGGTGACGCGCGGCTTGCCCTCGGTGAGCGTACCCGTCTTATCGAAGGCGATGGCGCTCACCTTGCCAATGGTTTCGAGCGCATTACCGCCCTTGATCAGGAGGCCGCGGCGCGTGCCGACGGCGAGGCCCGAGGCAATCGCAGCAGGCGTCGAGAGGACAAGCGCACAGGGACATGCGATCAGCAGCAGCGCGAGGCCGCGGTAGATCCATGTGTCCCAATCACCGCCCATCGCGAGCGGCGGGACGACGACGATCAGCGCGGCGATCAGCATCACCGCCGGGGTATAGTAGCAGCTAAAATTCTCAATGAAGCGCGCGGTCGGGGCCTTGGCGGACTGCGCCTGCTCGACGAGCTGGATGATGCGCGAGATCGTGTTGTCGGAAGCCGTCTTTTCAACGCGGACCTGAAGAACGCCATCGACATTGATGGAGCCGGCGAAAATGCTGTCTCCCTTGGCCTTCGAGCGCGGCACGGATTCGCCGGTGATAGGCGACTCGTCTAGGCTGGAAGCGCCCTGTATGATTTGCCCGTCCGCCGGCACGCGGTCGCCGGGCCGCACCAGAACTAGATCGCTGACACGCAAGGACGTGGCCGGGACGCTGCGCTGCCCGCCATTCGGATCGAGCAGGACGGCCGTCTTCGGCACGAGCGATGCAAGGGCCTTTATGCCGGCGCGCGCCCTCCCGGCCGCGACGCTTTCGAGCAATTCCCCGACCGCGAACAGGAATACGACCGCAGCCGCCTCTTCAGCCTCGCCGATCACGAGGGCGCCTATCGAGGCGACGACCATCAACGTCTCGATAGAGAACGGAGATCCAGAGGTCGCGAGCGCGAATGCCTTGCGAGCGAAAGGAATGACGCCCGCGACGACGGCGGCGGCAAAGATCCATTCCGCATAAAGGGGGAAGAATTGGGCAATGGCGTACGCCGAGCCCATCAGCAGACCGAGCCCAATGACATGCTTCCCCTTGCGGGTCTGCCACCAGCGCTGATTGGGCATCGCTGGCGCTGGCGCGACGTCGATGGCCGCATCCGACGAAGCCGAAAGCTCGCGTGTGTTAGACACACCGAAGCCGAGGCTCTTGATCGTCTTTTCGATGTCGGCGACCTTGGTGATCGCGCCGGCAGCGAGCGTCAGTTCAAGCGTTTCGGTCGTGAAGTTCACGCGCACGTCGGAGACGTCTGGCATCCGTGCCAAGGCGACCTCGATCTTGCCGACGCAGCTTGCGCAATCCATCCCCTCGACGCGCATGGAGACATTGGGCGGAGAGGCCGGTGCGGCGCGGGGAGTTGGCGCAAGGCCCGCGTGATCATGTCCAGAGCAACCACCGTGGCCGTGATCATGATCGTGATGAGCGTGGTCGTGGTCATGGTGAGCGTGATCGTGACCGTGACCGTCATGACCATGGTCGTGCTTGTGATCGTGGCCGCCGCAGCCGCTGTGATCGTCGTGGCTTGCGTGACCGTGATCGTGATCGCCGGCGCAGCCGTTGTGATCATGACCAGCATGGGCGTCGGAGCGCTGCTCAGGCGCGGCGGGAATCGCAGAAGACGGCAGCTCGGTCACGTCGAACCCAAGCGAGCGAATCTTCTTGGCGATATCCTTCGACGTCGTTTTGCTCGTGGCATCGCGTGAGAGCAGCAATGTCTCGGTCGCGAAGTTGACGGCAACGTCGGAGATACCCCCCAGACGGCCCAAGGCCGTCTCGATCTTGCCGACGCAGCTTGCGCAATCCATGCCGTCGACACGAAAGCCGAGCCGTTCACCAGCGTCCGGCGTTGAAAGTCCAGTTGTCATTCCGATCTCCTTTCCGGCCGCCGTAGCGGGCGCGCGTGCTCACACGCCCTGCGCGGCTTCGGAAGGAGTCAATAACACACTTGAACAGCTATTCAAGTGTTAGTGGTAAAATTATGCTCTTCTCCAGGCGGATCAGTCGTCCGCATGATCCTCTGAAATATGCGTCGCCATATCCTGAAGAACATGGCTGACGTGCTGGTCGGCGATCGCGTAGAAGATCTGCTTGCCTTGGCGATCGCCCTTGACGAGACGCGCGCCGCGCAGCAGGCGTAGATGGTGGCTGACGAGGGTCACGGACAGGTCGAGCCGCTCGGCGATATCGCCCACCGAAATGGGCGCCGGTACACAGCTCAGCAGGATCTTCAACCGTGAGGGATCGCCGAGCAGGCGAAACGTTTCCGCGAGGATCGTGATCTCGTTCTGCGAGAGTGAAGGGAGCAGGAGGTGACCTTCAACCTCCATATGCTCGGGGGTCGCACGATCGTCTGGCTTCGTGGCGTTTGTCTTCTTGAGAGCAGTCATCTGCGTGCTTTACCTGAGTTCGGGACGGAACCTGCCGGCATTTGATCGCCAAGAGCTGTCCGTGTTTGATTGGTCTCGCCCAGTTTACCGGATGGGCGCGCAATCACAATGCGAAACACGGTCGCTGTCGATCGGCGGGACAGTTGGCGCAGTCCTTCTCTGCCCCTGCGTCATATCTCGAATTTTCCTTTTCCGCGCACGAACAGTCTTGACCTTACAAGCGCTGGAAGCCGCACGCTGACGACAATCCTGCCAAATCCGCCTGCGGTTGGGCGGCCTGGCGGCGGGGCAACCGTGTCGAATTCAGAGAAAGGCAAGACCGATGACGGAGAGCAGCAAACCCCAGATTCTCATCTACACCACACCGACCTGTCCGGACTGCCACGCGCTCAAACGCTGGCTCGACCAACAGGGCCTCGCCTACGAGGAACGCGACCTCACCGACCCGAAGATCGCCGAGGAGGCAAAGGCCCGGACCGGCGTCCGGGTCGCTCCGATCACCATCATCGGATCGGAAGTCTTCTACGGGACCTTCCCGAGCCAGAAGCCGGGCCTCGTCAAGGCGCTCGGTCTCGCCGGGAGCCTGTGAGGAGACGCAGATGACGAGCAAGTTCGTTGATATCCGGCAAGCGCGGACCAGCCTTGAGGTCCAAGAGGACCAAACCATCCTCGACGCCGCGCTCGCCGTCGGCATTCCCTATCCTCACGGTTGCCGTTCCGGCCGCTGCGGCTCCTGCAAGTCCCGCCTGATCGAGGGCGAGGTGGAATTGCTCCAGCACTCGCGCTTCGCGCTCACCGAGGAAGAGAAGGCCGATGGCCTGATCCTCGCATGCCGCGCTATGCCGCAAACGGATGCGGCCGTCGCTTGGCTGGGCAGCGATGACGACGATTCCGTGGAGACGCCGCGACGCCTGGACGCGATTGTCACCGGCCTCGACGATCTCACGCACGATATCAAGCTGGTGCGGATTGCACCCGCGGATGGTAGCCCGTTGCTGTTTACCGCCGGGCAGTATGCGCAGGTCGGCTTCGATGGAGCGCCGGCGCGCAGTTATTCGATGGCCAATCGTCACGGCGACGACAGCCTTGAATTCCACATTCGTCGCGTTCCGGGCGGCGTCACCTCGGAGCATGTGCATTTTGGGCTGAAGACTGGCGACAGGGTGGCGCTCGAATTTCCGCTGGGCTCTTCCTACCTGCGCCAGCATCATTCCGGCCCGATTCTTTGCATCGCCGGGGGCTCCGGCCTGGCGCCGATCAAATCGATCGTCGAAACCGCTCTTGCGCACGGCATGAAGCAGCCGATCCATGTTTACTTCGGCGCACGCGGCGAGCGAGATCTCTATCTCGTGGAGCATTTCCAGGCCATGGCCGAGCGTCACTCCACTCTTGCCTTCTCGGCCGTGCTCTCGGAGGCAGAGTCAGCGCAGCACCGGCGCGGTTTCGTGACCCAGGCGGTGGCCGAGGATCTGGAGGATCTCGACGGCTGGAAAGCCTACGTCGCCGGGCCGCCGCCGATGGTCGATGCAGCGATGGAGGTCGCCTTCGGACGGGGACTGCGCAGGGAGGACATGCACGCTGACGTGTTCTTCACGCCTGACGATCAGGATGCGTGAGGACGCCAGCCAGCAAGAGGGCAAGTCGCGGGCGAAATGGGGGAGAGCAGCTCGCCAGAGCGGGCAAAGGAGACCGAGAGTTATGAGCAGCCATACCGGGCGCCGCCCGAAGCCGACCGTTGCAGAGCTTCTTTCCGATCCGATTGTCCGCGCTGTGATGTCGGCGGACGGAGTGGACGAGGCCCAACTGCGAGAGCTGCTTGATCGCGTTTCCCGAGAGCAGTCGATGTGCGCGCCCCCCCACGCGCACGAAGCTGTGAAGATAGTCGGGAGCGCTATCGAGCAAGCCTGCGCCGCGATCCCTCGCGGCGCAGGCGCCCTATCACGCTGATACGCTGAACTCGGTCATCATGCCAGTTTGAAGGTGCGGCATGTGGTGGCAATGCAGCATCCAGCGCGCCGCCTCGCCAGCATCGAGCGCCACCGTCACCATGCCCATCGGAGGAACATAGACGGTGTCGCGCCGCGCGCCTTCGAACCGCTTGCCGTTGATCTCCACGACCTGAAAAACGTGGCCGTGCAGGTGCATCGGATGGCCCATCATCGACATATTGTGGAACATGATCTCGACGCGCTCGCCAGTCGTTGCGACAATCGGCTTGTGCTCTCCCCAGACCTTGCCGTCGATGGTCCAGAGGTAGGGCTGCATTGAGCCGCCTAGCATGACCATCTGGGTGCGTTGCGCGGCACGCGGCGGCAGATTGTCCGTCGCCCGCAGCCTCTGCTCTTGCGAAAGCTCGATGTCGAATGCAGGCGTATCCGCGTCGCCGAGTGCGGGAACCTTCTGAATAGTCGCGCCCGGCGTTGCGAGGATCAGCCCGGTGCGCTCCTTTGCGCCCTCGCGCAACGCCAGCACAGGCCAGGCTCCATCTCCGGCAAGCTCCAGCTCAAGATCGAGACGCTGGCCCATGGCGACGCCGAACCGTTTGCCCTCAAGCGGTTGCACGGCATGGCCGTCGACAGCTACGAGGCGCGCCGAAAGCTCGCCGGTATCGATCCAGAAGACGGTGGCCGAAGCGCCGTTGATCACCCGAAGCTTTATCCGTCCGCCCTTCTCGACCCTGACGATCTGCGGATCGGACAAGGTGCGGTCGTTGGTGAGGTAGGCGTCCCAATCGTAGTCGTTCAGGTCCACGGCCATGCCCTGCATCGAGGACATATCCATCTTCATGCCGGAATGGTCCATCGACGCGCCGGGATCGGATTGGCCTCCCATCGCGCTCATATCATGGCCGCCACCATGTCCGCCGGTGATCTCCTGCATGACCTCTTCGGGCGTCTTGAACGAGAAATCATGAAGGAACATCACGACCTCCTGGCGGTCGGCCTTCACGTCTTCGGCGCTGCGCACGATCAAGGCCGCGGCGAGAAGGTTCATTTCTTGAAGCGGGATATGCGCGTGCATCCAGTAGGTGCCGGGAAGCGGCTCATAGTCATAGGAGCGCGTTTCTCCGGGTTGCAGCATCGGGCGCGGCACGTCCGGAACGCCGTCCTGCTCGTTGGGCGGGATCTGGCCGTGCCAATGGATCAGGGTCGGCACATCGAGACGATTGGCCAGGTCGACGCGAAAGCGTTGTCCGGGGTCGAGAACCAATCCTTGCCCGCTCGACCCTTCAAGGCCGAAGACTGTGGCGGCGCGCCCGTCGACGTCCAGCACGCGCGTTGCAGCGCTGAGGGCCATCGCGCTTTGGGCGTTGGCGAAGCGCGGTAGAGCTGCTGCGGATAGCGTGGCAGCGCCTGCGGCGAGAAAGCTGCGGCGTGAGATAAGCTTCATTTTCGGTCTCCTGGGAGGACTATGCTCCCTCTGAATTCAGATCGGCGTGCGACTAGGCAGGCCACTTGCGTTCAGCAAGACCGTCGTTGGGAGGGCGTTCGTTGCGTGCGGGGCCGATGCCGGCGAGGTCCGGCATCTCGGTAATGCTCCAGATCGCTGCGGTAGGAGCGGTGGCATTTGTCGGCGCCTTAGGCGCAAGCCAGTGCGTCATGCCTGAGCATAGGGCATAACAGAAGGCATTGTTTCCGTTGCAGATTCGATGTTCCTGGCACGGCACGGCAGCGGTATCCGCGGCCGGATGCTGCGATCCGTGTTCCGAAATCATTACGTGGGAGTTACTGGCCATGCGAGCACCGAGCGCCGGAACGGTCAACGCCACGCTGGCGAAGGAAAGGAGCATGAGCAGAGCGATGAACAGCCGTTGCATCGCCGTCAAAACGCCGTGCAAGACAACATCATCCGCACCCTCGGCTTGCGTTCATCCAGGGTGGTCCGCTCCCACCCGCTCGCCGCGTCCGCCGCCGAGCGTCTTTTTTGGTGACACACCACGGCGGTTCCAGGCGACACTGGTTACTTGCCTCGGTCGGCGAGCCACTTCTTCATCATGGCGATCTCGCCCTCCTGGGCCTTGACCACCTCTTCGGCGAGTTTGCGGACCTCGGGGTCCTTGCCGTACTGGAGCACGACCTTCGCCATGTCGATCGCGCCCTGATGGTGCGGGATCATACCGCGCATAAAGTCCACGTCGGCGTCGCCGGTATAGGGCACCATCATGTCCTTCATCATGGCATCCATGGCGGTCTCGTATGCCTTCGTCGACGGCGTGTCCGATCCTGGCGTCTGCATGCCTGACATGTCGTGACCTTGCATCGTGTTGTTGTCCGTTTTCATTTGGGTTTGAGCGAATGCCAGGCCGCCGGCGATAGCGATGGCCCCTGCGATGAAGATCGGAGTGAGCTTGTTCATGGTCTCGCTCCCGTTCAGTTTGAGGTCGCCGGATAGCCGGCTTCTTCCAGAACCTGCAAGATCGCGGACGGCGTGGCGGTCGTCTCGACCTTGACGGCGCGCGCGGCGGGATTCGTCTCGATCTTGGCTGCGGAGTCCACCGACTGGATCGCCTTGGTGACGGACTTGGCGCAACCGCCGCAGGTCATGTTTTCAATTTTGAGGTCCATGAGACTTCTCCTTGTTTTGATCTCATGTCGCCCAAGGTGGTGCTTCCAACCGTGGTAAGGTCAAGGGCCAAAAAAAAGAAAATGCGCTATTGACCTTCCCATGGTTGGAAGCCTCATTTTCCGTCCGAACGTGAATTTCGGAACGAGAAAAGGAGGCGGCTATGAATGCCCCCGTTCGAGCTGCGGACACCAGGAACGCGGCAATTTCCCTGTCAATAGAAGGCATGACCTGCGCCTCCTGCGTCGGTCGTGTCGAACGAGCCCTCAAGGCCGTCCCCGGCGTTGCCGATGCGGTCGTCAACCTGGCGACCGAAAAGGCAAGCATCACGACGAATGCTCCCGTCGATCGCGCTACGCTCGTCAAGGCCATCGAGGATGTCGGCTATGAGGTTTCGGAGAGCCCTGCCGCACAAGCGGCCGCCTCGCTTGAAGTCGCGATCGAGGGCATGACCTGCGCCTCCTGCGTGGGTCGTGTCGAGAAGGCCCTGAAGGCCGTGCCGGGCGTCACCAGCGCCGTCGTCAACCTCGCGACCGAGAAGGCCACGATCCAGGGAACCGCAGACACGGCAGCCGTGATTGCGGCCATCGAGAATGCGGGCTACGACGCCAAGGTCATCTCGGCGGCAACCGGATCGAGCCAGGCCGAGACGAATGACCGCGCAGAGAAGAAGGAAGCCGAACGCCGCGAGCTGACCCGCGACTTCACCATCGCGGCGGTGCTGACCGCTCCGGTCTTCCTTTTGGAAATGGGCTCGCACCTCATTCCGGGCGTGCATGGCGTGATCGAATCCACCATCGGCATGACGAACAGTTGGTATCTCCAGTTCGTGCTGACGACGCTGGTGCTGTTCGTGCCGGGCATCCGCTTCTATGACAAGGGGCTTCCCGCCCTCTGGCGTCTGGCGCCGGACATGAACTCGCTGGTGGCAGTCGGCTCGCTCGCGGCTTACGGCTATTCGCTGGTCGCGACCTTCGCGCCGGGCTTCCTGCCCGCAGGGACGATCAACGTCTATTATGAAGCCGCCGCGGTCATCGTCACGCTGATCCTGCTCGGCCGGCTGCTCGAAGCCCGCGCCAAGGGGCGTACCTCGGAAGCGATCAAGCGTCTGGTCGGCCTTCAGGCCAAGACGGCGCGCGTCCGCCGTGACGGCAAGACGGTCGATCTTCCGATCGACTCCGTGCTGTCGGGTGACATCGTGGAGGTCCGTCCCGGCGACCGTATCCCGGTCGATGGCGAGGTCATCGAGGGCGAAAGCTATGTCGATGAATCCATGATCACCGGCGAACCGATCCCGGTTTCCAAGACGAATCGTAGCGAGGTCGTCGCCGGCACCGTGAACCAGAAGGGCGCCTTCGCGATCCGCGCCACGGCGGTCGGCGGCAACACCGTGCTGTCGCAGATCATCCGCATGGTTGAGGAAGCACAAGGCTCGAAGCTGCCGATCCAAGCGCTGGTCGACAAGGTGACGATGTATTTCGTGCCGGCTGTCTTCGCCGTCGCGGCTCTGACCTTCGCGGCATGGCTCTATTTCGGGCCGTCGCCGGCGCTCACCTTCGCGCTGGTCAATGCGGTCGCCGTGCTGATCATCGCCTGCCCCTGCGCCATGGGTCTGGCTACGCCGACCTCGATCATGGTCGGCACCGGCCGGGGCGCGGAGCTGGGCGTACTCTTCCGCAAGGGTGAAGCGCTGCAACTGCTGAAGGACGCCAGGGTCGTGGCCGTCGACAAGACCGGCACGCTGACCGAGGGCAAGCCCGCCCTGACCGACCTCGAACTGGCCGCCGGCTTTGACCGTGCGACCGTGCTGGGTCTAATCGCGGCCGTCGAAGCCAAGTCAGAACACCCGATCGCCCGCGCCATCGTGGAAGCGGCCGAGGCGGAAGGCATCGCGCTTCCCGCCGTGTCTGGTTTCGAATCGGTAACCGGCTTCGGCGTGAAGGCCGTGGTCGACGGCAAGCGTATCGAGATCGGCGCGGACCGCTACATGGTCGAGCTTGGCCATGACGTGGCGGGCTTCGCCGTCGTGGCCGAACGGCTCGGCAACGAGGGCAAGTCGCCGCTCTATGCCGCGATCGAGGGCAGGCTCGCGACGATCATTGCCGTGGCCGACCCGATCAAGGCGACGACGCCGGCCGCGATCAAGGCGCTGCACGATCTCGGGCTGAAAGTCGCGATGATCACCGGCGACAACCGGCGGACGGCCAAGGCCATCGCCGCGCGTCTCGGCATCGACGAGGTGGTGGCGGAAGTGCTGCCGGACGGCAAGGTCGAGGCGATCCGTCGCCTCAAGGCCGAGCACGGTAAGGTCGCCTTCGTCGGCGACGGCATCAACGACGCTCCGGCGCTCGCCGAGGCGGATGTGGGCCTCGCCATCGGCACCGGCACGGATATCGCCATCGAGGCGGCGGACGTGGTGCTGATGTCGGGCAGCCTGACCGGGGTGCCGAACGCCATCGCACTGTCGAAGGCGACGATCGGAAACATCCGGCAGAACCTGTTCTGGGCCTTCGCCTACAACACGGCCCTGATCCCGGTCGCCGCCGGCGCGCTCTATCCGGCCTACGGCATCCTGCTGTCGCCGGTCTTCGCCGCCGGCGCCATGGCCCTGTCGAGCGTCTTCGTGCTCGGCAATGCGTTGCGGCTCAAGACCTTCAAGGTCCCAACCTAATGAACCGAAGCAGCCGACCCTATATTCGGGGTCGGCTGTCGTACCTTACGGGAGAAAACGCATGAATATCGGACAAGCTTCGAAAGCGTCCGGCGTCTCGGCCAAGATGATCCGCTACTACGAACATACCGGCCTCATTCCGGCCGCCGATCGGACGTCTTCCGGCTATCGCGACTATTCGGACACGGACGTTCACATGCTGCGCTTCATCCGGCGCGCGCGTGATCTCGGCTTCTCGGTGGCCGAGATCGGCGATCTCCTCGGCCTCTGGCGCGACGAGTCGCGGCAGAGCGCGGAGGTCAAGCGTCTGGCGCAGGGCCACATCGACGCGCTGGAGAAGAAGATCGCGGACTTGCAGGACATGGCGCACACGCTCACGATGCTGGTGAAAGCCTGCACGGGCGACCATCGCCCGCATTGCCCGATCCTCCAGCGTCTGGAAACCGATCAGGACGATGAGGACCTCACGGTCCAGCCGCGCAGCGGTGCGATTACTCGTTCCGTGCAGTAGAGTAACACTCGGCCCGTTCGCCTAACCGAAGCGGCCTGATGTTTTCGTCCCTGCCAGATATGGCGGGGACTTGTCGTTTCAGGCTTGGGGTTTGCGCGCCGCCTGCCAGAGCAGCGGCACGAGGATCAAGGCGACCGGCGGAAACAACAGCCAGTTGATCGCCGCCCAGCCCGAGTTGTGCAGGACGCTGCCAGCCAGAAACGATACGGCGGCGGTCGTGCCGAAGACCATGAAGTCGTTCGCGCCCTGCGCCTTGGCGCGCTCGCCCGGCGTATGGCAGTCCGTGACCATAGCCGTCGCGCCGATGAAGCTGAAATTCCAGCCGAGCCCCATGATGGCGAGAGATCCCCAGAAATTGATCAGCTCAAGCCCGGCCAGTGCGACCACGGCCGAGACGGCGATGAGCAGCATCCCCGCAGCGGTGACCCGCTCCTTGCCGAAGCGTGTCATGAGACGGCCGGTGACGAAACTTGGCGCGAACATCGCCAGTAGATGCCACTGGATTCCGAGTGCTGCACTGTTGACCGAATGGCCGGTGTTGACCATCGCGATCGGAGCCGCCGTCATGACGAAAGCCATGAGGCCGTAGGAGACGACGCCGGCTGCGACGGCGAGCATGTAGCGGGGCATCATCAGGATCTGAATCAGGGAACGGCCGGAGCTTTCGGACTCGGATTGCGAACCAGATTGCGGCGCGCGTAGCATCAACAGAATCGGGATGGACAACAGCGGAAGCGCCGCCTGGCTGAGAAAGCTGCCGACATAGGGCGTGCCGGGGAAGGAATCGCGTGTCCAGATGACGAGCTGGGGACCGATGACAGCCGCGATCAGTCCGCCGACCATCACCCAGGAGATTGCGCGTGCCTTCAACGCGCCTTCGGCAGCGTCGGCGGCGGCGAAGCGATAGCTTTGAACGTAGGAGCCGTAGAGACCGGCGGTAAAGCAGCCAACGCAGAACAGCAGAAACGATGCCACAAAGATACCAAGTGCTGCGATGAGACCCGCCGCGAGGCCGAAGAAGGCGCCGAACAAGTAACCGCTCCGGCGTCCCCAAGCGCGCATGACGAACGCGGCGGGCAGCGTGCCGATCGCCAGGCCGACGCCGAACAGGCTGACCGGCAGCGTCACCCATGCGGGGTTGTCGGCGAGCTGCTGGCCGACCAGGCCGCCGAGCGACATGACGATTGGCGCGCTCGATCCGCCGAGCGCCTGAGCGGCGGTCAGCACGGTGATGTTGCGCCGGACAGTTGCAGTATCGTCCATGGGAACTCCCACAATTATTTGCTTCGACGTTGACATGCCGGCAAAACTTTTGGGTTTTGCGGGAACGAAACCTTTCCTGAAACGTATATATACCCATACCGGGTAGGGGTAGCTGGATGTGCAATAAAAACTCGAAGCAGATCATTGCGTCACTCAACCGGATCGCCGGCCAGGTTCGCGGCGTCGGTCAGATGGTGGAGGACGAGCGATACTGCATCGACATTCTCAACCAGATCCACGCGGTCAAGGCCGCCCTCTCGAAGGTGGAGAACCAGGTGCTGCGATCGCATGCCGCCTGCTGCGTCGAGGAGGCGATCGCCTCGGGCGATGGCGACCTGCAAAGAGCAAAGTTCAACGAGCTGGTCGAGGTGTTCGCAAAGGCGAAACTATAGATCGAAGGGATCAGACAATGGCGACCCATGCTGCCAAACGCGCCGAACTTCATCGAATGGTGATGGAAAACCATACGTGTCCCTACGGGCTGAAGGCGCTCGATCTCCTCAAGCGCGAAGGCTACGAGGTCGATGATCACCATCTGACGACTCGCGCCGAGACGGATGCTTTCAAAGCAAAGCACAATGTTCAGTCAACGCCACAGACCTTCATAGGCGGCAAGCGGATCGGCGGCTACGATGATCTCGTCCGGTTCTTCGGCGGCAAGGTCAAGGACAAGGACACCGTCACCTACAAGCCGGTGATCGCGCTGTTCGCGATGGCAGCGCTGATGGCGTTGGCCGCGAGCTGGGCGGCGTTCGGCAACCTCGCGACGGTCCAGGCGGCCGAATGGTTCATCGCCATCGCGATGTGTCTTCTTGCCCTTCAGAAGCTGAAGGACGTGGAAGGCTTCGCGACCATGTTCCTGAACTACGACCTTCTGGCGCAGCGGTGGGTCCGATATGCCTACATCTATCCCTTCGCGGAGGCGCTCGCCGGCGTCCTGATGATGGCTGGCGCCCTGATGTGGGTGTCGATCCCCGTCGCGCTGTTCATCGGCGGCATCGGCGCGGTCTCAGTGTTCAAGGCGGTCTATATCGACAAGCGCGAGCTGAAATGCGCCTGCGTCGGAGGCGACAGCAACGTGCCGCTCGGCTTCGTGTCGCTCACCGAGAACCTCATGATGATCGGCATGGCGGTCTGGATGATCTTCAAGCCGATGGGCATTGGACACTGACAACCGCGAAAGGACGATCAAATGGCGAGCGACCACACATCTCATGGCGGGCATTCGAGGGGCTCCCATGGCCGTCCCTATCTGATGTTCTGGATCAACATGATCCTCTGCCTCATTGTGATGTATGTCGTGATGTTTTCGATGATCGACGGCTGGGGCGACTTCCGGAATAATCTGAACATGCTTTACATGGCGATAACCATGTGGGCGCCGATGGGCATCTTCATGCTGGCGACAATGCCGGGCATGTTCCCGAACCGGAGCGCGAATATCGCCCTTTACGTCGTCTTCGCGCTGCTGACCGCCGGTTCCTTCTGGGCGACGCGGAGCCAGACCCTGATCGATGATCGCCAGTTCATCGATTCGATGATCCCGCACCATTCCGGCGCGATCCTGATGTGCCGCGAGGCGAAGCTTGCCGACTCGGAACTGAAAACGCTGTGCGACGAAATCATGGCAGCTCAGCGTGAGGAGATCGACAAGATGACGAGCATTCGAAATCGTCTCTAGTGTAGCGGCGGCGATAAAGACTCTACATCACGCACGCCGTCGCCGCCGCCAGAACCAGATATCGCCCGAGCTTGGCGACGCCAACTAGGAGGAGAAAGACGGGTAGCGGCTCCTTCATGATCCCGGCCGCGAGGGTTAGCGGATCGCCGATGACCGGCATCCAGCTTAGCAGCAACGACCATTTCCCATAGCGGCGATACCAACGCCGCGCCCGCTGGAGACCGGCTTCCGACACCGGGAACCAGCGCCGGTTACGGAAACACTCGACGCCGCGCCGATGATCCAGTTGACGACCGAGCCGGCCACGTTGCCAAGGCTCGCTGCGGCGACCAATGCCCAGGCCGCGAAAGAATCGGCCAGCAGCAGCCCGATCAGCGCGGCTTCCGACTGCATCGGCAGCAGGGTGGCAGCAAAGAAGGCGGTGAGGAACAGGCCCAAGCAGGCCGCCAGTGTGCTCAAGCACCGGCCCCGCGATCGCGCGGCGAAGCCGGCCATCTTGTATGATGGCGGTCGATGACGAAGGCATGGCGGTGCCGATATCCGCCATCGGCGGCAGCCGCATCGGACAGATGCGGATGGCTCGCCTCGAGCGTGTCATGCATATGGTCGAGTTCGTCGGGATCGGCCGCGGGCCAGAGGACCGCAGCGGCCGATACGGCGGCGGCGGCCAGCAGCCCCAGCGCAACGAAGGTGATCGGGAGGCCAAACGCGGCGCCCAGGCGCTCCGCGAAGGTCGCTGCGATAGGGGCCACCCCCACATAGGCGACCATCTTGATGGCGAGCGCCGTTCCCAGCACCGCATCCGCATCGGGACCGGCGAGATCATAGGCCAATAGCCCCAGCGCGATCGTGGCAAGCCCTGTTCCGATAAGCGCGATAACCTGTGCCAGGAAGAGGTGGCGATAGGTGCGGTTTCCAAGAACCTGCAACATAGGAACCTCACAAGTACTTGGTTATTTCCTTGAATTCGTCGATCGAACGACGATCGTCCTTAACAAGCGGCCCGACCACGTCGTCGAGACAGTGGTCGAGGTGGTTCTGAATCAGCGTCCGCTTGGCTTGTGCGATGGCCTTTTCGACCGCGTGAAGCTGCTGCGCGATATCGAGGCATGGCCGACCAGCTTCGATCATCTCGACGATCCCGCGCAAATGGCCGTCCGCACGCTTGAGGCGCATTGTGATCGCGGCGTGGGATCTGTGGGCATCGGATTGTTCGCTCATCCAGATATCCTATCCCCCTGGAGAGGATATTGTAACGAGCCTGCCGCCGGCGTCGCCTCAACCCCATGATCGTCGATAAGCCGTCGGC
Organism: Shinella zoogloeoides; assembly: GCF_033705735.1. Taxonomy (NCBI): domain Bacteria; kingdom Pseudomonadati; phylum Pseudomonadota; class Alphaproteobacteria; order Hyphomicrobiales; family Rhizobiaceae; genus Shinella; species Shinella zoogloeoides. The sequence goes on from NZ_CP131130.1 coordinate 2,857,177, forward strand.
GTCGTCCCGAGCCAGCGCTTGAACATGGCGGTGAGAGAAGCCTGCCTTTCAAATCCCAGCGACGACGCCACCGTGCCGATCTCGTAGCCTTGGACCATCTTTCAGACGCCGCCGTCGCATGGTGGCTGGCTACTTTCTCGTTGCCACGCCAGCGGCGAAGATGCCCAACAGGGTAAGAAGCGCGATGCCGAGCGTAACATAGCGTGCGGAATCCACCGCAGATTCCCCGCCTGCCGCCATCAGCGTGCCAGCGAGTGCGGAAGTGATCGAGAAAGCAATAAGCTGTGTGATGGTGATCGCAGCAGCAGCCTTGCCTCCTTCGGCGGGATCATGTGTGCTGCTCATCGCTGCAACACCGAGCAGCGGCCACGCCAGTCCGATGCCGACGCCGGCAAGCGCGAGGACAGCCGCCCAAATCAGCACCATCCCGATATCGGCACCGAACACTTGTAGAAGTCCATAAGCGATCAGCCCAGCCGTCAACAGCAGTGGGCCGACGCGGATGGCGCGGCGGCGGCCGCTCTCACTCTTGACCGAAACAATGAAGAGCTGGGCGATGACCCATGCCAGCGAAAGAACTGCGCCAAGGAAACCGGCGATCAGCGGCGAAAGGCCCGCCAGTTGCTGACCAAACAGGGGGATGAAGTTCTCCACCATCACGCCCGCGCTCAGGGCAGCGACCGTGAGATAGACCCATTTCAGGGAGTTGCCACGCCGATAGGTGATGTGCGGAAGGATGGTCTCTTTTGCTCGCCGCTCCACGACGACGAAGAGCCAGAGCAGCACGATGCCAATTCCGACCATTGCCAGCGTTGGCCAGCCTATCGGCACGATGGCGCTGAGGCTGATAGCGATGGTCGCAAGCACAAGCGGAATGAGGGAGGCGACGGGAACAGGTGAACGATGCCCCGATCCAGCCATGCGGCCGAACGCGCGTTGAGCGATGATTCCGAACAGCAGCGAAACGACCGCCAGCGCACCGTAGGACCAGCGCCAGAGGCCCAGTTCTGCGAACACGCCGCCAAGCGCCGGCCCGAACAGCGTCCCCAAGCCCCACATGGCCGACACGACGCCGGTTGCCCGCGCCCAATGGCGTTCGGGAAGTGCTGCACGAATTACCGCATAGCCGAGTCCTGCCAGCAAACCGCCGCCAAGTCCTTGCACGACGCGACCGACGATCAGCGGTTCCATCGTTGGGCTGGCGGCATTGGCCGCTGCGCCGAGAGCGAAGACGACGAACGCCGTAACATAGGCAAGCGCCGGCCCCTTCCAGTCGAGAATGCGGCTGACGAACAGCGAGGCTACGATTGCCGAGATAACGAACGCAGTCGTCACCCACGCATAATATTGCTGCCCGCCAATATCCGCGACGATGGAGGGCATCAGTGCGGCGGTGAAATAGAGGTTCATGGCATAGAGCAGCACGCCGCTTGCCATGACCAGAACAATGGCGAGGTGGCGGCCGGACAGAAGATCGGACCATCCGTCCAGATGCGCCGCAGGCGCATTTGCGGGATCGGCCGAACCGGCCGGGGTTGGTGAGCTATTCATCGGGGATTCTCCGAAAGGGGGAAGTTCAGTTGGCTGCGCGCCGGACGGCCAAGGACAGCCCCAACACGACTAGCGAGACGAGCAGGACAATGCTGGGAGCGACCGCATGGCCGTAATCAGCGTTCAGCAGTGTCGTGAGGGAAGCAGCGGCCATCACGAGCGCGCCAAGGCCGGCTCCATAGGGCCGCGAGCCAGCGCGGATCAGCATCAGCCCAGCCGCCAGTTCGAGAATGGCGGTGATGTAGTGGAACCAGTCGGGGTAACCCCAAGCCACATAGGCCGCCGCATTTTCCTCTGAGATGAAGATGTTGCCGTAAGCGCCGAAGAGAAAGAAAGCTGCCAGCAGCCAAGCCAGGCTGGTCGCTATGATCGGAAGGGGTCTGTTCATGTGGCCTCGCATCTTGGAAATCGGACCGGCTGAGGCAGCATAGGACTGGACCAACCAGCCGTTCCGACATAGATTGAATGCTCACTCTAGTTATGATCGACGTGTGGTCAAGCTATATTAGAGCGATCATTCTATGTTTATGGAGGCCCCATGGTCCGCAAGCGCGTTCCCGAGCAGCATGAAGGCAGAAGGCAGGAGATTCTCGCAGCGGCGCATAGGTGCTTCCTGCGCCATGGTCTGCAGGGCGCGTCGATTTCGATGATCTGCAAAGAAGCGGCGATGAGCCCCGGCCACCTCTATCACTACTTCCCCAGCAAGGACGCTATCATTGAGCAGATGGCGGATGATTACCTTGCCAGTCTCCACAGCCATTTCAGCGGCCACCCCGAGGACGAACAGACGGCGACTGTTCTGCTATCGGAATTGTGGAGCATGAAGGGGTGGGACGATCTCGGTCATTGCCGCATTCTGTTCGAGTTGCTGGCAGAAGCGGGGCGTAACGAAAGAATCAGGGCCATCCTCAAACAGAACACTGATGGTGTTCGAACATTGCTGGCAGAAGCGCTGACCGCAGGTCAGGCGCGTGGCGAAGTCGATTCCGGCCTTGACCCTAAGCACACCAGCGCGGTTCTGGTGGCGGTCCTTGATGCCGCGCCGATGCTGCCGTTGATGACAGCGGACCTTGACTTCGAGGAGAGCCGCAAACTGGTCACGACAATGGTTGGCCGATTTCTGAAGCCTCAACAATGAAGCGGATTATGAAAATGGGGGATGGCGGCCGGTCGAAGCATTGGTGCCAGTCGCGCCAAAAACTTCCCTTTGATGTCGCGGATCGCGTCAAGTCATGACAGATGTTTCACAGCTAACCTCGCCCGACTTGTCCGGGTTGCAAGCATTTCTGGCGCTGTGTCTCTATACAGCCGTAACATCGGTCACGCCCGGACCGAACAACATGATGGTGCTGGCATCCGGTGTTAATTTCGGCATTCGGCGGACATTGCCACATATTGCGGGCATCAGCATTGGTTTCGCCGCGATGATCGTCATCATGGGGATGGGCCTTGGAGTGATTTTCGAGGCGTATCCCATGCTCAACACCATCCTGCGATGGGTTGGCGGCGCCTATCTTCTGTATCTGGCATGGAAGATCGCCGGGGCCGCAGCACCGGAGAATGCAGAAAGATCGGCTGCCAGACCCTTGGGCTTCATTGGCGCTGCTGCGTTCCAATGGGTCAACCCCAAGGCATGGGTCATGGCGCTCGGTGCCGTCGCCACCTATCTTCCGGGCTCTCCCTCGTTGTCGTCCGTCGCCGCAGCTGCACTGCTGATGGCAGCGATCAACGCACCCTGCGTCGGCATCTGGGCGGCGTTCGGTGTTGGCCTCCGCCGGCTTCTTACGGAGCCTGCGAAGCTGCGCGCCTTCAATCTCACCATGGCAGCGCTGCTGGTTGTCTCGCTCTATCCAATCTTTGTGACGTAGAGCCAGCTGCTGTTCGCTAAATCGGCATCGAAACACTCCGCAGCGCCAGTCGGAACGGATGACGATCCCGGCTACGCTTCATTCCTCGAATTCAAGATAATCACGTTAAATGCGGATGGAATCTGATGGCAAATACTGAACACATGATCGTCGTAACCGGTGGCCCCGGTTCCGGCAAAAGCAGTCTGATCGATGCCATGGCCCAGCGCGGCTTCCGCACCATGCCCGAGGCCGGCAGGGCGATCATTCGAGACCAGATCAGGATCGGCGGTAAAGCTTTGCCTTGGGCGGATCGCGCACTCTTCGCCGAACTCATGTTGGGCTGGGAACTGCGTTCTTATCAGGAGGCACTTGCAAGTGACGCGCTTGTCTTGATGGACCGTGGTATGCCGGATGTTGTTGGTTATCTCACACTCTGCGGCCTGCCTGTGCCTGCTCATTTCGAGACGGCGGCCAAAACCTACCCTTACAACAAGCGGGTTTTTCTCGCCCCGTATTGGGATGCCATCTTCACGCAAGACACTGAGCGCAAACAGGACAGGCAAGAGGCCGAGGCGACCGGTATGGTCATGGCTGAGACTTATGGCAGGCTTGGCTATCAGATAGTCGAGCTGCCGCTGGTGGGAATCGAGCAGCGGGCCGACTTCGTTGCTGAAAATTTGAGAGCTTAGAGCGAAGTGACAGTCCTCATCCAATTGGCGCTAACTCATCCAGCAACTTCCGAGGCCGCGCCGGTTTCGCGCTCCGTCAAGACGCGATCGATCAAACCCCATTCCAACGCTTCTTCCACCGTCATGAAGCGGTCGCGGTCCATGGCTTGTTCGAACTCTTCATAACTGCGTTTGCAATGCTCCGCGTAGAGCCGGGTCATGCGCTGCTTGGTTTTCAGGATCTCCTCGGCATGGATCAGCATATCCGACGCCTGCCCTTGGAATCCGCCTGATGGTTGGTGAATCAGGATGCTGGCGTTCGGCAATGCCGCGCGTTCGCCGGGTTCGCCGGCCATCAGCAGGAATGACCCCATCGAGCGGGCCGTCCCCATACAAAGAGTATGCACCGGAGCGCGGATGTATCGCATGGTGTCATACATGGCGAGCCCGCTGGTAACGACGCCACCGGGAGAATTGATGTATAGCTGAATTGGCTTCTTGGGATTCTCGGCTTCCAGAAACAGTAGCTGCGCGCAGACGAGCGCGGAAACGGTGTCGTTGACCTCACCGTTCAGGAAAATGATCCTCTCGCGCAGAAGGCGGGAATAGATGTCGAAAGAGCGTTCGCCACGGCTGGATTGCTCGATGACCATAGGGACGAGTTGCATCGCTTCGCGCATAGGCGAACTCCTGTCTTCTAGATTTTGATGTGTTGTTTGAGGTGCTATGCTGCGAGCATAAGCACGGGCCAATTGTTGTTCGCGGCAGGGGGTGTTCGCCGAACGGATCGGGCGTCCACAAGATGATGGATGATCCTCAACCTCGTGCCGCCATAGACATTGGGACCGACTTGGAACGTCACAATGCTTTCGAGGAAAGGCGATTCTTCTTCGCGCATCCGATAGCGGACTTCCTCTCCCGGTTCTGCCGAGATCGGGACAGCATCGGCCAAGTCTTTTTCAGGCAGCCATTTTTCTCGAAGCTCTGGAATACTAATCGCCCGCCAAACCATTTCAGGGGGAGCGTCGATTTCATATTCCACGACGAGATTATCCTTGGGCTTCTTTGCCTCCGTGTCGCTCATTGGTCCATGTCCCTTAGTAAGCTCTTCAAAGCGTCAATTCTCGCAGGCCAATAGGCCCGATACTTCGCCAGCCATTCCGCGATGAGTGCCAGCCCCTCTGGATCGACCTCATAGTTCACAAAGCGGCCCTGACGTTCTTCCCGCACCAGCTTGGCGTTGCGCAGGACAGAGAGATGTTGCGACATCGCCGGCTGACTAATTTCCATACCCTGCCGCAGTGTGACGGCGTTCATGCTGCCGGACGCCAGCTTCTCGAAAATCGCGCGGCGTGTCGGATCGGCCAGAGCTTTGAATATGTCGTTCGGGATCATAACAATAGATAAGCGCACACTTATCTGATTCGCAAGGGCGAACCATCATCACAACATAATCCCTCGTTGCCGCCCTAGCTGCCACGACACCGATCCGCCCTGAACGACGCCCATAACCTCGCGACCGAGCTGTCGGTCTATGACCGGCCGCCATGGGACCAAGGTAAACTCGTGGGACTGCTCGACCACGGCGAACTTGCCGCTCGATAGCTGCACGGTGCCGGTGAATTTGCCGCTGATGTTCTCGCCGTCCGTGGCGGCACGGAAAGGCAGGCCCTTGCTCTCGGCCATCTCCCCGCCAACACGGGCAACCTCGCGCTCGCGCAGGGTGGCGAGAAGGCTGCTCCGGTAGAAGATGCGGCCATTCCGTGCTCGGGTAGCGTCGCCTTGCTCGATATGATGCTCGCGGCGCTGGTCCATGGCCTCGCGCACCTGCTGGCCGAAACCGGCCGGCGCAATATCGGCGGTTTCGCTGTGGATCAATCGCCGGTCCAGCCACGTCGCGCCGTCCGAATGTATCTGCCTTTCCAGATTGATGGGTGACAGGACGCGAACACTGGCCTGCCGGTCTCGGCCGGCATCGTAGTCGGCGGCGCGGCTAACCAGATCATTGGGGATGCGCCATTGGTCGGCGTCGATGCGCTCGACGATCCCGGCGCGGCGCAATGCCTCCAGCCGACGAACATGGGCATCGACATAGCCCTCATAGTCGCCACCGGGAACGCGGCCCTCGAATTTCGCCTGTTCCAGGGTCGATAGATGCCGTCCTCGGCGATGGCGGTGATGGTGCGGTCGGACGGCCGGGCTGTCGCCTCGGCCGGGCCGATCTGGATGACGCCGCGGATACGGGCTTCCGTTGACGACCCTGATGCAAACGCTGGCGGTCGATTCAATTGCCCACCGGAGATGACAGCGTCATTGTTGAGGCAGGCCATCGAATAAGGATTGAGAAAACTATATGGCCAAATGGCCTGCCTGGACGCTTTGAGAGAAAGATCACCATCAGCCCGGTTGAGCTTGGTGACGCACAGTAGCCATCCTGAACATCATACGGACCTCGGCTTCCGGATCGTCTCGAACCCATAGCAATGCGTGAGGGAACGAACGCTGGATGAAACGCCGAGGCGGATGCGACTAACGCTCGTTTAGAGTGCTATAGCGTAAACGTAGTTGTCATCTTCACCCGGTGCAGCGCTCCGCCTTCCTCATCGGCCAGAGTTTCAAGACGGCCACCGAAGAAGTCGATGCAATTTGCGGCCCCTCTCATCGTCGAGAATCCTTCGTTCAGCGCGGCTCCGATGCTTTGTTTGCCGCGTCGCAACTCTGTCATCGTTTTCCGTGCTCACGACGATCAGGAGTGTTGAACGCTGGCGTCGCGTTCGGCGACGCCTTCTCGTTCCTCACGGACATGGGAGAGCATATCGAGCAGGACGTCGCCCACATGCTGATCGGAGATTTCGTAGAACATCTGCTTCGAATGTCGGACCCGCGTTACCAGCCGCGCGCCGCGAAGCAGTCGCAGGTGGTGGCTGACGAGCGACTGCGACAGCTCAAGCGTTTCGGAGATATCGGTGACCGACTTCGGGCCTTCCTCGCAATGGAGGAGAATCCTTAGCCTGCTGGGGTCACCCAGCAGGCGGAATGTTTCGGATAGGAAGTTCAACTCCTGGGTCGAAAGGGGATCTGCCTTGTTCAACGGTTTTCCTTTCCAGCTTTCCGAGTGAACCCATGAAGAGTGGACGGTCAGTGCGAATGCCCTGCGTGGGACACAGCCGCCTTGCTCGGCTCCTCCAGGGTGCAACTGGCCACGCCGTCCCAGTCGATCCCGATCGTCGGGTGCTCGATCTTGAACTGCGTCTTCAGCTCGTGGTCGACTTGCTGCATGACGGTGCGCACATCGACGCCTTCCATCGGCTGCACCTGAAGGGTTGCCAGCACACGGCCGGAAGTCAGCGACCAGACATGGACGTGGTGGACGCTCTGGATGCCGGGAACGGTCTTTCGAAGATGCTCGGAGATCTTCTCCGCGCCGGCGTTGTCGGGCGCACCTTCGAGCAGGATATGCAGCGTGTTCCTGAGCAGGCTCCAGGCGCTGCGCAGGATCAGCAGCGACACGAACACCGACAGGATGGGATCGATCGGGGTCCAGCCAGTGTACCAGATGACGATGGCGGCAATGATCGCGCCGACCGAGCCGAGCAGATCGCCCATGACATGCAGCACGGCGCCCTTGACATTGACGTGATCGGAGTCGCCGCGCGTCAGATACCAGAGGACGAAGAGGTTCACGAGCATGCCGATGATGGCGACGACGAACATCGAACCGGCCATGACCGGCTGCGGCTCTTGGAAGCGCTCGATGGCCTCGTAGACGATCCAGGCGACGATGCCGAACAGGGTAAGGGCGTTGATGAGGCCCGCAATCACCTCGAAGCGGGCATAGCCGAAGGTGCGCTGGCTGTCGGCGACGCGGCGGCCGAGGCGGAAGGCAACGTAGGCGAGACCGAGCGCGATGGCGTCGGTCAGCATATGTCCCGCATCGGCAAGCAGCGCGAGCGAACCGGAGATCACACCGCCGACTGCCTCGACGACCATGAAGATGAAGATGATGAAGAAGGAAATGAGGATCTTGCGCTCGTTTTCCTTCGTTACGGTCGGTACGTGTGAGTGATCATGATCGTGGCCGTGGTGGTCGCTGTGGGAGTGAGAGTGGTCTGCCATAGGTCGGTCCAGTGGTTGCGTTCAGTCTAAACACTTGAATACATGTTCAAGTGTTTCATTGTCAACCGGCCCGCGTAAGAAATTTGAAAGCTATTCGAAGGCACCGCAAAATCACGTAAATTTCCCGACAAGTGGGCTTGACCTTGTCACCGTTGGAATCTGCACGATGCCCCCTCGAATGGGTGACGCATGCGGAGGTAGAGGTGATTGCTCAGACGTGACCGCGAGCCTGAAATCCAGATGCGGCAACTCCACTATGTGATTGCAGCGGCCGAGCATGGCAGCTTCCGACAGGCGGCGATAGCGGTCGGCGTTCGAGAATCGGCGGTCAGCCGCCGCATCCGCGATCTGGAGGATCAGGCCGGTGCGGCGCTGTTCATTCGATATCAGCGGGGGGTGGTCATCACCGAGGCGGGACGGAAGTTCCTGACGCACGCTCGGAGGGCGATCGCGGAAATCGATCTGGCCGTGAAGGAAGTGAGAGCTGCGGGCCGCGCCGAAAAGGGCGTGCTACGCATCGGCATATTCTCGTCCCTCGCCTCGGGCTTCATCGCCGATCTGCTGGAGCGATACGCAGGGGAGCATCCCGGTGTTCGCACGAGATTCATCGAAGGCACGCCTGCCGACCACAAGGCCGCTGTCCGGCACCACGAGATCGACATCGCCTTCCTGACGGGCGAGCCGCACGTCGCGGGATGTGAGGTGACGCGGCTGTGGGCCGAGCGCGTGTTCGTCGTCCTGCCGGAAAAGCATGAGCTTGTGGCAAGGGAGGAGATCGAATGGGCCGACCTGCGCGACCGGCATTTCATCGTCAGCGAGGCGGAGCCTGGTCCCGAGATCCACGACTATCTCGTCAAGCATCTCGCCGAGCTGGGCCACCATCCGAGCGTCGAGCAGTGCCCGGTCTATAACCGGGACACGCTGATGCAGTTGGTGGCTCTGGGAAAAGGTATCTCGCTCACCAGCGAGGCCACGACGGGGACCAGATTCCGGGGCGTGGCGTATCGGCTTCTGGTGACGGAAGAACTGCCGTTCTGCGCGGTCTGGTCGCAACGCAACGACAATCCGGCGCTGCGCCGGATGCTGAGCCTCGCCCGCAACCTGTCGGCGAAACGGTTCGGGACTCGCCCGATCAGCGACGATCAGGCGTGACCGAGCGGCGGGCCTTGGCGAACCCGCGGTCGGTGGCGATGAAGCGCTCCAGCATGGGCACGATGAGCTTCATCGGATCGGCGACCGGCTGGCCGGTGTCCCGCCCCAATATCTGCGCGTAGGTGGCAAGGTCATCGGCGAGCGCAGCCGGCAGCTCAAGCGTGACCTTGACCGGCTTGTCGTTGGCGAGCGGACCGAGTTTCAGCTTGGTCATGGATCATCCCCTGTAGGGTTCGAGGACCAGATCGCGGGTCACGATCATCCGGACCGGGAAGCCCGGCCGGATGGTCAGCGTGGGGGCGACCTGCAATTGCCGCTGGATGATCTGCTGGCCCGCCTGATTGATCGTATCCTGCGAGCCGTCGCGGATCGCGCGGATCAGGCGGTCCTCGTCGCTCGTCGCGAGTTCGGCGCCGACGGCAAGCAGGGTGGAGAGCCCGGCCGCCTTGGCGAGATCCCACCAGTGGTAGTCGACACCATCCTCTAGCCCGGCATAGCCTTGGCTGTCCGCGCCGGGCTGGCGCTCCAGCACGATCGAGCGACCATTGGGGAAGATCAGCCGGTTCCAGACCAACAAGACCCTCCTTTGGCCGAACTGCACGCTGTTGTCGTACTGACCGATGATGCGCGTGCCCTGCGGCACGAGGAGAACGCGGCCGGTCGGGCTGTCATAGATGCTTTCCGTGACCTGCGCGGTGATCTGGCCGGGAAGGTCGGAGCGGATGCCGGTGATCAGTGCTGCCGGGATGACCGCGCCCGCCTGAAGCACGAAGGGCGATGCCGGAGCCATGACGCGGTCGGTCGTGGTGGTCCGGCGATCGACGGCGGCGTTGAGGAAGGCGTTCTGCCGGTCCTGCGCGGTATTTCCGCCGAGGCCGAGCCCGGCGAGATTGGGCAGACCTGCGCCGGCGGCCGAATCCGCGCCTGCGGTTGGGTTCGTGCGTGTCTCGGTCTGGAAAAAGACGCGGCTCGTGCGTGCGGCTTCCTCCTCGGCGCGCCGCCGCTGCTCTTCCTGATCCACGGTTGGATCGGGGACGGTGGGCGGAACGACGGGCTTGCCCTCGTTCTGCGCGCTGAGGATCGGCCGGCCGAGATCGCCGGGCAGTGCCGGGCCGAGGACCGGCCCGGTATAGTCGCGTGGAAGGCCGGCGAGCCCATCGGCCGTCGCCCGGTTCTCGGTCGAATAGAGTTCCTCGCCATCCGCGCCGCGATCGCGGGTCTGGAGCGCATAGATCAGCGCGCCGCCGATACCGAGCGAAACGATGAGGCCGGCTCCGGCCAGCGCCTTGCGCGATAGGCGCGTGACGCGCGGGGCTTCGGCGCGAAGGCGCATCGGGGCAGCATTGTTGTTTCCGGTGTCTGTCATGACGACTGCCCTCCCTTGTCCTGGCGGACATTCGTTGCGCGCGAGGAGCCGTCGATGCGTTCGATCCTGACGGTCTGCTGACGCTTGCCCCCGCCAAGCCGCAGCTCGGCCGCGCCGAACAGGCGATCGACGATCAGCACGTTGCGATAGGTGCGCGTATTGGCGATCTGGGCCTCGCCTTCGGGGCCGATCACGAAGATCGGCGGCAATTCGCCCTGGACGATGCCGCGCGGAAACTCGATGTAGACGCGCCGCCCGTCGTCATAGACGGAGACCGGCTTCCACGGCGGATTGTCGCCGGATGCGAAGCCATAGCGATAGTTCCGCGCCGCCACGGCCGGGATAACCGGCGTTGTCGGTATCGCCTGCGCCGAGCCTCCGCGGGCGCGCGGATAGGACCAGGCGACGGACGGCATGTAGGGTTTCTCGCGCGAGCGCAGCTCGATCATGTAGGTGCGCCGGTCGGTGGTGATGACGAGATTGGTCGAGATTTCCGCGCGCGACGGTTTCACCAGCACATGCACGCGCCGCGTCTCGCCGGAGCCGCTCTCGGTGTCGCCGATGATCCAGCGTGCTGTGTCGCCGGCGGCGATCGGGCCTGCGCCGGTCAGGCTTTCACCCGGCTCAAGCGCGATGTTGGTGATCTGTCCGGGCGAGGCATAGATCTGATAGAGGGCGCCGTCGCTCCACGGATAGACCTGGATAGCGTTGTAATAGCCCTCGCGTCGCGGCTCGACGCGGGCGGCGAGATTGGCGTTCTCGACACGGGCGGTCGGCGTACTGGCTCCGCCGCCGCCCCGGCTCACCGTCCAGGCGGGCGGGATGTGGAGCGGCTTTGGCGTGGTGTCCGTCACAGCCGGTACGGCCGGCAGCGGCGGCACGTCGGAATCGTAGGTGATTGCAGGCGGCTTCTTCGCAGAAGCACATCCGCCGAGCACCGCAGTCGATACCAGCAAAGCCGTGATCACGGATTTACGGAAAGCCGGGTTTGCGGCATTGCGGAAGTGCGGCGTCATTGTCCCAACTCCCGCGACCAGTTGATTGCATTGACGTAGATGCCGAGCGGATTGGCCTTGAGCCGTTCGGCGTCGCGGGGCGGCTGGACGACGATGGTGAGAATTGCCGTCCATCGCTCGGTGGTCGAAAGCTGGCCGTTCTCATAGCGCCGCTCTATCCACGCGATCCGGAAGCTCTCCGGCGAGGCGCGGATGACCGAGGAAACCTCGACGGCAACCTGCTGCTTGCCGACCTTGGTGAAGGGGTCGTTGACGCGGGCATAGTCGTTGAGCGCGGCCGCGCCCCGGTCCGTCGTCCATTCATAGGCGCGCAGCCAGTTCTGCCGCACGATGATCGGATCGGCCGGGACGGAGCGGACCTGTTCGATGAAACGGGCGAGATGCCATGCGATCTGCGGATCGGTCGGACGGTAGTCGGCGGTTGCCGCGGCGACGGTCTGGGCCTGTCCCAGCTTGTCGACCTGAACGATCCAGGGAACGACGGTGCCCCGCGCCGACTGGACGACAAGAGCGGCGGCGAAGCCGGCCGACAGCGCCAGGCATCCGAAAGCCATAAAGCGCCAGTTGCGCGCCTGGACGCGGGCGGAGCCGATACGCTCGTCCCATATCTGGGCAGCCTTCTGATAGGGGGTCTCGGGTTGCGGCGTCTTGCCGTAGTGGGTGGCGGGTCGTCGGAAGAGGTTCATGAGCGGTCGCTTTCGGAGAGATTGACGGAAGAGCCGGAGCCGTGGCTGTCGCCGGAGCGGACCGCGTGGGCGGCCGCGGAAACGCCATGGCTCATTGCCTGGCCGCGCTTCATGCGCTGCGCCCAGGCCGGCGGGGTATTCACAGATCCGGCCGCGGCAGCGCCGGCGGAGGCGTCATTGGCGGCCTGCCCGCCACCTCCGACGGTTCCCATGGTCGAAGAGCCGCCCGTCGTTTCGAAAGCGCCCTTGACGCCGCCGGTGTGGCTCGACTTGAGGCTCTCAGCGGCGCGGGCGAGACCGCGACGCAGCGGCGAGGCAGCGCCCGAACCGGCGGCGCGCGCCACGCCGCCGAGACCGGAGGCGATGCCCGACATGCCGGACTGTCCCATCGAGCCGAGCGTATAGGCCGAGGAAGCCGCGCCGGCGGCGGCAGCGCCGCCACGCGCGGCGGCCGCACCTCCAGACAAAGCGAGCGCTCCGCCCTTGGCGGCCAGCACGGCTCCGCCGCCTGCGGCGAGCGCTGCGCCTCCGACCGCCAGCCCTGTGCCTACGGCGGCGCCCGCGCCGAGTTGAGGTCCGCCGGAGACGAGGCCGTTGGCGATGCCGGGGCCGAATATGCCGAGGCCGAGCAGGGAGAGCGCGGCGAGCACGATCGCCATGGCCTGGTCGATGGTCGGCGTCGCGCCGCCGAAGCCGGCGGTGAACTGCGAGAACAACGTCGAGCCGATGCCGATGATGACGGCGAGAACCAGGACCTTGATGCCGGAGGAGATCACGTTGCCGAGCACCCGCTCGGCCATGAACGCGGTCTTTCCGAACAGGCCGAAGGGGATCAGGACGAAGCCGGCCAGTGTCGACAGCTTGAACTCGATCAGCGTGACGAAGAGCTGGATCGCCAGGATGAAGAAGGCGAGGATGACCAGCACCCAGGCGAAGAACATGCAGGCGATCTGGATGAAATTCTCGAAGAAGGCGATCCAGCCCATGAGGTCGGAGATGGAATCGAGCAGCGGCCGTCCGGCGTCGAGTCCGGTTTGCGCCACCTTGCCGGGGCGCAGGAGATCGGCGGTGCTGAAGCTGGTTCCGGAGCCCTTCAGGCCGAGTCCGGCGAAGCTGTCGAAGACGATCTTCGCGAGGCTGTTCCAGTTGGAAATCAGGTAGGCAAAGACCCCGACGAAGAGCGTCTTTTTCACCAGCCGCGCCATGATGTCGTCGTCAGCGCCCCAGCTCCAGAACAGGGCCGCAAGCGTCACGTCGATCACGATGAGGGTTGAAGCTATGAAGGCGACCTCGCCGCCGAGCAGGCCAAAGCCGCTGTCGATGTAGGACGTGAAGACCGAGAGGAAATTGTCGATGACGCTGGTGCTGCCCATCTGCGCTCACCGTGCGTCATTCGCCGCGGGCGCGACCGGCTGCGGCGTGCGGCCGAGAAAGCGATCGCGGGTCTCGGCCCAGACGCGCAGGCATCCGGCATCCTTGCCGGCGGCCTCGCCAAGCTGCTGGCACCGTCGCTGTTCGACGCGAAGCGCATCGATCGAGCGCTCGACGGCCCGCGCCGGCTCCGGGACATTTACCTCGTCCTTGCGGGTCAGCTCGATGGCCGTCGCTGTGATCGCGACAGCCACGAAGACGACGGCGCCCAGCCGGGCCAGCATCTTGCCGTCCATGGTCGTCCCCCTTCCTGCGTCTCAGTTGCCGTTGAACATCTTGGCGTTTCCCGGCTGGTAGCCGGAGCCGGGCGTGAGGAAGCGGCGGCGCTGCTCGCGTCCCTGCTCGGCGGCCGCTGAACGCTCGGCGTCGGTGAGCGCCTGCGCCCGGCCGTTCGCGGCGATCACGGCGGTCAGGTCGGCGAGCTGCTGCGCCTGAAGGGCGAGGAGCTGGTTGCCGGCCTGGGTTGCCTGAAGTGCGCCGGTCGCGCCCTGGCTCTGCCCGACCAGCGCCGACATCTGGGTACGGTTGGTGTCGATGTTGCCGACAACGGTGGCCTGGACGCGCATGGCGTCCTGCAGACCGCCGACGGTGTTCTGCCAGCGGGTCTTCGCGTCCTCGATCAGCTTGGCGTCCGAGGCGGTCAGCGAGGCGTTGCCGTATTGCGTCTTGAACGCCTGATCGATCTGGCCGACGTCGAATGCGATGTTCTGCGCCTGGCTCAGGAGCTGCTGCGTGCGCTGCACGGACTGCTGGAGCTGCTGGAGCGAGGAGAACGGCAGGCTCGCCAGGTTCTTCGCCTGGTTGATGAGCATCTGCGCCTCGTTCTGGAGCGACGTGATCTGGTTGGTGATCTGCTCCAGCGCGCGGGCGGCCTGAAGGACGTTCTGGGCGTAATTGGTCGGATCGTAGACGATCTTCCAGGCGTGTGCCGGGGTGGTCAGGACCGGAGCGACGGCGAGCGGTACGGACAGCACGGTGGCGGCAAGCAGGGCGGCGGAGATGCGAGGCGAGGTGGGCGTCATGTTTCAGTTCTCCTGTTCGGGCTGGGGGTCGAAGTTGACGAGATCGGGGATGAGGTCCGCGGCCCATGCGACGTCGCGCGCCGCGAGCCACGCGGGCAGGAAGCCGTCGCGGCCGTGTTCGGCGACGATCTGGTCGATGAGGGTCTGGTCGGATTTCGAGGAGGCCGCGCAAAGCGCGAGCCCGACTTCCGACAGGCCCAGCTCGAACATCCGGTTGCCGCGCCGCGACTGGCAGTAGTAGTCGCGCTTCGGCGTGGCGCGGGCGATCAGCTCGATCTGGCGGTCGTTGAGGCCGAAGCGCCGATAGATCGCCGTGATCTGGGGCTCGACCGCGCGTTCATTCGGCAGGAGCAACCGGGTCAGGCAGCTTTCGATGATGGCGGGCGCAATGCTGCTGCCATCGATGTCGGACAGCGATTGCGTGGCGAAGATCACGCTGGCGTTCTTCTTGCGCAGCGTCTTCAGCCATTCGCGGAGCTGGCCGGAAAAGCCGTCGTCGTCGAGCGCCAGCCAGCCTTCGTCGATGATCAGGAGCGTCGGCCGGCCGTCGAGCCGGTCGCCGATGCGATGGAAGAGATAAGCCAGCACCGCCGCGGCGGAGCCGGTTCCGACTAGCCCCTCGATCTCGAACGCCTGTACGGACGCCGAGCCGAGATGCTCGCTCTCGGCGTCGAGCAGGCGGCCATATGGACCGCCGACGCAGTAGGGGCGCAGCGCCTGTTTCAGGTCGTTCGACTGGAGCAGCACGGCAAGGCCGGTGATGGTGCGCTCCCCGACCGGCGCGGAGGCGAGCGAGGTCAGCGCGGTCCAGAGGTGCTCCTTGACCTCCGGTGTGATCTGCACGCCCTCGCGCATCAGGATGGCGACGATCCAGTCGGCCGCCCAGGCGCGTTCCGGCACCTCATGGATGCGGGCGAGCGGCTGGAGGGAAACCGAGGTTTCCGAGCCATCGGTCAGGTCGCCGCCGAGATCGTGCCAGTCGCCGCCCATGGCGAGCGCCGAGGCGCGGATGCTGCCCCCGAAATCGAAGGCGAAGACCTGCGAGCGCTTGTAACGACGGAACTGCAAGGCCATGAGCGCGAGCAGCACGGACTTGCCTGCGCCGGTCGGGCCGACGACGAGCGTATGGCCGACATCGCCGACGTGAATTGAAAGCCGGAACGGGGTCGAGCCTTCGGTCCTGCCATACAGCAGCGGGGGCGCGCCGAGATGCTCGTCCCGTTCCGGCCCCGCCCACACGGCGCTGAGCGGCATCATGTGGGCAAGGTTGAGGGTGTTGACCGGCGGCTGCCGGACATTTCCGTAGACGTGGCCGGGCAGGCTGCCGAGCCAGGCATCCACGGCGTTGATGGTCTCGGGCATGCAGGTGAAATCGCGGCCCTGGATCACCTTCTCGACCAGCCGCAGCTTCTCGTCGGCCACGCGGGCGTCGCCGTCCCAGACGGTCACGGTGGCGGTGATGTATGCTTCTCCGGCGAAGTCCTGGCCGAGTTCCTGAAGCGCGAGATCCGCATCCTGCGCCTTGTTCGCGGCGTCGGTGTCGACGAGCACGGATTGCTCGTTGGTCATCACCTCCTTGAGGATCGCGGCGATCGATTTGCGCTTGGCGAACCACTGCCGCCTGATCTTGGTCAGGAGGCGGATGGCATCGGTCTTGTCGAGGAGGATCGCGCGCGTCGACCAGCGATATTCGAAGGCGAGCCGGTTCAGCTCGTCGAGAATGCCGGGCGTCGTCGCGGTCGGAAATCCGACAATGGTGAGGATGCGAAGATGTTGCTCGCCCAGGCGCGGCTCCAGCCCGCCGGTGAGCGGCTGGTCGGCGAGCAGCGCATCGAGGTACATCGGTGCCTCCGGCACGCGGACGCGGTGCCGGTTGGTCGAAATTGTCGAATGCAGGTAGGTGAGCGTCTCGCCGTCATCGAGCCATGCGCATTCCGGCATGAAGCCGTCGAGCAGTGCCAGGATGCGATCGGTGCGGTCGGTGAAGGCGCGCAGCGCCTCATGAGGATCGACGCCGGAGCGCTCCCGGCCTTCATAGAGCCACGCTTCCGTGCGGGCGGCTTCCTCGGCGGGCGGCAGGTAAAGCATGGTGAGGAAATAGCTGGACACGAAATGCGCGCCCTCTTCCTCGAAATCGGCCTTGCGCTCGGAATCGACCAACGATGAGGCGGGATCGGGAAAGCGGCTGTCGGGATAGGTCGCGGCCTCGGACCGCTGCGCCTCGACGAAGATCGCCCAGCCGGAGCCGAGGCGGCGGAAGGCGTTGTTGAGGCGGGCGGCGACGGCGACCAGTTCGGCCGCCACGGCGGAATCCAGATCCGGCCCGCGAAAGCGCGCCGTGCGCTGGAACGAGCCATCCTTGTTGAGGACGACGCCGGCGCCGACGAGCGCGGCCCAGGGCAGGTAATCAGCGAGGCGGGCGGAGGTGCGGCGGTATTCGGCAAGGTTCATCATGGCCGCGCCCTCACACCGACAGGTGGCCGGGGATGCGCAGATGTCGGCGCCCGACCTCCACGAAGAGCGGATCGCGCTTGGCCGCCCAGACGGCGGTGAGATGGCCGATCATCCAGATCGCGAGCCCGACCAGCCAGAGCCGCAGGCCAAGGCCGACGGCGCCGGCGAGCGTCCCGTTCATGATGGCGATCGAGCGCGGCGCGCCGCCGAGCAGGATGTGCTCGGTCAGCGCGCGATGGACGGGAACCGAGAACCCCGGCACGGCGTCGAGCTGTTCGAAGCCGGCCGCCATCAGATGAGCGCCCCGCCGCCGAACGAGAAGAAGGAGAGGAAGAAGGAACTGGCCGCGAACGCGATCGACAGGCCGAAGACGATCTGGATGAGACGGCGGAAGCCGCCGGCCGTATCGCCGAAGGCGAGCGTCAGACCCGTCACGATGATAATGATCACGGCCACGATTTTCGCGACCGGCCCTTCGACGGATTCGAGGATCTTCTGAAGCGGCGCTTCCCACGGCATCGAGGAGCCGGAGGCGTGGGCGGACGGCGCGGCCGACATCATCATGATGGTGACGAGCGCGGTCGAACTGGCGAGCCGGTCGTATGCTCCCCGCAGCACGGAGGACCTGGGCGGCTTGGCCGGAACCGGCGGAACGGTCGTGATCGGGGCGGAAGCGGGCGACTTCATCAAGGTTCTCCTGTGGGGGGCTGAGTTGCGGGAATGACGTGGTAGTCGCCGTCGGCGGTGAGCCCTTCGACGCGGGCGAGCTGGGCGAGACGGCGGCCGGAGCCTCGGCCGGCGAGCACGGCGACGAGATCGATGGTCTCGGCGATCAGGGCGCGCGGGACGGTGACGACGGCTTCCTGAATGAGCTGTTCGAGGCGGCGCAACGCGCCGATCGCCGTGCCGGCATGGATGGTGCCGATGCCGCCGGGATGTCCGGTGCCCCATGCCTTGAGAAGATCGAGGGCCTCGGCGCCGCGCACCTCGCCGATGGGAATGCGGTCAGGGCGCAGGCGCAGCGACGAGCGCACGAGATCGGAGAGGGTGACGACGCCCTCTTTGGTCCGCATGGCGACGAGGTTCGGCGCGGCGCATTGCAGCTCGCGGGTGTCTTCGATGATGACCACGCGATCCGCGCCCTTCGCCACTTCGGCCAGCAAGGCGTTGGTCAGCGTCGTCTTGCCGGTCGACGTGCCGCCGGCGACAAGGATGTTGGCGCGTGACTGGACCGCCATGCGTAGCGTCTGCGCCTGGTCGGCGGACATGATGCCGGAGGCGACGTAATCGGCGAGGGTGAATACCGCGACGGCCGGCTTTCTGATCGCGAAGGCGGGCGCGGAGACCACGGGAGGAAGAAGGCCCTCGAACCGCTCGCCGCTCTCGGGCAGCTCGGCCGAGACGCGCGGCGCTCCGGCATGGACCTCCGCGCCGACATGATGCGCGACGAGCCGCACGATGCGCTCGCCATCGGCCGCCGACAGCCGCTCCCCCGTATCGGCCAGCCCTTCGGAGAGCCGGTCGATCCAGAGCCGCCCATCGGGATTGAGCATTACCTCGACAACCGCGGGGTCCTCCAGAAACCCGGCGATTGCGGGTCCGAGCGCGGTACGGAGCATCCGCGCTCCCCGCGTCGTCGCCTCGGTCTGTTGGAAGGATCGCGCCACGTCGTCCCCGTCCGGTAGCGGGCACGCCCCATGCGCAGCCCTGGATCGGGGATGAGTAAAAGAGCCCGAAGTCGGGCCGATTCAACAAGTATCGGTCGTAGTAGTGCGGTGGCGTGCAAAGACAGGAAAACGGCGGAGTCCGCTCGTGACGGTGATCCCGGTGGGCGCGCGCGAAAACCGAATCAGTTGCTTGGACTTATCTGTTTTCGCGGCGCGGTGGTCAGATTGCGGACTGTATAATTCGCCTCGGCCTACGGCGTGCCGCCCTCGTCCTTGCCCGCCGCGTCCATGTCCTCCGAAACCTCCTGCCGGAGCTTCGGGCCTTTGACGAGCCGCTGGCCGAGGACGGCGACGAAGGCATCGTAGCGTTCGCCGGCCTTCGCCTTCGCGGCCTGCGCGGCAGGCTCGGGCAACGCGGGCGTCGTCGTGAGCCAGAAGCGGACGAAGACGGCCAGCGTCTCGACGGCGATGCCGAGATCGCGCTCCAGGCGCGTCATGCGGCGGTCGAGCTGATCGAGGCGCTTGGCGACGACCGCCTCCCGGCGCTCGGCATCGTCGGGTGACAGGAAGGACGCGATCGCGGCTTCGGCGATCAGCGAGCGCGACTGGTCGCGCCGGGCCGAATAGGCAACGAGCGCCTGCATGACATCGGGATCGAGATAGACGGACAGGCGCTGCTTTTTCGGTGTTCGGATCATCGCGGGCCTCACAGGTCGATGCCGTCATTGGGATCGAGCGAAGCCTGCCGCGCGACCTGCCGCATAAGCCGGTTCATCCGGCTGTTGCGAACGGTATCGTCCTCGCTGTCGTCGCCGGGATCGCCGCCGAACTCGTTGTCGATCGGCTCCTTTTTCTCGACGGTTTTGACGCGGCTGAGTTCAGGCTGGTGCCGCCGCTCGGATTCGGTCGGATCGTCGTCATCCTCGCCAACGCCGGAGACCGGGGTCAGATCGACCTCCGGCCGCTGCGGCAGGGGCAGGCTGCTCCAGTCGTCCGGCTCGACATTCTCGGAGACCAGCGCCGGGGGCGGCAGGACCCTTTCCTGAAAACGCGGGTCCTCGAAGTAGCGGGCCTTCTTCGCCCGGATCGGCGGCGTGCCCGCCACCATGACGATTTCGTCGGCGGGCGGAAGCTGCATGATCTCGCCGGGCGTGAGCAGCGGTCGCGCCGTCTCCGAGCGCGACACCATCAGGTGGCCGAGCCAAGGGCTCAACCTGTGCCCGGCATAATTCTTCATCGCCCGCATCTCGGTCGCCGTGCCGAGCGCGTCGGAGACACGCTTGGCCGTCCGCTCGTCATTCGTGGCGAAGGCGACGCGGACATGGCAGTTGTCGAGGATCGAATTGTTCGGCCCGTAGGCTTTCTCGATCTGGTTCAGCGACTGCGCGATCAGGAAGCTCTTCAGCCCGTATCCCGCCATGAAGGCTAACGCACTCTCAAAAAAATCCAGCCGGCCGAGTGCGGGAAACTCGTCGAGCATGAGGAGCAGACGATGGCGATCGCCCCTCGTCTCCAGCTCCTCGGTGAGCCGGCGGCCGATCTGGTTGAGGATCAACCGGATCAGCGGCTTGGTCCGGTTGATGTCGGAAGGCGGGACCACGAGATAGAGCGTCGTCGGGCGCGCAGCGCCGACGATATCGCCGATCCGCCAGTCGCAGCGGCGCGTCACCTCGGCCACGACCGGATCGCGGTAGAGGCCGAGGAACGACATCGCGGTGGAGAGCACACCCGAGCGTTCGTTATCGGATTTGTTGAGCAGCTCGCGCGCCGCGCTGGCGACGACAGGGTGCGGCCCGGCCTCGCCCAGATGCGCCGTTCGCATCATCGCGTCGAGCGTGGCTTCGATCGTCCGCTTCGGATCGGAGAGAAAGGCGGCGACACCGGCGAGCGTCTTGTCCTTCTCGGCATAGAGGACATGGAGGATCGCGCCGACCAGAAGCGCGTGGCTGGTCTTCTCCCAGTGGTTCCGCTTCTCCAGCGAGCCCTCCGGGTCGACGAGAATGTCGGCGATGTTCTGGACGTCGCGGACCTCCCACTGGCCCTTTCGCACCTCGAGCAGAGGATTGTAGGCCGAGGAGCGCGCATTGGTCGGATCGAACAGGAGGACGCGGCCGTGCCGCGAACGGAAGCCGGCGGTCAGGCTCCAGTTCTCGCCCTTGATGTCGTGGACGACGCAGCTTCCCGGCCAGGTCAGCAGGGTCGGCACGACGAGGCCGACGCCCTTGCCGGATCGGGTCGGGGCGAAACACATGACATGCTCCGGCCCGTCATGGCGCAGATAGGAGCGATCCATCCGGCCGAGCACCACGCCATCCGGGTCGAGAAGACGCGCGGCGGTGATCTCCTCCGGCCGCGCCCATCGCGCCGAGCCGAAGGTTTCGACCTCCTTGTTCTCGCGCGCCCGCCAGACCGACATGCCGATGGCAACGGCGATGGCGATGAAGCCGCCTGATGCCGCGACGAGGCCGCCTTCCATGAAAACGGACGGCGCATAAGCGTCGTAGAAGTACCACCACAGGAAGAAGGACGGCGGATAGTAGACCGGCCATCCGGCGAGTTCGAACCATGGGGTGCCGAGCTGCGCCTGAAACCCGAGCCGCCACGCGGTCCACTGCGTCGCCGTCCATGTCGTCGCGAGGACGATCAGGAAGACGGTGAGGATCTGGCCCCAGAGGATTTTCGTGGCGGACATTGCGGGGTCCTTTCTTGGAAGGGTGTGATGGTCAGAGGCCGAGCCCGCGCTTGCGGCCAAAACTCCAGTCGACGCCGCCGTCCCCGCGCGCGACGCCGGAGACGTGCCTGGCGAGCTGCTTTTCGAGCGAGGGCGACCAGGGCACGAGCTGGAAGCCGAGGCCGTCGTCGATCATGGCGAAGCGGCCAGAGGCGAGCGTGAAACGCTGGCGATAGGTCCCGGCGACGTATTCGCCGCCGGCGGAATGGTTGAACACGCGCCCCGTCTGCGCGGCGATCTGCTCGCCGAGCGCGTCGACCTCGCGCTGTCGCAGGGTACGCAGGAGGTTGCGGTTGAAGATCACGCTGCGGCCGTGCCGCTCGGCAAAGCCCTGCTCGATCAGGCGCTCGGCGCGGCGGTCGAGCGCGTCGCGCACCTCCGCGCCGAAGCCGCCCTCCGAGAGCGACGCCGGCTCGCGGGCAATGTTCTGCCGGTCGAGCCAGGTCGCGCCGGTCGCCGTGACCTGCCGGCCGATGTCGAGGTCGGAGCGGACGGCGAGAGCGACGCGGCGGCGCCCCTGCGCGTCGTCGAACTTGCGCAGCTCGACGATCGATCCCGGCGCGCTGTCGCCGGTCGAGTCGAGATCGGGGAACTTGATGTGATGGGTGCGGCCGTCGACGCCATCGACCACGGCATAGGCTGTGCCCTTCAGCTCGTCATCCAGGCCGCGCTCGACCAGCCGGCCGACGATCGGGTCGTCAAGGCTCTCGGCCGCGAGCACATAGCTCGCCGTGCCACGCTCGATGCCGCGTTCGGCGAGCGCACGGTGCATGCGCTTGATGATGTCGCCGCGCTCTCCGAGTTCGCGCAGCGTCGGCTCGGCCTTGTCCGAGATCGTCCACTGGCCGGGGCCGATCTCTTCGGCGAGGCCGAGGGATTCGAGCTTGCGCAGCCGGCCGACCTTGAGCGGGAGATATTCGTCGGGCTGGCGGTCGGGATGCGGCGCGACGTCGATGACGCCGGTGCGATAGCCGTCGCGCGCGAGCTGCCGGTCGAGATCGGTCCAGCGCTCGGCCTCGACCTGCCGCTCCAGATGGCCGCGGATTTCGAGATCGCTGCGCAGGCCGAGGTCCTGCGTCACGAGATCCTGCGCGCGTGCTCGCATCCCCTCCTTGATGTAGTCGCGGGCGATCACGAGGTCCTGCCCGTCGTCCGTGCGGCCGCGCAGGATGATGTGGACGTGCGGGTTGTCGGTGTTCCAGTGATCGACGCCGACCCAATCGAGCTTCGTGCCGAGGTCCTTTTCCATCTGGCTCATGAGATCGCGGGCGAAGTCCCTCAGATCGGTCATGCGCCCGGCGTCTTCGGGTGAGACGATGAAGCGGAAGTGGTGCCGGTCGTCCTCGCAGCGCTCGGCGAAGTCGCGGGCGTCCACCTCGTCCAGCTCGGCGCCGAACAGGCGGGCCTTCTCGCCGTCGCGGGTCACGCCGTCACGCTGGAGATATTTGAGATGGGCGGCGAGCGGAGCGGCGCGCGCCGAGTGCCGGACCACGCGGGTCTTGATCACCACGTTGCGCGAGCGGCGCGTGAGCACGCGGTTCGCCTGCACGCTGGCGCGCCGGCCGCGCCCGAACTGCGAGCGGTTGCCGGGCGTGATCCGGCCGGAGCGCGAGACGCGCCCGCCGGCCTTCTGCGCGGCAGCGAGCGCCTGAGCGATGAACGGTCTGGCGCGCTCCGCCTTCGAAGAGCGGATGCGGCCAGGGCGGATGCGGAAATCGTCCTCGGCGCTCATCACATGAGCCCCGCACATCGCGGCAAGTCATGGAAAAGACGGCGAAAGCCGGAAAATCGCGAGGTTCGCCAGAACCGCGCACATCGCGCAGACGGCGCGTAACTCCTTGAAAAACCACAACCGGAATCAGGCGCACCTCGCGCCTTTTTATCTCGCCATCGTCCGGTTGTGGTTCTGCGCCTCCCCGGCCACCCCGCCGATCCTCGCCGGTTGCACGCTACGCCGACCGAGACCGCGAACGCCGTCATCTCGGACCTCCAGCGCCCGAACGGGCGATGAAGAGGTCGCCGGACTGCGGCGCGACGGCAGGCTGACGGCGCGCCGGTAGGGAGGCGGCCGCATCGCCGGGCGCGCCGACGAAGAGCGGCGCATCCCGCCATCCGCGGCGCTTGCCGCGCAGCATGGCGGCGGCGCGGAGGTCGGCTTTCACGCCGATTGCCGGCAGGATCGCCGCGACATAGGCGCGGGTTTCGGCGGGCAGCGCACGGCCGGTCGCGAGATGCTGGTCGAGCCGCGCCGGCCCTGCATTGTAGGCCGCCAGCATCGCCGCGACATTGCCGTAGCGGTCGAGCATCTCGCGCAGATAGGCCGTGCCCGCGAGGATGTTGTCGCGCGGCGCGAACGGATCGCGGCCGAGGCCATAGCGACCGCGCAGCTCGGCCCAGGTCGCGGGCATGATCTGCATCAGGCCCATCGCACCGGCCGGGGACACGGCGCGCATGTCGCCGGCGCTTTCGGCGCGCTTTACCGCGACGATCCACGCCTGCGGAATGGCGAAGCGTCGCGACGCCTCGGCAACGTGGGCGGCATGCGGATCGGCGGCCGCGTTGCGCGCCGGCTGCACGGTCTGCGCGTAAGCCGGGAACGCCGAGGGCGCGGCGAAGATCAGGCCGGAAAGAAGAAGGAGGAGTGCTGGGCGTCGGGCGGCGGAAGGTGGTCCGACGCTGGCGGAAGGTTGGACCGGCACCATTCAGTCCTCCGCCCGCTTCTTCTTCGAGGGAGTGACGTGCAGGCCCCAGACCGTCTCGTCGTCGGGGTCGCGGAAGAGATTGGCGCGCAGAATGCCGCCAAAGAGCGGGCTGTAGAGGTCGACGGAGACGAACTCGCCAGCGCGTTCGCCGACATGCGACCAGCCCGCGCCAATGTCGAGACCGTCCTGATCGCCGAGCAGGATGCGGTATTGCGGCGCGTTCTCGGTCTCCAATGGTTCGGCTGGAACGAAAGTGAGCGGCTCGTCGATGCCGAGCGCGTGGAAGCGCCCTTCGAAGCCGGTTTCTGTGCGGGTGAAGTGGCCGAGATGCGCCATGGTTTTCGTCTCCTGTGCGTTGCGGTGAGGATGAAAGGAGCGCGTCGTCACCGCGTCGGCGCGCGCCAGACGAAGCGGCCATCGCCGTCGTCATCGGTGTAGAGAGGCATCGCGCGGCCGATGACCGCCGAGGCGGGAAGCGCGCCGAAGTAGCGGCCATCGAGGCTGTCGCGGACGTCGTTCATGAGGAAGAGTTCGCCGTCGCCGATCACCCGGCAGCCCTGCCAGGCGGGCAGGTCGCGGCCCATACGGTCGCGCTCCAGCGCCTCGCCCATCTCCACCGCGTCGACCGTGATGGTGCGCCCGGTGCGGCAGACCCTTTGCCCCGGCAGGCCGAGCACGCGCTTGAGGAGCGGCACGCCGCGACCGACATAGCCGCGCGCGACCATGAAGCTCGCGAGCGGCTCGGGCGGCAGCACGGCGACCAGATCCGGTACTTCCAGGGCAACGGCGGGCTCGACCGTGTAGAATCCGACTGGCGCGCTGGCGGTCGCGTTCCAGATCAGCCGTGTCGGCGCCGGGACGATCGCCGCCGCGACCGCGCCCGTGGCCGCGAGGCACGTCACGACGGCGTAGCCGAGGCGGGTCATGGCTCCGCCCTCCGGCGCAGGAGAAACGCCTTGTGCCGGGTGACGGTGTAGGCGCGCGGTTCGTGACCCGCGGCGAGCCGGTTGTGGACGTGCCGCCAGTGGTCGGGCGAAACCTCGGCGGGATCGATGCCCTGCGCCTCGATCGCGTCGACGATCTGGAGCACGCGCTCAACCTTCGGCCAGCCGTCGATCTTGAGCAGGATGTCGCCGCCGGGCCGCACGAATGGCAGCGTCTGGAACGGCTCGCCTCGGTCGACGGCGCGCACGATGTCGACGCGCGAGATGATCGTGCCGTGCTCGTTGGCGGCCCAGCGCACGAGGCAGAAGATCGTCTCGGGCGCGAAGCCGACGAGCCTGCGGCGGCGGTCGAGCTTCTGCTCGTAGCTCTCCTGGCCGAACCTGATCCAGCACTCGATCCGCTTCTCGATCCAGGTGAGTTCGACGAGCGTGGTGAAGGGCGCCGGTCCGTTCGGCAGCGGACGGCCGCGCAAGCGGTAGGCCGCATTGCCGGTCATGGCATGTCTCCTTGGCGGTCGGGAAATTCGCGTTCGAGCAGCTCGCGGAGCATGTCGGACGCCGTGACGCCGCGCCGGAAGGCGGCGATCTTGATGCGGCCGCGCAGCTCGGGCGTGATGTCGATGGTGAGGCGCGCGGTGAAGGCGGCGGCATCGCCACTGCGCGCGGGCGGCGTCTCGCCAGCCTTGATCCAGCCTTCGGCGTCGCCGGGCCGGGAGGCGAAGCCGCGCTTTTCCGTGCGGACCGTCATGGCGCGGCTCCCGCGTCGAATGGCAGCACGGAGGCGATGCGCGCGCGGGCACGCTCGGCCATGGCGGCGTCGATCTCGCAGCCGAGATAGCGGCGGCCGGAAAGCCGGCAGGCTTCGCCCGCCGCGCCCGAACCGGCGAACCAGTCGCCGACCAGGCCGCCAGGAGGGCAGCTCGTGCGGATCAGGATTTCGAGAAGCGCGGACGGCTTCTCGGTCGGATGGATGGCGCGGCCATGCGCGTTGCGCACGTAGATGACCGAGCGCATGAGGCGCGGCCCGCCGTCCTGGCTGACATAGTGGCCGGCGTCGATCTGGCCGGTAAGGGGCGGCCGCTTCTTTCGCCGCACCGTGCGCGCCAGCGCGTCCGGCGTCGTCTGGACATCGTTGTAGACGTCGCGCCAAGGCGTCTCGGCGGGATAGAATTGAACGGCCAGCTCATGCACCCGCTTGAAGCGGTCGGCATGGAAGCTGGAGCCGTTCTGCTTCTCCCAGACGATCTCCTGCGCGATGCGAAAGCCTGCATCCGCGAACCGGATCGCCGTGACCATGAAGCTGCGCAGCGAACCGAACACCCACAAAGAGCCGGTCTGCTTGAGGGCGGCCCGCGCGAGCGGAAGCCAGCCTTCGACGCGGCGGTCCCAGGAGAGCGAGGTGTCGCCGTAAGGCGGATCGGCGAGGATCATGTCGAACGGGCCGCGTTCCGGCATGAGGTCGCGGCAATCGCCGGCCAGGAGGGTTTCGGAAAGCACCGTCATGGCGCGGTCCTCCCGACGCCGAGCCGCGCGATCTCGGCCGCCAGCGCCGAGATCTCGCGCGCGGCCAGGCTGTCGGCGGCGATCTCGCAGGCAAGCCGTCCGGTCTGCGCGGCGTCGGCGAAGATGACGCGCTGGCCGATCGTCGTGGCGAGCACCGGCGGATCGTGCTCGGCCAGCGTCTCGGCCGTCTCGCGCGCGATCACCGTGCGGGCGGCGCAGCGGTTGAGGACGAAGCGGGCGACGAGCTGAGGCCGGTAGATGCGCGCCTCCGTCAGGAGCGCCAGCATCTCCGCCGAGGCCCAGCCGTCGAGCGGCGACGGTTGCACCGGCATCAGCACGAGGTCGGCGGCGAGCAGCGCGGAGCGCATGAGTCCGGCGACACGAGGCGGTCCGTCGATGACGATGTGGTCGGCGTCGCGGGCGAGTTCCGGGGCTTCGCGATGCAGCGTGTCGCGGGCGAGGCCGACGACGCCGAAGGCGCGTGGCAGGCCCTCCCGCCCGCGCTGCTGCGACCAGTCGAGCGCGGAGCCCTGCGGGTCGGCGTCGATCAGGGTGACGCGCTGGCCGCGCCGCGCCCATTCGCCGGCGAGATGGAGGGCGAGCGTCGTCTTGCCGACGCCGCCCTTCTGGTTGAGCACGGCGACGATCATGTGTGCCCTCCCGGCTTTCGGGATCGGGGCGGCGTCGGCGCGTTTGAAGTATCGTCGGCCGTAAGGGAGGATTTACGGAAAGACGTAACCGGACTAGCCTGCGGCCCATGTCCGTGTTTCGTCTTCGTGACGCCGGCATCGAGACTTCTGGCGGCGCTGCGGATGAGGTTTTCCACATCGCGCGCGCGCCCAACAATGTTAGATTCTCTATTAGACTCTAAGTTAAGGCCGGGAATCGTGGTTTCGGGCCAGAGACTTAACTGTGGTGCGTGCGTGCGAAGTCCCGATACCGCCTGCGTGCGAAATCCCGATAGTGCTGCGTGCGAAATCCCGATCGCGTCCACAGCCTTGTCCACAGGGGCCGCTGACGGGCTGACCGGTACGATCCTTAGCAGTTCGCGGCGGCCCTCCCGCTCGATGCGCAGGCGGTAGCCGGGCAGCGGCTGGCGCAGGGCGATGCGGCGGAGCTGGAGCGCGAAGTCGGAGACGCGCACCAGGCTGCCGGATTTCTCATGGAGGTGCGGAACGTCGAACAGCCAGCCGCCGGGCTGGCGTCCGGCGTGCTTGCGGGCGACGCGGTAGAGCCACCGCTCGATGCCGCCGCTCAATCGGAAGTAGGCCGGATCGATGGTGAGGACCAGCGAGCGGTCGACGACGCCCCGGTAGAACCAGTCGGGCAGGACGAACTCCATGCCCTCGACGCGGCCGTCGGCGCGGGAAAGTTCCTCCCACTCGTTGATCCACGAGAACTGGTGCCGCCGCCAGTTCTCGCCCTGGCGGATGTTGGTGCGGATGACCGTCGACTGGAGCCGCGAGAGTGCGCCCTTGAGGAGCTTGTAGTCGCGCGCGCCGGTCTCGCGGCCGATCGCGGTGAGAAGCTGATAAGGGGTGAAGCGCAGGAAGCGCGAGGTTCGAAGGCCGAGATTCTCGGCTTCGACGATCTGGCTCGCGGCCCAGATCAGGACGTCGGCGTCCCAGATGGTCGCCATGCCGTGCTCCTGCACGGCAAGGACCTCGACGCGCACGTCGCCGGCCTCGTAGAGGATCGGCACGACGCGCTTGGCCTTGGCCAGCGAGAAGAACGGCCGTTCCATGAGATCGCGCTGGTCGCGCGGCCGCGCATCGCCGGTCGCGACGACGAAAGGATCGAGCGTGTTGCGTTCGCTGGGCGTGATGAGGCGGCGGCGCTGCATGCCGGGTCCGCCTCAGCGATGCCGCCGCACGCCGTTGTAGGCGGGCGACACCAGGGAAGCGTGGCGCTTGGCGGGCAAGACCGAGCCGCGTGGATCGGCGGTCGAGGTGACAGCGCCCCGCTCGGCCCAGGCTTTGAGGTCGTCGATCGCGTAGACGACGCGGCCGCCGAGCTTGCGATAGGCCGGGCCGGTGCCGTAGGTGCGATGCTTTTCGAGGGTCCGGCCAGACAGGCCGAGGTATAGCGCGGCCTCGGGCGTGCGAAGATAGCGTGGCGGCAGGTCGGAAATGTCGGGCGTCATGATCGGGCCTCCGTGGGGTTCGCGAGGCCGCTGATGGTCAGCGGCGGTCGAAGGCCACGGTGGCGAAGAAGCAACGGCAGGGGGGAGTGCGAAGATGGCGATGCTAAAATCGCACCCCCTGGCCCGACGCCGGATTATTTGCGCCGGCGCCGGCGCAGGAGGCTGAGATAGCCGCCCTCGATCATGGAGAAGGCGTCCTTGACGAGATCCATGACGGCATCGCGCAGGGCCGACGTCTTCCAGGGCTCGTCGGCGATCCGGGCCTGTCCGTAGATGACGCCCGCGATCTCGCGGTAGGTAGCGCCGTTCATGCGGCCATCGACAGCCTGGAGCATGTGCCGCGCCCGCCGGCGTTGCTGGCGGGTCAGACGCCGGTCCTCCGGCACGCGCCGCCGCAACAGCCGGCTGAACAGGCGTTGGACGGCATCGGCGCGGTCGAGCCCGTCCGTATCGATCGGAATGACGATCGAGAGCGGTCCGCCGGCGTCAGCGCCGGAAAGGCGTACGAGATTGAGGTAGCGGCCGCCGCCGAGGTCGTACCGGAAATATTCGCCGTCGTCGCTCGCTCTGGCCTCGGCCGACCCGAGCGCGGCCGAGAGATCAAGTCCGCCGGAAAGGATTGGCGGCGTGGCGGCGAGGACGAGAGCGCCGGTGTCGTGGCCGGGCAGCCAGAATACCGGCGTTTCTACGGCCGAGAGGCCGGGCCGGACGGGGAAAGCAAAGCCCCCAGTTGTTGATCAGGTCTACGGTGGCAGGCGTATCGTCGACCGCCGCGTCCGCCACGGCCCGGTAGTCGCCCTGATATTTCGCATTGCGGCGAAGCCACTCCCAGGCGATGTCAGGGGAGTCGATATCGTCCAGGAAGTCGTAGGTGGAGGAAGATCGCCACTGCGATATGTCGGGTTTCATCGCCTCCTCCTCGCAGTCGTAGAATTAGGGCGTGCAGAGGAGTGATGATTACAATTGCCGCTTGCTCGCGGAAGCCCGATCGCTGGCAACGGATGTTGCCGCGCAGGCATCACGGTGATCGCTTATTTCCGGTATCCTTCGCGCACGAGATGGCGATAGCCCTGCTCGGTCAGCCAGCGCGCCCGCGCCAGGTGGGTGTCGTAGACGTGCCGCGCGCGTTCAGGCTCGCTGTCCGCGTCGAGGCCGAACAGGATCGAGACCGCCTCCCGCCAGCACGCGCCGTCCGCAGCCGAGTCGTGCAGGCGGAAGTAGCGCTTCATGTTCTTGCGGTCGTAGGGTGTCAGTTCCGGGCAATCCGGCGGTGCATCGAGAAAGGCGTTGTCGGTCACGGCAGGGTCCGATCATGGCTTGTCCCCTGGGATTGCGCTCCAGCGCGCCGCCAATGTGCCAGCCCGGCATGGCAGAATGACAAAGGAAGGTTTGCTTCAGAAGGAAATAGCGGCATCAGTATTCTTTGCGGTGCTGTTGTTTCGGCCGAACAAGCATCAAGCCCTCACCCTGATCGGTGCTCAGAAACATGATGCCGTTGTTTTCGAGAGCCCGGCGCACCTGATCCCGCGTGCTTTCGTAGACCTTGAGGCCGCTCTCGGACTCAAGGCGCTTCAGCGCGGTCAGGGAAACCTGGGCCTTGTCAGCGAGCGTCTCCTGCGTCCATCCAAGCAACGCGCGCGCGGCCCGCGACTGTCGGGCGGTGATCATGCATGATCACCTCCTACAGCCACGAATGCGCACGCCAGAACTACGACTAATTTAGTCGCTCTTGGCAAAAAGAGCCAGCGGTAATCGAGTGAAATTCACGGGTTCTCTATAGGTTAGGCCGAACTGATTCGGTCGCCGTGCGCCACGCTCGCCCGGTATGTGGTGCCTTCCCGTCGGCGAGCCGGAAAGAGGGCGAGCGCCCCCTGGCCGGATCAGGCGAACGGGTCGATCTCCCCGACGATCGCATCCTCGTCGCCGTCATATTCGGCGAAGGGCATCACGGCCATCGTGCCATCCCCGGCCCGGAAGATGACGATGGAGACCATCAGGGTAGAGGCGAGGCTGAAGGCGTAGGCGTTTGCATCTGGAAGGGACATTTCTCGGCTCCTGTGCGGGAGCGGGACCATCTCCGCTCGACAGGCTCCCGAAATGTTTCGGCATGGCCGCGATCACCTTGCAGGCTGCGCCGGCAAAGGCCGCACGCATTGCGTAGCGGACCCTTCACGGGTTGATCGTGGAAGGGCATGGCGAAACCAGAGTGGAGCATTCAAGAGCAGGGTGGCGTCCGACCGCGAGCCTCGAACGCCTTCCTGATGCCACCGCCAGGCCGAGCACGCGACGGGTGATCGGGCGCCTCACTCGGTCCGGCGTCGGCAACGAAGCTGCGCACCCGCCGTTCTGCCGGGCGGATTCGCGCCATCGCGGCGAATGATCAATGCCAGGGCTGCGTTCCCCTGCGCGGAGGTAGTCCGCTCAGGGCGCAGCGGAAAGCGGCTTCCGGGAGAGGGAAAGGGGTTTGGGGAAAGGGAGGAGGGAACCGTCCCCTTTCCCCATGGGAGGATGTTTGAAGGAGGGGCTTGCCCTTCCTTCATGGGGAGAGCGCGAGAGGGGGCAACGCCCTCTTTTCGCAAGCAAAGGCGGCCGGTCGAACCGGCGGCCTTGGCTCCCGGCTCAACGGAAAGGCGACAGGCGGCCGAAGCCGCCTGTCGCCTGATGACGTCATCCGTCCTGCTCTTCGTCCTCGAAGGCCGGATCGGTGGTGTAGGTATTGAACCGGATGCCGGTCTCGGCGGCGATCTGGCGCAGGATGGCGCAAAGGCCGTTCAGTCGGTCGTCACCGACTTCGACGCGCGGCGGAGGGAAGCCGTCGAGGAAGCGCCACGTCCCGGTGCGGCTGTCATAGTATTCCTTCGTGGCCCAATCAACGTGAACCTCGCAATGAAGAAGATCGATGCCGTCCGGTTCGCGCCAGTTGTAGGTGAGGTCCTGCCCGGCGCCCCAGATCTGCTCGCCGAGATCGTCTGCATCGGGGCCATCGGGGTTCAGCGCCAGCGCATGCTGAGCGGCGAGCGTCCCGCGCGCCAGGTCGATGAGCTGGTCGAGCTTGGCCACCAGCCTGTCGTGAGCGCCGCGGCTGAAATCGTCGTCGCAGGCAAGCCGGTTGGCAAGCACCATGATTCGGAAGCCTGCGAACTTCGCATAGAGTTCGACATAGTGGAAATCAGACATATCAAGTCTCCTTTCGTTTCTGACGAAAGGTGTCCACGCCTCAAGCACAGAGGGGTCAGGGACCGCGGAACGCGGCCGCCGTGCGGCAAGCGGAGGAACCGATTTTGTGGAGTCGGCCTCTGGCCGGCGGAGGAAAATTGGAGGGGCCGCGCAGTCCTTGACGCCGGATGGGCTGGCGTACAATGCGTAGTCAGAGAGAGATAGCCCGCGGCCCCGACAGGGGCCGCGTCCGTATGGGCCGGGGTGGTTTGGAGGGGGTGTTTCACCCCCTTCATGGGTGGGGGAGCTGGAGGGGGCGGGGCTCTGCCCTGCCCCTTCCGGGGTGAGTTTGAGAGGGGTGGCTTGCCCCCTTTCATGAGCAAGGTCGAGCGGTCGATCCGCTCGGCTTTGCAGCCAGGACGTCGCAAAGGCGGCAGGCGGTTGCCGCCGCCCGCCGCCTCTCCGGCACTATCGGTATCTGTCGTTTCTGATCGGGGTCTCGTAGATCGCGGGTTCGATGCCCGCCGCCCCGTCCGGCCCGATGCAGTCGTAGTAGAGATAGGTGGTGAAGCGGATGCCGGTATCGGCCGCGATCCGCCGGATGATCCCGCCGAGGCCGCACAGGTGCTCGTCGCTGACCGTGAAGCTCTCCGGGATCGGACGAGGGCACCACATTTCCGCGACCGGATCTCTGTAGCCGCCCCAGTCTATCTCCGGATCGATGCAATCCAGGAGATGCCAGGGATAGAAGCCGCCGCCGCTGGTTTCGAGATCGCCGACGCAGAAGTCGATGGTCATTTCCAGGGCCTCGCGCGCGGCCGGATCGGTTTCGGTCCGAAGCAACGCTTCCGCCCGATGGCCTTCCCGGCAGAACCCGGCAAGCTGCTCGAGCGCATCGGCGAGCCGGTCATGGACGACCTCGGCAAAGCGCGTGTCGCACTCGGCGCGGTTCGCACGAACCTGATTTCCGAAGGCGATGAACTTCGCATGGAAGTCGAGGAAATCGAGCTTGGACATTCTAAGTCTCCTTTCGTTTCTGACGAAAGGTGTCCACGCCTCAGCACAGAGGGGTCAGGGAACGCGGAA
Organism: Shinella zoogloeoides; assembly: GCF_033705735.1. Taxonomy (NCBI): domain Bacteria; kingdom Pseudomonadati; phylum Pseudomonadota; class Alphaproteobacteria; order Hyphomicrobiales; family Rhizobiaceae; genus Shinella; species Shinella zoogloeoides. Next base: position 2,890,421 of record NZ_CP131130.1, read on the forward strand.
CGCGGCCGCCGTGCGGCAAGCGGAGGAACCGATTTTCTGATCCGGGCCTAGCAAGGAACGGAGTCGAAAATTGGAGGGGCCGCGCAGTCCTTGAGGCCGGATGGGCTGGCGTACAATGCGCAGTCAGAGAGAGATAGCCCGCGGCCCCGACAGGGCCGCGTCCGTATGGGCCGGGGTGGTTTGGAGGGGGTGTCGCACCCCCTTCATGGGTGGGGGAGCTGGAGGGGGCGGGGCTTTGCCCTGACCCTTCGGGGTGAGTTTGAGAGGGGCGGCTCCGCCCCCCTTTCATCAGGGGAGCATCGGGCCAAAAAGTGGATGCCGGTTTTTGGACCTGCCCGATGCCCCGGCGAAGACCTCGGACCGTCGCGCCGCAGCGCGGGGCGGTTCGGGCCGGTAAATCTTCCGGCGGCGCGATCGGTCGCGAACATGGAGAAACCCGGCGGCTTGCGCCGCCGGGCCTTGGGCCTCCCGCTCAAAACGGGATGTCGTCGTCGTAGTCGGTCTGTCCGCCCCGCTCATTTTCGGTCTGCTTTGCCCGGCTCAGGAAATCGACCGTCTCGGCGATGATCTCGCATCCGTAGCGGTCGTTGCCTTCCTGGTCCTTCCACTTCGTGTAGTGGATGCGGCCGCGAACCAGCACCTTCATACCGCTCTTGCAATAGTCCTGGACCGTCTTGCCGAGGCCGTTGAAGGCAGTGATCCGGTGCCATTCGGTGTCTTGAACCCGGTAGCCCTTCTCGTCCCGGACAACCTTGCCTTCAGAGTAGCGGGGGCGCGAGGTGGCCAACGTGAAGTGGGTGATCCGGGTGCCGCCCTGGGTGGTGCGGGTTTCGGGGTCCTGACCGATGTTACCGGCGAGAATGACGATGTTCTGCATTGTAAGTCTCCGTTGCTTCTCCGAGGGACCATCCCTCCGACGAGACCCGGCCAAGGCCGGCGGGAGACGCCTGCAACTGCACGCTCGCGGGCAGCTCGCCCATAAGGCCCGGAGTGGGGCGGGCAGCCGCGCTTGCGCGGCAACACGGTCCGGAGCCGCGTGGGTTGCGGCCGGAAACCGAACGGTCTTAGGGGATCAGTCAGTCGGAGGGATTGGTGCCTCTGAACGCACACGGGATCAGACGCACGGCAGACCATCGCCATTCTCGCCGGCAACAGCGAAACGTCAGGCCCGATGATTCCGCGCCGCCGGGACGACACCTCCATCATCCGCTTCCGGCCACCCGCGTCTCGCTGCTCGGAGGGCATGGGCCTCCGGGAAGGCAATGAAGAGGGCTGACGGGTGCTGAAGGCACGGAACGGCGCTGCGTCCCCCGGTTCGACGGCCGGCAGTGCGGTCCATTAGCATCGTGGCGAGGCGGAAATGAAGGTGGTCGCGGCCAGCCTTCACGACACGAGGGGAGTTGGCCAGCGGGCGAAAGACGCTCGCGGCCTGCGGGCTCATGCCGATGATCGGCCGCTCCTGACCGGGCGAAGCAGACCCGAAGCGGGCGCATGGGCCGACCGGCGCCGACGCTGCATCGCGTTCTGAGCGGGAGGCCGAAGGGCGGGCGGCGCAAGCCGCCTCAGTTTGTCCTGGGAGCGGCGGATCGCGATGCCGGATCAGCGCGAGAAGACCGAGACGCCGAGGGCATTGAGATTGACCATGGCGGCGATGCCGATGAACAGGCCGCCCGTGCCGCCGAGCAGATTGAGCACGATCGCAGAGTCGACCGCATTCTTCGTAACGCCGTGGACAAGGGCATAGCCGGCAATGGCGGCGGGAACTGCGAAGATCGCGAGTGCGATCAGGCGCAGGGCCGGGTTCTTCGCGAAGCCGAGAACGCCGATCACCAGCGCGATCGCCCCCAGGGCGGCGGCGATGGCGGCGAAGCCGGTCATGAACAGGCCCGCGCCGGCGGCCCAGGCATATTGTGCGGCCGTGAGGCCGACCATGAAGGGCAGTGCATAGATCGCGAGATTATAGGCGATGATGCAGAGCATGATGGTCAGGGAGATAGCGAGCAGGATCAGCGACATGGAAGCCTCCGCATGAACGGTTGAGGATCACGACAGGCTTCCGGTGAATACGCTCCGCCTGCGACTATGCTGCTGTGCCGGTTCTGCAAGGATGTTCAATCAAAGCCATCATCATCTCCCGTAGTCAAGTATTCGGCCGGTGAAGGGTTGCCGGAAGGCGGCGCTTTACGCGCCGCCCTCGAACTGCATGGTCGGGATGCCGAGCTTGCGGGCCTTGTCCGCGAGGTTTCCCTGAATGCCGCCGCCGCCGAAGACGAGGACGCCGACCGGCAGGACTTCCAGCATCGTGTCGTTACGCTTGTAGGGAGCCTGCTTTGCCGGATACTTCTGGAAGTCGGGCTCGAAGGCGATCTGCGGCACCTTGCGGCTGGCTGCCCAGCGGGCGGCGATGCGTTCCGCGCCCGTCTTCGCGCCGCCGTGGATGAGCACCATGTCGGCGTGCTTCGCACGAACCTGATCGAGTTTCGCCCAGATCAGGGTATGATCGTTGAAGTCGGTTCCGCCCGAGACGGCAACTTTCGGACCGGCGGGCAGCAGCACCTCCTTCTCAGCCCGGCGCTTCGCGGCAAGGTAGTCTCTGGAGTCGATCATCGCGGCGGTCAGATTGCGATGGCTGACCTTCGAGCCGGTGCGGGGCCTCCAGGCGCTGCCGGTGTGGTGCTCGAAGGCTTCGGCGGCGACATCGCGGAAGAGTTCCATGCTGTTGCGCCGTTCGATCATGGTCTGGCCCTCTGCCGTGAGGCGTTCGAGTTCGACCGACTTCACCTCGCTGCCGTCCTGTTCCGTCTGAAACCGGCGCTGCGCCCGCTCGTTGTCGTCCAGCTCGCGCTCCACCCGGCCGGTGGCGCGGTGGAAGAGATTGACGGCTCCCCAGAGCAGCTCTTCGAGATCGGGTTCGAGGCGGGTGTCGCCGAGGGTCGCGACGAGGGCATCGAAGATATCTGCGACGGCTGCGGCGACGGCATTGCCCTCCGGAAGCGGCCTCGGATCTGGTTCGTCCTGATATGGCCGCCAGCCGTAGAGCTGGAGTTCGTTGAGGACATGATCGGTGGGGGATGCGGTGTGGATCGGCTCGTAACCTGCGTTTTCGTCTTCGTTCGTCATCGTGAGCGTCCTTGTCTGGAGACCGCGCCCATCGCGGCCTTCGCAGGCGTCGACGCCCACAGGCGGACCGGACTGGCAGCCCTCGCCTCTCGCGAGGGCCTCGATGGCCAAGCCCGGCTATTTTGTTTCGCGCTGCAAAGGCGGGGCTCGCCCCGCCGGCGGAAAATAGCCGCGCGCCGCGCCATTGCCCGGCCGGGCCGTTTGTGGGCCGATCGCCCTCTCAGAAGGCCGTGGGCGTGGGCTCTCCGACAGCAAAGGTCGCTTGCGATGATGAAGGGAGACGGCAAGTGGAGACGCCTGATCCACACCGCATCCCCTGCCGATCGCCTCAGCCCTCCACGAAACGGCGGACGTCATCGGGATGAACCTGCTCCAACAGGGTCGCCCGGAGGGCGTCGACGCCGCGCCAGCGCAGATCATCGTTGAAGTCCTCAAGCTTCGGCGACAGGGAAATCGCCTCGATCCCGAGGCTCGTTGCTCTGGCGACCAGGCTGTCTCGCGCACCGTCCCCTGCCGGATCGCGATCCCGGAGGACATAGAGCCTGCGCAGGCTCAGTGGGAACAGGATGGCGGCGAGGTGTGCGGCCGAAAGCGCCGCCATCATTGGCATGTGGGGCAGGACCTGACGGGGCGATAGCACGGTCTCGATGCCTTCGCCGGCCGCCAGCACCTCACCGGCGGCGCCGAAGCGGACACCGTGCCCGAGAAGATCGCCCATCGCCCGCCGCGGTGAATCGACGGGCGCCTTGCCCGAACCGTCCGGTGAAAGCCAGGTGCGGTGCGCGCCGGTCTGCTTGCCGTCGAGGTCGGTGACGGACGCGACGATCGCCGGCCAGATCTCGGTGGGCGAATGCGCATCCGGTTTATAGTAGCACCGCCCATGGTAGCGCAGCGCGGCGACGCCGGAGAGGGACGTGATCGCCCGCCCGTTGAGGTAGATTTCCGCAAGCGTGCCGCCGATCGGCTGCGACATCGCGAAAAGCCGGCGCGAGGCTTCCGGCGACCCCGACGGCGCGGGGCTGGAGGTCCTGCCGGTCGGTGCCCCCGTCGTCGCAGGCTCGGGATGCGGGAGCGAGAGGAACCGGCGCGCTTCCTCGGCTACGTCCTTGAAGTCGACGAGGCCGAGCGCCTCGCGGATGACGTCGAGGAGATCGCCATGCTCCCCGGTCGATGCGTCGGTCCATTTGCCTGCCGCGCCCTTGCCGGTTTCCGGCCCGGTCAGGCGCACGAACATCGAGCGTCCGGGGCTGTTGCGCGCATCGCCGACCTGCCAGTACCGTCCGGCGCGCCGGCCGGACGACAGGTATTCGCGGCAAACCGCTTCGGCGTGATGGCCGAGGCGGATCGCCAGCTCGGAGGCGTCGGGACGGGGCATCACGCCGCCTCCCGCTCGCCGATGCGCTCGACCGGCCAGCGATCGAGCACCCTGGCAAGCACGTCCGGGCCGCTGGCGTCGCTCGGCACGAACATGCGCAGCTTCCACGAGATGATCTCGTGGAACAGCCCGTAAGCCGTCAGGCGCTCGCGCATCGTGTCGTCGAAGCCCGACAGTTCGATGCGGTTCGCGCCCATGACGCGCACCCGGCGAAGCTGAAGGCCCTCGGCGAGGTCGAGGATGGTGCGGCCGTCCATCAAGGCGGCGAAGGCGTCGTCGGGCGCGATCGACGCGGCGCCGGTCGTGGTCGCGGTTGCGGCCCAGGCCGGAGAGACCTGCCGGCCGATGATGCGCTCGCCATCGTCCGTCTGGAGCCGATAGACGCGCGTCGAGTCGTTGGGCAGGCGCTTCCAGATCGGCAACAGCAAGCCCGTAACCATGTGAAGCCTCGCATCGGTGAACTCCGGCACCTCGGCGATCTCGGCTTCCCAGGCCGATGCGAAGGCATCCCGGTCGGCTTCGGCCCAGTGCGTCCCGCCCATGAGGCGGATCGGGATGTTGTGCGCCTCGGTCGGGCGGATCAGGCGGACACGGCGGTCGATCTCGCCGTCGTCGAGCATGACGCTGCTCGCTGGTATCTGCACGGCGGCCCGGCCGGAGCGCTCGTTGACGAGCAGCTTCGCGCGCGGATCGGCAAGTTCGGCAAGAGCTGCGTCGAGCGTCACCGGCCGGTTGCGCCTGCGTTCGTTGATCGTGAGCAGGCTGGTTTCCGCGCCGGTGCGGGGGTGGGTGTAGATCGTCTGGCGATCGACGACGACGAAGCTTTCGGCGCGCAGGGTCTCCAGCCCGGCGTCATAGGTGCCGGACGCGATGGCACCTTCGATGCGGGCCGTCAGCAGCCCTTCAAAGGCGGTGAACAGCACGCCTTGAAGCTCGATCGTCAGCGCCAGCAGCCTGTTCAGGAAGGTCGTGATCGGCGGCAGCTCGTCCTTGAGGCCGTTCGAGTCCATCAGCTTCAGCCCGGTGGCCTGCTCGAAGCGGTCGAGCGAGCATCCCTCGACCTTGCCGCGCACCAGCAGGAAATAAAGCTGACGCAGCGCGTCGCGGGCGTAGGGGCTCTCCAGATTGTCCTCGGGCCGGAACAGGCCCTGGCCGCCGGTCTGGCGCTGGCCGCGCGTGATCGCGCCCAGCGTGTCGAGGCGGCGTGCGATCGTGCTCAGGAAGCGCTTCTCCGCCTTCACATTCGTCGAGATCGGCCGGAAGAGCGGCGGTTGTGCCTGATTGGTGCGGTGCGTCCGGCCGAGGCCCTGAATGGCGGTGTCCGCCTTCCAGCCCGCCTCGAGCAGATAGTGGACGCGCAGCCGCGTGTTCTTCGCCGACTTCTCCGCATGGTAGCTGCGGCCGGTGCCGCCGGCGTCGGAGAAGACGAGCACGCGCTTCTGATCGTCCATGAACGCCTGTGTCTCGGCGAGATTGGCGGCGCCTGCGCGCGTCTCGACGACGAGACGGTCGACGGTGACGCTGCCGCCGGGCTTGCGCACGATGCGCCGCGAGCGGCCCGTCACCTCGGCAACCATGTCCGTCCCGAAATGCTGGACGAGCTGGTCGAGCGCGCCGGGAACCGGCGGCAGGCTGGCGAGCTTGGCGATCAGCGCGTCGCGTCGGGCGACGGCCTCGCGGCTTTCGACCGGCAGGCCGTCGCGATAGACCGGGCGCGACGACAGATTGCCCTCCGAGTCCGTGAACGGCTCGTAGAGCTGGACCGGGAAGGAATGGGCGAGATAGTCGAGGACGTATTCGCGCGGCGTGATGTCGACGCGGACGTCGTTCCACTCCTCGGTCGGCAGCTCCGCCAGCCGCCGTTCCATCAGCGCCTCGCCGGTCGAGACGATCTGGATGACGGCCGAATGGCCCGCCTCCAGATCGGCGGCGATCGAGCGCAGCAGGGTCGGCGCTTTCATGCTGCATAACAAATGGCCAAAGAAGCGCTGCTTGGCGCTTTCGAAGGCCGAGCGGGCGGCGGATTTCGCCTGCCTGTTCAGCGTGCCGGAGCCGCCTTCGCCGCCGCCGGTGATGTTGGCGGCCTGCATCGCCGCATCCAGATTGTTATGGATGATGGCGAAGGCGGCGGCATAGGCGTCGTAGATGCGGACCTGCTGGGGCGTCAGCTCATGCTCGACCAGCTCGTATTCGACGCCGGCGAAGGAGAGCGAGCGGGCGGTGTAGAGGCCGAGGGCGCGCAGGTCGCGGGCAAGCACCTCCATCGCCGCCACGCCGCCGGCCTCGATCGCCTCGACGAACTCCGCGCGCGTGGCGAAGGGGAAATCCTCGCCGCCCCACAGGCCGAGCCGCTGCGCATAGGCGAGATTGTGGACGGTGGTCGCGCCGGTGGCGGAGACATAGACGATGCGCGCGTTCGGCAGCGCATGCTGGAGGCGCAGCCCGGCGCGACCCTGCTGCGAGGCGGCAACGTCACCGCGTTCTCCCTTGCCGCCAGCGGCGTTCTGCATCTGGTGCGCCTCGTCGAAAATGATCACTCCATCGGCGTCGGAGCCAAACCATTCGACGATTTGCCGGACGCGCGAAACCCTCTCTCCGCGGTCGTCGGAGCGCAGCGTGGCATAGGTTAGAAATAGGATGCCCTCGTTCAGCGTGATCGGCTTGCCCTGCGGGAACCGCGACAGCGGCGTGACCAGCAGGCGCTCCATGCCGAGCGCGCCCCAATCGCGCTGCGCGTCCTCGATCAGCTTGTCGGACTTCGATATCCAGACCGCCTTGCGCCTTCCTTGCAGCCAGTTGTCGAGGATGATCGCGGCCGACTCGCGTCCCTTGCCGACGCCGGTGCCGTCGCCGATCATGAAGCCCTGGCGGAGGCGGACGGCGCCGCTGGCGTCCTCGGCCGCGGCGCTCAGCTTGTCGAAGGTGTCGTCGACCGTCCATGCGCCGGCGAGGAAGTCGGAATGCGCCTCGCCGGCATAGATCACCGTTTCGAGCTGCGCGTCCGACAGCAGGCCGAGCACGTCCGCCGGCAGCATCGGGCGATAGCTCGGCTTCGGCGGGGCGACGCTCGCCATCGACGTCGACTGGACGAGCTGGGTGGGATGCGCGCAAGCCCCGGAAATCCGGATGGTCTGGAGACCGTATTCCTCATAGATCGCATCCGACAGGCGACCGGCCTGGGCAGGCTTCCAGTCGACCGTCTCATAGGCGAGCGGAACGCCCTCCGGCTCGCGATGCGCCACAGCCGGCGCGGCCTTCGCCGCCCGGTTGATATAGGCGCGCACGGTCCGGGGCGCGGCGGTCGCGGCCATGGGCACGGCGATGGAAGGGTCGACCGGCGGGCGGGCCGGGAGATGCTCGGCCAGCCATCCGAGAAGCGTGGCGACGTCCGGCGCGACGCCGGGCGCGGTCGGGAACGCGGTCGGATCGTCCGCCGGCAGCTTGTCGATGACGGTGAGCCGCGTCGGGATGGTCGTGCCGTGCTTGGCATAGACCGACCCGTCGATCGCGGCGGAGAAGACGACGCGGCCGCGTTCCTGCAGACGGGCATAGGCCGAGGACCAGGCCGGTGCGTCCGGCGCGAAATTCGCCCCGGTGATCGCCACCAGCCGGCCGCCGGGCGCAAGGCGCGCCAGCGCCGAGGCGACATGGCGGAAGGCGGCGTCGGCCATGCGGCCCTCGACATTCGCCATCACCGAAAAAGGCGGGTTCATGAGAACGACGGTCGGAAGGAGAGCCCGGTCGAGGTGATCGTCGATCTGGGCCGCGTCGAAGCGCGTGACGGCAAGGGCCGGAAAGAGGTGGGAGAGAAGATCGGCGCGGGTGTCGGCCAGCTCGTTGAGCAGGAGCGAGCCGCCGGCGATCTCGGCCAGGATGGCGAGAAGCCCGGTTCCGGCCGAGGGCTCCAGCACGCGGTCGGCCGGCGTGATGGCTGCGGCGAACGAGGCTGCCAGGCCGAGCGGGATCGGGGTGGAGAACTGCTGGAAGGTCTGCGCCTCCTCGGAGCGGCGCGTATGCGTCGGCATCAGGCCGGCGATCTTGGAAAGCTGCGGCAGGACCGCGGCGGCGGAGCCGGCCTTGCGGAAAAGCGGCTTTCCGTATTTGCGCAGCATGAGGACGGTCGCGACCTCGCAGGCTTCGTAGGCGGTCTTCCAGTCCCAGGCGCCGGCAGTGTCGGAGCCGCCGAAGGCGGTTTCCATCGCGCCGCGCAGCATGGTGGCGTCGACGCGCTGGCCGCGTTCGAGGTCAGAAAGGAGGATCTGCGCGGCAACGACGATCGCCGAGGGCGTGGCGGACGCAGCGACGGGCGGAAGCGATGCGGCGACCTCGGCGGCCGCGGTTGCGGATATCATGTTCATGATGGGGAACCTCGGGAGAGCGGACGGAAACGAGCCGCGCAGCGCTCTCTCTCGACCGCACCGGCTCAAATCCGTCCCGGCCCCTCTCTTCCTCTCACAGCTTCCGCGAAATCGCCGAGAGCAGCCGTTCGCCGCCGGAGGTTTCCGGCCGTCACCTCGTTGAGACGACGGCTTTGATCTACAATTGAGCGGGCTGGATTTTGCGCCGGTTTGCTTGCGCAAATCCCGAAACAACCGCGATATTGGAAGGATTAAGCTCGTGAGGACATGGCTGCTTCCGCGTGCGCCGAGATTCTACTGGCTCATCATCCTGGCGTTCGCGGCATCGACGATCACGTCCGATTTGCCGGATTTCGGAGAGGGGCATTGGTCGACCTCGACCGCCTTCCGTGCCTGCATCATCGCGATCGCGCTTCTCCTCGCCGCCCTGTCGGAGTTCTGGGACATCGCGCCCGCGATCATCGTCAGCGCGGAGGCCCGCTACCAGAACCGGCAGGCGCAGGCGGTCTACACGATCCCCGTCGTTTTCGACACCGCACCGACCGTCGTGCCGAGGATGTCGCGACTGCGCGTGACGCGGACGGATGACCATCGGCCCGTCAGGCCGTGGACCTTGCGCTTCGACTATGCCGCCGAAGGACAGAAGGGCGAATGGTAGGACGGCCGCCCCCGCCGCGCCGAACGGGCCATCGCGAACACGACGAGAGCGCCCCGCCGTGAGGCGAGGCGCCCGGTCAAGTCAGTCGATCGCCGCGAAGATAGCCGAAGCTTCGGCATGTCCCTTCGAATAGGCTGCGAGGCGATGGTAGGCTTCCGCCAGATGGTCGGAATCGTGGCGCAGCGCGAGGTTCGAGAGGACGAAGAGGGTCGCGATGATGCCGGCGGCCTCGGCCGACACCTCGCCGCGAAACTCGGTGAGCCCGCTTTCGATCCGCATGGGCGATCGCGACGCGGGGGCGAGGAACAGCGGGCGGCCCCCATACTCGTAGAAATTCCAGAAGCCCCCGCGATAGTCATAGGGGCTGAGCCGCTCCATCACATGATAGACGGTGTTTTCCGCGATGATGAGGAGCCGCAGGCCGAACAGGGTCGGCAGGAAGGTTTCGCGGCAATCGTCCGCTACGATCGTTGCGGTCTGGCGGGCAGTGGCTTGAAGGGTCATGGCCTGGTTCTCCGGAGAGAGGAAGGAGACAGGTCCGGGCGGCGCTCTCTCTTCAACCGCCCCGAACCGTCCAGGCCCCGTCCCTTCTCTCCCTCGCTCACAGGCGCCAGAGGCCGCCGGCGATCTCCCGCACCAGCATGTCGCGCGCCTTCGCCATCACCTCGCGGCCGCAGGTCTCGGGGTGATCGAAGAAGCGCGCGGCCGGGCCGTTCTCGGTCCAGTCGGCGTAGTAGCAATAGGACCGATCCTGAAGCCGGAAGGCCGTCATGTCGGCGGCCCAATGCGGCTTCGGCTCGACGACGACGGTGACGCCATCGCGCGTTTCGGGCCAGGGCAGCGAGCGCTGCGAGGGCGGGCAACGAAGGTCCGCCGCCAGTATCTCGTCGACGGTGATCATGACGCGGCTCCCTCGCCCGACCTGGCGATGAAGCCGTCCGGATCGTCGGGATCGGGCGGCAGGTAGGCGTCGTAGGGATTGCCATCGGCCAGATGGCCGAAGGGCGTCATGACGAAATCGCCGTCCTCCGCGCGGCCGACGGCGCAAAGGACGTAACGGCGCTCGCCGGTGACGGCATCCAGGCACTCCATGAGTGCGAGATTGCCGTCGCCGGCGGCGCGGAGAAGCGTGTTGAAGTTGGTGCGGGCGTGATCGGGAATGGCCATGTCAGGCTCCTGAAACGAGAACGCCCGGCGCGATGGCCGGGCGATGGATGGGGATTGCGATCGGGGAGACGCAGGCGTCAGAGGCGGAAGCGCGCGACGAGGCGTTGCGCCTCGGCGTGGTGGCGCAGCATCTTGCGATAGAAGCGCTTGCGCGCGTCCCGCCTGTCGGGATCGCGCAGGGCGGAGCGGGACAGCTTGCGCCGCGCCGCCCCGACGACCGTGCGGCCGCGTTCCCACACGGGAACAGCGAGACGGAGATAGGTGGCGTACATCGCGGCCACCTACACGTTGATGCGCTCGCACAGCGCGTCGATCTCGGGGAGATCGAGCCCGGCGTGCGCGCCGTCGTTGTTGTAGATGTCCAGGAACACCGGATCGAGCGGCCCGTTGACAAGGGCGAGCTGAAGGGTGCGAAGACCGGCGAGCACCGCATCGCGCTCGTGGGCGGTCATGGCGACGATCAGGAACGCCTCGACCGTCTCACCCTTTTCGAGAAGACGGACGCCGGTGGATTCGTCGATTTCATAATCGTCGAACTCCTGCACCTCGCCGGTGGCGATCCATTCGCCATCGTAGCGGACGCTTTCGGCGACGCTTCGCGCCTCTGCGGGCGTGCCGGCCTCGACGACGGTTTCGTAATAGACAAAGGCATCGTGGCCCTTGCGGACAACAAATCTGGGCATGGGAAGCTCCATAGGGAAAGCACCGGGCGCGACGGCCGGTCTGGTTGACGGGATGGTGGGAAGGCTCAGTGCCAGGTCTGCCACGCGCCGCTTTGGGCCGCGGCGTGGCAGCGCAGCATCTCGCGGTAGAACTTGCGGCGCAGAAGGCGTTTGCAGCGGTCCCGGCGGACCCAGGCGGGAAGCATTCGCGCCGCCGCCCGCAGGACCGCCCGGTCGGTGTCGATCACCGTGATGCCGAGATCGGCATAGATCGAGTGCATCATGGCCGGCCTCCCTTGGTGTTGCGCCACAATGCCGGTCCGAGGGCGGTGAGCACCGCGCGGATCTCGGCCGTGCCGGTCCGGTCGTCGGGAGCGGTCGATCTGACGACAGCCAGGCATGCCGAGCTGATCTCGCAGTCGGTCACGGCGTCGGGCGACAGGCCGCCGAAGTCCGGATCGGTTGCGAGGATCGTCGCGATGCGATCGCGAACTCGATCTTCCTCAAGCCATGCCAGGACATGGCGACGTCCGGGAAGATCGGCGGCAGGGTCGGGATCGCGCGCGCCGGCGATGATCGCCTCGCCGCGTGCGACCTCCCAGGAGGCGCGCGAGATCCAGTCCCTCTCCGTGGCGGTATTCGCGCAAACGTCTGCGACCAGCATCTTCAGCAGGCCGAGAACGATCTCGAACTGCGCGATCTTCCGGGCGTCCGTCTCCGCGAACTGCGAGGGAACGGCAATGGATGACCGTGCGAGGGGCGCATCCGGTCCGGGCCAGATGCCGGTGACGTAGGTCTCGCCGGCCGACTCGTAGGCGATCGCATCGCCATCCCGATCGTCGTCCTCGATGGCGAGCCGGCAAGCCAGCTCGGGCGTGTCGGCCTCGTATGTCCGCGTCCGGTAGGCCGGGAGCCGGTAAGCGGTCTCGATGGTGAACATCGGCATGATGTGCTCCTGAAACGAAAACGGCCCGGCGAGCGCCGGGCCTGGAGGTGGAAGGGGGAAGATGCGGGGCGACCGCGGCCGCCCCGCGGATGTGGGACTATTCGGCGGCGACGAGCACCGCCGGATCTTCGCCGGTGCCGGCTTCGGGGGCCTCGTCGTCGCCGGCGAGGAAGTCGGGAAGCGCCACGTCGGGCTCGTCCTCTTCGGCTGCACCCTCGATCGCGGGCTCTTCGCTGGCGAGACGCAGCGGTTCCGGGAGCCAGCCGGTATTCGCCAGCCGCTCCTCCGCCTCGGACGCCATCCACATCTTGTCCTTCTTCTGGTTGTCGAGGAGATTGGCGGTGCTCTCGCCGACGGCCTCGGCGATGGCTTCGAGGATGCGCTGCTTGGTCACGCGACCGAAGTAGTTCGCGACGGTCGGCCGGAATCCGGCCTCCGCCATGTCGAGGCCGGTCACGCGGGCCAGGCGGTCGGCTTCCGCCATGCGCGCCTGGAGCTGCCTTTCGGAGATGCCGGTGGCGCTCATGGGATTGGGCCGCTCGTAGAGCGCGTTGATCCCGAGAGACATGCAATGCGCCAGCAGCGCCATGCGGTTCTCGTCGTCGAGCGCAACGAGCCAGTCCCAGAGCGCATCGTCGTCGGTCGGCACCTTGGCCTTCCATGCGGCGTGGCGCTTGTCCACGGCCTTCGCATAGGGCGTGGTCTTCAGGTCGGTTCCCTGATTGCCGCAAAAGACCTCGTGAACCGAGACCTGGACGGTCGCGCCATGGGTGGATCGCCTGAAGGCGTCGCGGGCGAGCTTGTGCAGCAGCGCCGTCATGGCGACATGGGGATTGCTGCCGACCGCGTTGCGCAGCGCGATGGTACGATGCGCCGACAGCTCGATCACCAGCTTTTCGGGGAGCGGCCGGATGACGTCCACGTCCTCCTCTGGCTCGACCGGCCGGCCGTTGACGGCGATGACGGTGCGCGGTCCCTCGGGCGAGAGATCGTCATCGTCCTCGCCGTCGATACCGGCATCCGGCTCGACGCCTTCGGTGTCGACGGTCTCGACCGGCTCGTCCTCGGGGCGCACCCAGCCGCGATTGACGACAAGCTCGCCGTCCTCGTCGACGGTGACGAAAGCGCCGGCGATGGCGATCTCGACCGGATCATAGACGGTCGGGCGGCGCTCGAAGGCTTCGAGCTGCCTTTCGATCTCGCCTAGGCGCCGGTCGATGTCCTCGGGCAGCTCCTGATCGGCCGGGTACTTGGCCTCAAGCCGCTCCTGCTGGCTGCGCAGCTTCTCGCGTTCGCGCCGCTCCTTCTTGGACAGTTCCGCCGGCGTGCCGACGACGCCGCGCAGGCCGTGGTCATAGCCGTAGGGAAGTTCGAGGTCTGCTTCGACCCACTTCCAGCCTTCGGCGGCCACAGCATCCGCGGCCGCCTTCAGCTTCTCCCCGACCAGCCGGTCGAGAAGCGGCACGTCTTCCAGCCATCCCTCCTCGTCATCGTCGAAGAGATAGCGCGGCAGGAGAGACCCGCTCGCCGCCAGATAGGCGTCGAGGCCGACGAAGCGCGCACGCTTGTCGGATGCGGGAACCTCGGTCTCGGTGAGCATTTCCCGGATCTGCCAGGGCTCCTTGTTGTGGGACTGCCGGACGGCATCCCAAACCTGCTCCTGGCGTTCGTGATCGGGATGGGCGGTGAACGCCTCCAGCGTCCGGAGCGTCATGCCGTTCGCGGCATAGACCTCGTGCAGCTTGGGCGAGACCTTGGCGAGCACCAGGCGCTGCTCGACATAGCGCGTCGTCGTGAAGTAGGCGCTGGCGACCTCCTCGTGGGTCATGCCGCCATCCACCATCCGCTTGAAGGCGCGGAACTGGTCGAGCGGATGCAGCCCGACGCGGAAGGTGTTCTCGGCCAGCGAGTCGTCGACGGCCGAGGTCTTGGCATTGGCCTTCTTGACGAGGCAGGGGACCAGGCCGTCCTCGGGGAAGCGACCCTTTGCCACCAGGCGGGCGATGACGCGGTAGCGGCGACCGCCGGCCGGGGTCTCGAAATCGCCGGTCTCGTTGCCGTCGGCGTCGAGAACGGCGCGGACATTGATGCCGAGGATCAGGTCCTCGCGGCGCTCGACATCGAACTCAAGCTCATCGAGGCCCGCATCGGCGTCGACTTCGCGAACATTGTCGTTCGACAGATGGATGCGGTTGAAGGGAATGTCGCGCGACCGCGAGAACTCGATCATCGCGAGGGCGGGCTTCTTCTTGGCAGCTCGGGCCATGGTGGGGTACTCCGTGACGGGCGCCGAGAGCCTCTCTCTCCGCTATCAACCCGTCACGAAATCCCCATCCCCTCTCTCACTCTCTGGAACGCCGATGCGGGCGCCTGCCTCACCGGGCGGGGAGCGACGGCCGCGGCGCGTCCACCCCGTATTTCCGCCGCAGCGTGTCGATCGCCGCCTCCTGCCGGACGATCCTGCGACGAAGCCGGTCGAGATCGGGACCGGACGCCTTGAGCAGATCGTCGAGGATGCGGCGGTATTCCGCCTCGTCCGCGCCGGTCCAGCGGCTCATCGCACGATGGTAGTGCCGCGCTTTCGGCCGCCGGCGGATCGCCTCGGCTTCGGCCCGGCGGCATACCGCGCGCTCGGCCAGCGCGAGATTGTCCCGGCTTCGGGCGAGGCCGGCTTCCATGCGCACGAGAGCGGCGTGAAGTCGCGCGCGGTCAATCACGCCGCCCGCCTGTCAGGCTCGGCCTCCACCGGGCGCAGCCCGTCATCGGGGGCGAAGGACAATATCCAGTCGGCCGCCTTGCTGGCCTGGCTGGCGGCGCGGACCACGGCGCGGGAATCCTCGCGCAGCACGTCGAGCCAGGAGCCGATATAGTCGGCATGGCGCACGGTCGGGACGATGCCGAGCGACGCGCAGCAGAATGCGGCGCTCATCTCGGCGATCAGTTCCTCGAAGGCATATTTCTTCGTGCCGAAGGAGGAGGAGAAATCGCGGTTCAGCCGGCTGCGATGGCCGCTGGCGTGACCCAGCTCGTGCAGGGCCGTCCGGTGCCAGTTGATCGGCTCGAAATAGGCTTGCGGCGGCGGCACGACCACATAGTCGTCGGCCGGTACATAGAATGCCCTGTCGCCGCCGATGCGGAAGTCGACGCCCGTCGCCCTGATCAGCGCCTCGACCCTCGGCTCGATCAGGCCGGGGGGCGGCGGCGGAACCGCGACGGTGATGTCGTCGGGCAGCCGTTCGCATTGCGCTGCATTGAAGACGGTGAAGCGCTTGAGGAAGGGGATGGCCTGGGCTTCCTCGCCGGTCTCGCGCGCCCGGCGCTTCTCGTCCTCTGGGACGAAGCGGTCGGCATAGACGACGGTGGTGCCCTGCTCGCCCTTGCGGACATTGCCGCCGAGCGCGGCGGCCTGCCTGTAGGTGAGCCAGCCCTGACCGGGAAAACCGTGCTGCACGACGGCGCCCCAGAGGATCAGGATGTTGATGCCGCTGTAGCTGCGGCCGGTGGCGGCGTTCCTCGGCAGGCCGAGCGGCGCTTTCGCCGACGCCGTGCCCCAGGGCTGGACCCAGGGGAAGCGGCCGACCTCGAGCTCGGCGATGATCTTGCCGGTGATCTCGTCATAGAGGTTCGTCCGGTCCGAGCCGGCGCGAGGGGTGCGGTCACGTCTGGACATCGCGGTTCTCCGCGACGGGCGCCGGGAGCCTCTCTCCCAGCCCTCAACCCGTCACGGCAAACCCCGTCCGCACTCTCACTCTCGGGGGGCGTTGCGGGGTCTCCCCGCAGAAGGGGGTGTGTCGGCAACGAAGTGCCGACCAGGGGGAAGGCTTTCCCCCGCAAGACCGTAAAACCGTGGAAGCGTATAAATGCAAAAGCATAGATACGGACCGCCGGAAATCGCGAAGGACCGCCAGCCTCGAAATCGCTCCGGTCCCGCCCTATCTTGCCATCCATGTGCAACGCCTATGAACAGCATGTGAAATGGGTCGAGTATTGCAGGATGATGCAGGCGCTGGAGCTTGGGATTCCGACGCAACAAAGCGACCTTGACCTTCCCGAACATGACGACATCCGCATCAACCAGATGGGTCCGGTGATGCGGGCGACGGCGAACGACCGCGAGGTCGAGCTGGAGCGGATGAATTTCGGATTGCCGTCGAACCGGCCCGAGGGCGGCCCGGTGTTCAACTTCCGCTCGGAAGGGCGCGATTTCTCCAACACCCATCGCTGCCTCGTCCCGGCCTCGGCCTTCTTCGAGTTCACCGGCACGAAATATCCGAAGACCAAGCACCGCTTTACGCTGAACGGAGCGCCCTTCCTTGCCGTCGCCGGCATCTGGCGCGAGGCGCAGGGCAATCACCCGGCCTCCTTCGCCATGCTGACGACCGATCCCGGTCCCGACGTGAAGCCGATCCACGACCGGCAGATCGTGGTGCTGCGGCCGGAAGATTGGGCGGCCTGGCTATGGCTGACGAAACCGGAGGCCGAGTTATTACGGCCGCTGGAGCAAGTCTCCCTCTCGGTCGAGACGGTGCGGAAGGGTGCCGACTAGCCCCATCGCCGCTTCCATCCGCCACTATGACAGCGGCATCCGACGACGAAAGCGGCCGTCAGCTTCTCCAACATGCGATAGTGCGCTCGACCGCTTCCCGGCCGAGGTGACGCCTTTCCTTGAAGAGTCTAGGGTAGATTTGTGGAAGTTTCGGAGCTGTTGGCGGGGGCATGGCGGATATATTTGAGAATGCGGTAACTTCGATTGTGCTCGGTATCGAAGATTTCCGAGAGGGTTCCGACGCGCGCATGTTGAGTGCGGCGCGCAACTACTATGCGGGCGTGCTGTTACTGGGCAAGGAATGCCTCGTCCGTGCCGCCCCTGACGCCGATCCGATGGAGATCATCGGCGCGAAATTCGAACCCGTCCCCGATGGTGACGGCGGCGTTGACCATGAGGTTGTCGGCTATGCGACGGTAGATCTCGCCCAGCTCAAGAGCCGATTCAAGAAATTCGGCTTGTCCTGGCCTGACGTGAACATCGAAAAGCTGCAACGATTCCGAAACAATCTTGAGCATTATCACCTGGCCGAACCCGTTGGAGCGCTGAAGGAGGCGATCGCCGCCTCATTTCCGATGGTTATCGACTTCCTGGAGACGCTGAAAGAAGATCCGCAAGACGTCTTGGCGGACGTCTGGGATACAATCCTTGAAGAGACGAATGCCTTCAATAAGGTCCAGAAGAGCTGCATGGACAGCCTTCTGCGCCTGAATTGGCCCGGTGAGATCGGGCAACTGGATCGTATGTCTTGCACCAATTGTGGCTCGTCTCTTATCGGTCAGACCGACCGCGACAATATCGAGAGCGAAGCGGCCGATGCCAAATGCTTCCAGTGTGGCCATGAGTACGATCAGCGGCAGCTTGCTGAGATGGTCGTGTCGGCGAGCTACGAGATCGACGCCTATTATGCCGCCAAGAACGGTGACTCGTCACCGATCGCGACATGCCCCGAATGCAGCGCCGACGCCTATGTCGAGAATGGAGAAATGAGCATTTGCTTTGCATGTAAGGAAACGATCGGTGGCGAGTGCAGTCGATGCAGTGCCGACATCACGGTCCATGAGTACAATCCAGACTATCCCGGTTTGTGCAGCTACTGCGCTCACACCTGGGAAAAGGTTATGCGAGAGTGACGAAGGATATTGTCATCCGCACCGCCGTCGAGACGGATAATTTGATGGAGATGGTGCGAGCCTCTGCCGCACGGGCTCAACAATGGATGGCGTCGCAATCGGGGGACCCGCTGGACCTGTTGCGCCGGATGAAGTTCGATCCAATTGGCTTCCATCCCCTCGAGGATCGGCCGTTAAATCTGATCGAGCAAATCAATCAGACTTGGACCTTCGCCGTCGCCATCGCGGCTGCCCGCCAATTGTTGAACCTACATCCAGACGTGAGCGGGTTTCGGCTCGCCCCTGGCGCGCACGCATCGCTTGAACTCGACATCATGAGTGAGGAAGCCGGCTATGTCGGCGCCGAGACCTTTGCGGCTGTCAATCCACGCAACAACGGCAAGCTGGCAGCCGATCTTGTTAAGCTCGCATCTCGCATGGAGCGATATAAGTACGTATTCTTCATGTCACCCTTGTTCCCCGGCAACGAACGCCGACCGCAGTTCGAACGCAATGGGATAGAGGTCTGGTCTGTCGATTTCTGACCAGGACGAAAGGGTTGTCCGACAGGGTGGTCGTCGGTGGTTGCAGCAGACTGAGAGAGGCGATGAACCCAAACTTCTTGGGTCACGCACGCGGTGATGCGACTACTGTCCCTTTCTCTCCTGGTCGTCCGTCCACCATGTAGATCTGCCAGCCGAGCATCTCGACGTCGCTGGGTAGTTCCCAAGATGTCAAGACAGTTTGGTATAGGCACTCGGGACTGCCGAAGAAGTCCAAATAGGGCTGGATAGCACCCCAATCCATTCCAAGCGACTTAAGCTCGACCAATAGCAGCGTCGGCCCGAATTGGGTTCCTTCACGGGCTAGCGCCATCGCGAGTTCAAGTAGAACGCGCCCCCTTTCGCCACCCGATAATTGCTCGAACCTCATCACTCGACCATTGGTCAGATGACTTTCCAACACGTAGACAGGTGCGTCAAGATCATCTCTCTGAAGCTCGTCCTCGTCGTCTTCCTGCTGCGTCCGCTGGACAAATTCCACTTTCTTTACGAAATCACCGGATACGCGAGTGCCCAAGCTGCGCAACGCGAACTCATCAATCTGGAGCAAGTCCATGATTCGACGAAGATCGCACACAATGCGGTTGTCACCGCGTCCGCTTAGATAAACCGCGCTTGATCGGGCGTGGTTTCGGCTAACCGTTTTTCCATCAAGGTCTAGAGTGAGGATGCCTTCTGTTTGAACGGAGAGCCGATGTTCGGCGGGGGCGTCGAATATGATATCGTAGTGGACGTTGTTGTTTGCGAGCCAACGCCGGATATTGTCACTCGCCTCAAGTATGCTCACCCACTCGCAAATAGCGGATTTGCCACTGCCATTAGGCCCGATTAGAAATGTGGTCTTGGCGAAATCGATCTGCGTGCCGGGCGTGAAGAGCGGTGAACGCTCAAGCCTTAGAGTTCGCACGAATCCGAAAGCTGCCTGATTTCCGCTATGTTCAAACGATGTGCGGTATTCGTGGAGCGCTTTCCAGCTCTGCAACACATTGACGGGAAAGCGCACGCCGCTTTTCTTGTCGATCAGGTTCTCGTGCGCTCCGCACATCCAAATACCATTGGATGCGTGTTTTAGTTGCGCAGGCTTTAGCCCGCCCTGCCCACGGGGGCCACGAAGAGAGGCGGCGTGAATATGGCTGGCGAAGCCGGTGTCCTCGTACTGGTCAGGTGCGACCGCTGGCCCGAGGGTCAACTTCTGGCAGCCCGGATAGGAACAACGATAGCCTGCCCTGGAAGCGATGACATGGCGCGTCGTTGATGTAAAACCGTGCCGCGTCACGTAGATCGTACTCCGATTTGCGAGGCCCTAAGATACACAACTGAATAGACCAAATTACCTTCATTCACTTAAAATCGCGCGTTTTCACGCGAATTTCTCCGATATGCCCATATCCGTCCGTGAGCGTGCGCCCCCGGAATGGGCGCGGTGGCAACCGAAGCGTTCCGAAAATGAAGAGCCAGACCCGACCATGTGCGCCCCCCAATCAGTACCGGAATCCGAGCAGACTACCGCTCGCGTCGGTATCCGTCAGACGCAGCCGAACGAGCGCTTCATAGTCGAAGCCCGGCGAAAAGTCGCTGACCGGGACCATGTCGGTGTTGAGGGTGCAGATATATTGAAAGTCGTATTTTGCGGCCATCGCTGCCGCTAGTTCGAGCGCGTGGGCTCGCTGACGGGGATCAACGCCGTCGAAGATCGTGCTGTCGTGAATCAGGAAGTCGATCCCGAGACCGCGCTGCCGCGCGAATGAGATCAGCATGAGATCGTAGCAGAAGATTTTCATCTTGCTGATACCCTCGCTCGGGCTACCGGCAATCTCTACGTCGAACTTGTAGCCCGTATCATCGATGTCGATGACTAGGCGACCGGGCGATTTGTAGAGACTCTCGGAGAATTCAGAGAACAGGCTGAGCGCCTGTGACCAGAGTGCGCGCCGTTCTTCATAATCGAGTGCTGTCGCTCGCTTCAACTCCACGGTCTCGACCTTGATCGTGTCCGCCTTCGTGGTCATCTGGCGAAGCTGGGTGATCCTGTTGGTCAGTTCATCGACCTTCAGCCGGGTGGCGGCATGCAGCTCCTGTAGCTGCGTCAGTTCCTCCAGCGCGCCCTGTCCGGCAAGCGCGCTAAGGTAGCCGGCACGGCGATCCGTGAGAGTCGCTATGTTCGTCTCGCGCTCGCTGACAGCAGCCTCAAGCGCGGCAATCTCGCTGGCGATGAACTCGCGGCGGTTGGCGATAATCTGCGCATTGAAAGCCCGCGCATCCTCCAGCGTCTTCTTGACGGCGCCAGGCAGGGCGATGCCCGCCTCACCGTAGAGAGCTTCCAGCCGGTCTTCGGTCGGGACATCTTCGCTGACCAGCGAGTCGCGGTAGCGATCGAGCCGGCGCTTATCCACGATATTGGCGTTGACCAAGCCGTGGATTTCGCCGGTCAGGACGTTCGCCTGGCCCTCGATCTCACGGTACTGGGGAAGCACGCGGAAGCTTGAGAGAGCATCGCGCTCGCGTTCGAGCTGTGTCGACAGGCGAAGGCGTTCGGCTTCGAGTTCACCGAGGGACGCCAGTTCGCCGTCGACCGCTCCGGTCTTGATCGCCTGTTTGAGCGCATCGAGTGCGTTCTTTTGATCCTTGAGCTGCTGCCAGGTCGCAGCTTTCTCCCAGTTCAATCCGAGAAGGAATGCGTTGTGGACCTGGATATCCCAGGTCTTCTGATTATCGAAATACTTGAAGGGGATGTTGTACGCGGCTGTCTGGTTACGCACGAAATAGGAAAGCAGCGACCGCGCCGAGGGCTTGTAGCCCGACTCGGCAGACAACTCGCTGATGCCGAACAGCGCCCAGGCGAGGACCGCTCGCCATTTCTTCGCGTCGAGACCGGGCACGCCTTCCTTGTTAGGGGTCGGGCGGACAGGCCAGTCGTCGGTCGCGCCTTCGATCGCGAAGAAACCGGGCGTGTCGGTGGCTCGCGTTACCGCGACGTCGCGGCCGGACAGGGAAAGCTCCAGCGTGAATGCCCAACCCTGCAAAGCCTCGATGCGAAGTCCCTTTCCGGGTGAGGTATTGCTTGCGAGACAGAAGTCGATGATCTCGATGAGCGTCGATTTGCCAAGTGCGTTCGTCGTGTCCTTGTCGCCGGCCGAGGTGGATCGGTCGGCCAGTATGAGATTGACTCCTGGCTGAAGCAGAGCGGCGTGGAAGCCTTTGTGATTGGCGCGAACAGCTCGGATCATGAGGCGGTCCTGACGATGAGGCCGTCTCGAATGTCGATGGCGCCGATGAGATAGAGGAGATTCGAGGCCAGCACGAACCGCTCGAAAGTTCCGACGTTCGGCTCCGTGCGCAGACGCTCCCAAAGGCCCGAGACGGTCATGGGCATGCTGAGGTGGGCAAGCAGCGTCGCGCCGACACCGATCAGCGCCTCGTTCTGCGGGATATGTTTGGTCGGAAGAATCATTTCTCAAACACGTCGCAGATTTCGAAAAGATAGATCAGCACCGCGATACCAGCAGTCTTGTCCGCCTGCCGACGCAACCCGCGTTGGGCAAAGGCGCACATCAGCTCGAACAGCTCGTCGCCCTTATGGCCCTCCTTCCGACGCGCGTAATATTCCTCAAGGAAGCCGGCTTTCAGGCGTTCGGGAAAGTCCGGATCGAGCTGCGCTTCGGCCTCGACATAGTCGCCAACGGTAGCTCGCGAGGTCAGACCGGCAGCAATGATATGCCGAGATCCGTTCGATAGAGCGTTCTTCTTGATCTTCTCGTCGGGCGCGGTGAGATCGAACGATCCATTGCCTACAGGAGCTTGGCTGGCGACCCACGACACAGCGTTCTGCAATTCGGGAAAGGCAACGTCCGCAAAAGCCGCCTCCATCGCCTGGCGAACCTGCTCTTCGTGGCTTTCCTTCAGTTGCTGCAACGTCGCGGTGGGCCAATCAGCCTCGACCTTGTCGATGATCGTATGGTGGTCGGTGCAGAGATAGATAAGGTTGCGGACGTTATCGCGCTCCGCATCGGTCATGGAGGCGTCGTAGCGCGCGGCGGTCGGCTTTTCACCCCGAATATGTGCCGCCTCGCCGACATAGGTGTCGTCTCCCACCTGGGCGTCGTAGGTGAGATGCTTGCCGCATTTCGGAAAGGCGCAGACGCCGCCGCTTCGAAACGCCAGGATGATTCTCGTCGGATAACTAGCGCCCACGCCGACCGCCCATCTGCGCGCGCGTGCCAGGACGGCGGGTCGTTATCTGTGGAGGAGCGCTGGCATCGCCGAGCTGGTGAATCCGCAATGCGGGCCGCTGCGGCAGCTTGACCGTCAATTCGAGCTCTCCCCCCACAGCTTCCACATAGCTGCGGAGAGTGGAGAGATACATATCGGTCTGTCGCTCGATCTGAGAAACCGAGGGCTGCTTGATGTTGAGCGCGGATGCGATCTCAGCCTGGGCCTTACCCGCAATCTGCCGCAACTCGCGAAGGCCCTCGACTTCCTGCTTCAAATCCTGATAGCGGGCGTCGATCGCTGCCTGCTCTTCGGCAGGGAGCGCGGCAATGATGTCATTCAGGCTCCGACCCATCTCATTTGCCCTTCTTTGCGGATTTCAGGCTTTCCAGATGCTCGGAAAACCGTAGATCCGCCTTTGCGATCAGCGTTTTGTAGAAGCGCTTCTGACTGACGCCCGATTTGTCACCCGCTACAAGAACGATGGCTTTGCGCTCGGGATCGAAAGCGAAGGCCGCACGCCATTCGCCATCGCTGCCTTCGAAGCGCAGCTCCTTCATATTGGCGTGTTTCGATCCTTTGAGCGTGTCGGCGTGAGGCCGGCTAAGCTGCGGTCCGTAATCGGACAGCAGCTTGGTGGCGGCGATCAACGCGACCCGGACATCACGCTCAAAAGTCAGAACCTCAGCCTCGAAGGCGGAGTGGAATTCGACCTCCCATTCCATATAGGTTAGAACCTATATCCGGTCAATGGGAAGGATGCGGGGCGGTTCTGGCGATACCGTCGTGGTGCGACGGCAGCTCTTAGCCCAAGCGTCCAGATCATCGACTGCATAGCGGACCCATTTGCCGAACTTATGATAGGCGGGGCCTCCTCCTCGCGAGCGGTAGCACTCCAACGTATGTGCTTCGAGGGCGAGGTAGCGCGCCGCCGCCTCAGTGTCGACGAAACGAACTGGTCCCGCCTCGTCGACGAACCTGGCGCGCTTGAGGATGTCCGGCGTTGGCCAGCGGCGATCCGGCTTTGCTCTATCGGACATGACCGGCCTCCATCGCTTCGGTGCGCTTCGAGCCAGGCGGAACCGAGCGGTTTTCGCCGCTGCGGTGACGATAGGGTCTGTAATTGCCGAGACGGGTGGGGGACTAGCGCCCCGACCGCAGATAATTCGAACATCCCTGACTCCGCGCGACAGTCCGGGGAGCGGGCGTAAACATGAGTCATGGCGTTCCCACATAGATTGAAAACTGTCAGAAAACTGCGTATATTTCTGACAGGAGATTTATCATGCAGCGACTGACCGAACAGATTCTGGCGCATACCGAGGGTTTGCCCGAGGGCGCTCCGATCGCCGCGAAAAGCCTGCTCCATCTCGGCAACCGCCCCGCATTGGACCAGGCATTGTCGCGACTGGCAGAACGTGGCCGGCTGATACGGGCCGGGCGCGGCGTTTACCTACGTCCGGTTTCGAGCCGGTTCGGCGTTCGCGCGCCCTCCGTCGATAAAGCCGTTGAAGCCCTTGCGACGCAGCGTGGTGAAATCATCGTGTCGAACGGAGCGGCGGCTGCCAATGCGCTCGGGCTCACGACCCAAGTACCGGTCCGGTCGGTCTATCTGACCTCGGGCCGAAGCCGGACCATGACTCTGGGCCAGCAGACTATTGAGCTGCGCCATGCGCCACGCTGGCAGTTGGCGTTGGCCGATCGCCCTGCCGGGCAGGCCGTGCGCGCACTCGCCTGGCTGGGACCGGAGAAGGCGGAAGCGGCCTTGAAGACGCTGAAACACAAGCTGCCGTCTTCTACGTTCGGCGAGCTTGTCGCGGCCGCGCCGCAACTACCGAGCTGGCTCGCCAGATCGGTCGGCAAGGTCGCTCATGGCTGAAGCCTTCGTCACATTGTCAGCGAACGATCGGCGCGAGGCTCTTGCCGTTGCCGCCGATCGATCCGGCCGCCCGGCCCATCTGCTTGAAAAGGACGTGTGGGTCGTCTGGACTCTCGCAACGCTGTTCGGGTCAAATTTCGGCGAACATCTCGTGTTCAAGGGCGGCACATCACTGTCAAAGGCTTATCACGTCATCCGGCGTTTTTCCGAGGACGTGGATCTCACCTACGACATCCGCGCCATCGCCCCCGACCTGGTGGGCGAAAACGGCGAGGGCCTGCCGAAAAACCGGAGTGAGGAGAAGCGATGGTCGAAGGCAGTCCGCCACCGGCTGCCAGAATGGGTCGACGGAACAGTCCGACCTCTCCTTGCCCGCGCGATCGACGCGCAGTCGTTGCCTGCAACGTTCAGGGCCGAAGGCGACAAGCTGTTCATCGACTATGAGGCGACCTCTTCGGGATCGGGCTATGTGGCTCCGAGCGTGATGCTGGAATTCGGCGCCCGCTCGACCGGGGAGCCGGCCAGCCCGCGCGATGTTGTATGCGACGCGGCCGGATTGGTCGACGGCGTCGAATTCCCAACGGCTCGTCCCCGGGTCATGCATGCCGAGCGAACCTTCTGGGAGAAAGCGACGGCAATGCATGTTTATTGCCTCGAGGGCCGGTTGCGGGGCGATCGGTTCGCCC
Source organism: Shinella zoogloeoides (assembly GCF_033705735.1). Classification (NCBI taxonomy): domain Bacteria; kingdom Pseudomonadati; phylum Pseudomonadota; class Alphaproteobacteria; order Hyphomicrobiales; family Rhizobiaceae; genus Shinella; species Shinella zoogloeoides. The sequence goes on from NZ_CP131130.1 coordinate 2,915,702, forward strand.
GTCATTGGCACGATGTCGTCCGACTGGATGATGCGGGGGTCGCCAACGCCGCAATATCGGATCGTGAGCTCGCCGACGCGGTTGCCCGCCACAAAACCATGTTCTTCGGGGCGAAGACGGTTGATGGCGAGGTTATCGACTACGAAGCCGCCGTCGGTGGAAAGCTGCAACTCGTGCCGGACGGAGATGCGCGCGCTGCGCTGGCAACGGACTATGCGCACATGGTCGAGGATGGGTTGCTGCTTGACGACGCGGAACCCTTCGAGGCGCTGATCATGCGATGTGCGGACATCGCCGGGCGAGCCAACCGTGCTGCGAAGTGATGATGGGAGATAGGGTGTCGAGCTATTTTACGGATCGTGAATATGGGGCACGCCCTGCAACAATCGATGTCATTGGTGACCGTCTGTGGGCGGGTCTTTTCACCTTGATCGAGACGAGGATTGGCGATGGCTCGTTTGGCTTTCGCTTTCCGGAACAGTGCCCCGACGGGAATGGTCCGTGCGGATGTGACGTCCAAGCCTTCAGCCGGGTGCTGGGCGCCGAGGTGCCGTGGATCGAATGGCCGTTCTCTGTGAACGAAGTGCCCGATACGCCGGTGATCCTCGATCTGCTCGAGTTTTGCGCCAGCGCCGTCGGCGAGCCGATTCAAGGCAGTTATCATTCCTACTTCGGTCACCATCACTTGAGCTGGAACCGGGACGGCGGCCTTGCTCGGTTCGTAGCCGACGTAAACCTCCTGTTTCGCCGGAACGCGATTGCGTATGAACTCACATCGAGCGGACAGGCCCGCCGGCTTCTCCCACAGCCGGTCGCCGATGTTCTCGGTTGGGCGATGTTTCATACCGGTGATGCGGAGACGGACCGCCTGCTCGAAGCCGCTCGCCAACGGTTTCTATCGCCCAAACCTGAAGACAGGCAGGACGCGCTGGAGAAACTGTGGGATGCCTTTGAACGGCTGAAGACACTGGAACCCGGCGCCAACAAGCGCGCTCAGGCCGAAGCGATGCTGGACCGTGTCGCCACGCCGGACTCTGGATTCCGGGAAGCCCTTGGGCGGGAGGCCGCTGAGCTGACCTCCATAGGGAACAGCTTTCGCATTCGTCATTCCGAGACGACCCAAGAAACCCTGACCTCTCTGGATCAGGTGGATTATCTGTTTACGCGGATGTTTGCATTTGTGCGTGTGATCCTGAGAGGGACCGGGCGTGGCGGATGATCTTTATCGGCTTATCTTCGGAATTCTGCACGGGATGAGCCACGCCCAAATGAGTCAGGAGCCGGGGCTGGTCGCTGGGCTGGTCGTGCCGGCACCAGAGGGCTTCTCAAAACGGCAGCGTATCGAACTTGCGCTCGAAAACCTCACGCAGGCGGACTTGGCTCGACTGGCGCTCAAATTCGCTGCTGCTCGCAGCGACATCCCGCTTGATGAGGCGGGCCGCAAGGTGCTTGAGGCTGATGATCCACCGCTGACGCAGATCACACGACGAGACGTCGCGCGGATTCTCGGCAACGACCTCGCCGGCGAGCGTAGCACCGTGGAGGTCGTCGAGAGCTACTTCCCGCTTTCCTCACCATTCGAAGCCCTTTTTGGCAGCAAAGGCCAGAGCCTGCGCGACCGCATCGCCCGGCACATGGATCACAATCCCGGCGATTGGTCGGTCGAACAACTGTTTGGAGAAATCGGGGCCTTCGATTGTTCCAGGGCCAGGTTCGGCGCCTTGCTCGAACAAGCTGTTCACCCCCTTTCCCGATCAGGTGATGAGCAGACGAAGACAGTCGAAGCGTTGAACAGGGTGCTCGCGCGGGATGGATATGAGCTTGCGCAGGATGGCGAGGTATCCGGCCATCCGCTTTTCAGTTTCCGCTCTCTGGTGCGGGGGGTTGGCGGCCGGCCGAAAAACCTGATCTTTGCGTCACGAGGACCGAAGCCGGAAATCGGCTTCGCCGATGCGATCAACAACGACATCGTCATTCTGTCCGGCGAAGAGAGCTGCCTGATCTACGACCGGCCGATCAGCGCGAGCGGCCTTCTGTGGTCGGAACTCGTTTCCTGGTGGGGCGACGTTACGCCCGGTGCTGATGCCGCAAGACTCGGAGCGCGTCTCCAGGAATCCCTGGCCTCGGATGCGGAACGCAAGCTTTTCGCGGCCTACTTCAAGGCTTATCGGTCTACCCTCGGCGAGGCGCTGCCCGCGCTGCTGCCGCAGGTCTACCTTCACTATGATCCTGCCGTCGTAAAAACCCTGCGTCACCGGCTTCCATTGCCGCGTCAACGCATGGACTTCCTGCTTCTGTTACCCAGCCGTCAGCGCGTCGTGATTGAGGTCGACGGTAAGCACCATTTCTCGGAAAACGACCTTCCTTCATTGAAGGTCTATGCCGATATGGTGTCGGCCGACCGCGAGCTGCGCCTTGCGGGATATGAGGTCTATCGGTTCGGTGCAAATGAACTGGTCGGTGACGGCGCCGAAGCGAAGATCAAGGATTTCTTCGACAAACTTTTTCGCCTGCATCGCATTCGCCAATGAACTCACTCGCTGATCGGTTGGCGTATGATCAAATCAGGGCGCATTCTCGATCTGGCGGGCAACCCATTGGGTATGTTCACGAGAGAACGCTCGCTCGGCTTCATTTACGAAGGCAGAAAACTTCTCTTCGCTGTCAATCGTGCCAAGCCGCGTCTGCAAGATGCCGATCTCGTGGGCGGTGAGGCTGTAGGCAGAAGCGAGTTCGTTGAATTTCTTCAGTTGGATCCAACCTATGGCGGAAGACGCTATCACCAGCAAAGGTTCGGTTGGCCAAATCATCCATGGTGGATCATGGCGGATTCGGAGGAGAGCTAAAGCGATTGCGGCACCTTGAACGAGGACGCATATCAATATCCATAGGCGAAAACGCTGCCTATTCCAGGTAACCTTTGCTACATACCATTCGCGTTGGTCCGTAATCCGGTCAGTATTATATCGTTGAACACGCTCTGCGAGAGGCAGAGCACGAACCGCATTCATTTCGTTGGTGATCTGATCGCCGGTTACCGGCCGACGGCTTATCGAGTCGCGGACGTGGCTGTTGGCATCCAGAATCGCCCTCAGAAACTCCGAGAATTTCTCTGCTACTGTTGAGAGTTTCGGGGCATCTTCGAATGGCTCAGCTCGCATCATGTAACGCCAGGTTGATGTCTTGATCGACTCCGCCAGCGCTCGGCACCCGTACCACTCTTTCTCAGGTTTTTGGACTGCCATATATAGTAGGAGACCCGTAGAGGCGGCCAGAACTAACGCATAAGCGATGTATAGATCAGGAGACGCTCCAAACCAAATAGAGATCGTCGCTGCGACAGTGAGCAGAAGGTACTGCAGCCGAATAAGCCTTAGATAGGTGGACTGGGCATCGGCGGCGGAGCCGTCTGCCGAGCGGTACAGGGCGGGAAAACTATCAGGCGTCATATCGACGGATCTCCGGGCTATTTCAGTTCAGCGGCCAATTGATTCCACTGGACGACTTTCACGCCGTGCTTCGCCACCCAAGGCGGATTTTGCCGTGGGGCGCCCCCCTTGGGGTGAACCGCCACCACCTTTTTCCCAAGAGCGAGGCTGGTCTCCACTTCCCAAGTCACCCAACGGCTTTGCGCAGTATTGTCGGAGATGTAGACGACACAAACAGATGAGCGCTCTATCCGCTCGCTGATCTTTTGTTTGATATATTCTGCGCGTTCGCTGTCGTAGGGCTCGCGAACAGAATGATCGTTGAACTCGATATCACTGTTCTCGTTCTTCGCATGCGCGCGCAGAAGATTGACCTCGTCCATATCTTCGGTTGCAAAACTGATAAAGACATTTCGTTTGCCGCCCTGAAGCGCCGCCTTGGCTTTCTCCTCCAGGGACCGAATGTCGCCTAACCTGCTCCAGCTCCCGCTACTCCCGCCGCCCATATCAGACCCCCTCAGCCTTGAATTCATTACATGCTATGCACGCTCCACAAGGTGTTTCACCCCCGAGATGACAGGAATAAGTGCCCTCGATGCCTTTAAGCGTCGCGAGTTCGATGACTTCCTGCTTGTGGAACGACGAGAGCGGTGCAAGGACCTTTATTTCACGCCCCATGCTCCTTGCGATCATTGCCTCCGCCTCCTGCAAGAACGCCGATGTCTGGTCAGGAAACAGGCTGGTTTCCTCATGGAGGAGTCCAATCGATATCGCATCGGCGTCGCGCTGAAATGCGTAGGCTGCTGCTACAAGCAGAAAGAGGAGATTTCGACCAGGAGTAAACGCATCCTCCAGCACTCGCTGGTTCGGGTCCGTCAACCCGGACTTAATGAGGCGGCCATAGCCCGACAGGTCGGCCACCTCCAAATCTGGTAGCTGCAACTTGGCCATCGCTGACCGGCAAGCCGCGTGCTCTCGATCGCGGGATCGCTGCCCATAGTCGATGAAAATCGGATATTGCTGAATCCCTTCCTCTTTTGCGAGGTAGGCGACCAGCGTGGAATCAAGCCCACCGGAAACGAGAGTGACAATGCTCATGCTAACGCGCGCTCCGTATCTTGAGAACCCGCAACCCGCATCACTATCCAGATCGCCCAATCCATAAGGCCGACTGCAAATCCGAGCCTATTTGCATGTGAAATCAGTTTATCTTCTTGCATGTGATAGTGTGAAAGCTTCGAGATGGCTCGGCCGGCCCCTGTGTAGAGTCCAATAATCGTCATGTAGTTCAATACGTGGCGATCCAGGACTGCGAGATCGTAGCTGATACCTGCGTTACGCAGGAACATACTCGCCTGCTTTGGCCCGATTCCAGCTACGTTCGACACAAGCCACGAGCGAGCGGTTGCCGCATCTCCGAAGGCATGCACGAGTGAGCACAGGTCCCCGCTTTCCTGCGAGACCGATTCGCGCGCAGAGGCCAATTGCATCGACTTTGATCGAGGAAAGCGATAATTTCGAAGGCTGCCGTTCACCAGTACAGGTTGACGGAGAACCCCGAGGATTTCATCGGCGAGTTCGGCCCGGGGTGCCGATGTGTTGAGGAGAAGCTGCCGTTTATCCAAAGCATCGGCGGTGGCTACGGCAAGCCCATACGGTACTTGACTGCTGAGCAGGCAGCATGAGAGTTCCCACCAGAGATTTCGCTCGTCAAGCGCACTCTGAGAGCGCTTAGCCCGCTCTTCAATCTCCGGGCATATTGCGGCAACGGCGTGCTCCAGCCTGGCAGCATCGTTTCTCATCTGAACAAATCCGGCATTTGATCCCTAAGTTGTTTTGAATTGGATTGGCCCAACAGGCCGACGGCAAATGCTTCTAAGCGATTTGTTGAAGCGGCAGCCTGCAAGTCGTGGGTTAGCTCCCGATAGTAGTCCAAATTATGGAAGGCAACTTTACCTGCGTAGTCTATATTATCGTCGGAGAGCGCAGAAACAGTGATGGCCGAAGCCGCCATCTGCGCCTGGTATGCGAAAAAATCGAAATGTTGGTAGTGATTTAATCTGTGCTGCTGTCGGTCAACGGCAACCCGGCACCACTCTAACCCATCGAAGCTGTCTGCTCCAGCTGCCGTTAGGATCGCTATACTCCATGGATTTCCCGTACCCAAGAGATGGATCGGCTGATAAAAGGATAAGCGATCAAGCTCGTTCCGGACGCGCCTCATGGTCTGTGCGCGCTGGATCAGCCCTCGGCCCAACTCGCGCTCCGCCAGCGCGATCATCGGTGGCTGGAGCTGGTCGGCGACATCCCGCACGACCTCGGGGAGAATAGTAAGATCGTACCCTTTCGACCTAGTGGCGGGAGCATGAATGATTGGAAGGACGGGGGCTTTGGTGAACTTCCTGTCTCGTTCGACCGCTGCAATGACTTGCCCAACCGCACGCTTTCTGTCCCTCGACGGATCCATCTCGTCGAAGCAATACACCCAATCGTGTGAAATCCCTTCCAGCGCCAATTCGAAATCTTGGGGCTTCCAGCTGTCGTCGTCGCGTCGCGTCGCTTCATAATTGCCTGAATCGACGAGGACAAATCCGCCTTGCGCGCGGATACGCTTCAGCTCCTGCTGGATACCTCGAGGGCGGCGGGGTGGAAACAGGTCGTAGGCGGAGACAAGGACCGTCGATGTACCGAAGAGACGAAGAGCCTTAAGAGCTTCGAGAGGAACGAGTTGTGTCTCGTGTGATGACACGGAGAGGAACAAGCTCGGAAGGGGGACTCTACCCGCAGCGATGGCTGATGGGCGGGTTGGCGCCATCCTCGGCGGGACGACAGTCGAAATCTTGCGCATCAGGTGCTGGATACCAGGATGATCGTCTTCTCCGGTCCAGCCCAGAAGATCAACCGCACTATAGCCGTTAAAGCCGTACGGCGCATTTGTCGGAATGATCTTAGCGGGAATAATCGGAATATTATATTGCTCAGCTAAGCGGAGTTCGTCCTTTACATTACTCTTGTCCTTAGCTGTCGGCGACCAGAGCGGAACGACGCATTTTGTATTCTGGATTTCACGTTCGATCACGGTCGAGAAGTCGCCGACGATTTTATCGTCCCACCAAACATCCCATCGGGTTGAAAGTGTTTTTACTAATCTCTCCGCCTGTCCGACATCTTCTCGTGAATAGACTATGTAGACGTCTGACATACGTAATTACTCCCCCCAGAGTAGTGAATCAGAAGTCTCACAAATTATGCGTCGCCGCAACTGTCTAGGCTACGGCAAGATGCACGAGGCCAGGCAGCTCGGTACAAAGACGAGGCGAAGTCGGGAACAATCGTAACGCCGAGATCGGAGAGTGCAGCGATATCGGACCGCTGCTCCTCGTCCAGTATTACAATATTTTGGTGAGATCGCGTTGCGCAGAGTCGTCGAATTTCCGTTGTGCTCAATCCGTCCGCCACTAGAAGTGAAGGTGCATTTTCGAGGAATGAATCTGGGACCTCATCGAGTTGAGGTGAGAGCACTTCAACACCAAGCTCTTTCAGGCGGAAGCGCGCCTCCTCAAGCGTATACCGCCTTCCGATTGTAGATGTTGAGCCATGCAGAACAATCCGGTTTGGTGCCTGCCCTGTTATGGGCTCGCGGCTACTGAGCAAGTCGGTTTGCACCGGAAGGGTCATTGTCTCACAGTAGGCGGACACCGATCGGGAGGCGAGGTCCGCGGCTTCGGCCGCGGAAGTTCCGGCTTCGCCCCAATGATATGCAAACACGGCACTGAAGACATCCCCTGTTCCGATCTTGAAGACCCGAGATGAATAATATGCGGGAATGGTATTAGGTTCGGCATGACGCTCAAAGACGGTGACCCCCCGCACCCCTCTTTTTACGACTATCACAGTCACCCGATCGCCATGCGACATGGCTTTCGCGGCGGCAGTCGCCAAGTCGGTGCAACCCGCATAGCGGCAGAGCTCTAGCTCATTCATAACCAAAGCAAGCCGTTTCGCTGTCGAGCCATTGGCTCCAAATGGCTCAGGACGGACAGCTGTCTGAGGATCGTAAATCGCGCGGACAGCGTGCACGATGGCAGATCCTTCCAGGAACCCGAATCTCAGGACCACATCTCCCGAAACATGTATCGGAGGCTGCTGAGGAAATGACCCAGGTCGCGGCTCGATGTGTGGTTGAGACAGTGGGTGGAAGTACGCAAATGCGATCGCAATATCGGAATGGGTGCGGGATAGCCGCACACCGAGGTCCGACAGTTCGTCCGCTCCCGGGCTGCTCTCGTCCCGTGCATAGGTGTGAAGAGTGCTCCCTGGCGAAAGAGCACTGACGGCTGCCGCCGCGCGCCCGCCCGAGCCAAACTGTGCGTTCCACTTCGGCGTTTCGCACAATTCGCGATATAGTCCACCTGCGATTTGCATGATGCATACGTCCAGCTAATGGCCGATGATTGTCTGCATGCGGGCTAGTAGCGTCGCGGACAACTCGGCCCGACCTTGGTCGTTGTTGAGGTAGCGCACATATCGGAGATGGCGCAGGTCGAACGGGATATCGTGATCGCTTTGTGCAATGAGGATGACCTCTCGACCTAAGGTGTGTGCAATCCCGGCTTCGTAAAATACATTCGGATTTCGACCTGAGCAGTCACAGATCACGATGCGCGAACGATCAATCAGGGAAACGACATCCTGAATAATTGACGCATTCTCCCAGATGTCGTCCGCCCGTCGGCAACGAAGTCCGACACCTTGAGCAGCGTTTCGGATAGCATCAAAAACAGGATTAAACGCCGCATCGAAGGGCATCATGGCGGATGCAAGATGGGGGTCTAAATTCTCATGCTCGGCCAATGGGAAGACCGTTGGCCGCTGTCGCCGGGGGCGTACCTGGCGAAGTAAAAAGCGGTACAAGTCGACCTCTTTCACGGCCCAATGGTTGCGAGAGAATTCGAAATCTCGGGGCATGTCCAGTTCAGCCCGGCTATCATAAAGCAGCGAGTTTGTTAGGGGAGGAACGTCGGGGTCAAAGCTTACCTCGAGTGAGACTTCGCCCCCTACGATGCGCGCCCGGTTTATCTGCCCGACATACGCGGACTCATCGCCGGTCCCCTCTTCGCAGAAGAGACAAGGCAGAGCCGTAAGTTTGTCCAGAAGTGGCGTATTGTTCAATCTGAATAGTTCGGCGATATGCGCTTCCGTATATTCGAACATCCGGCCGATCGGCACAGTGACTCTTCCCGATGGCCAATCAGCATTAAACATCAAAAGATTGAAAATCGACGTCCCCTCCGCGTTAAATTACAGGCCCCAGCTACGATACTGATCCGTGCCGTAGTGCCGTGCTCCCCCGGCCCTTTCGGTGCGGCTCAAATGTTGGAATTCAGTTGGCCAATGTCTTATAGCATGTTCTATGGCCTTCAGTTTGAATGGTACGTGTACAACACAATGATCCCTAATGATCGGCGGGCACAAACTGTCCTGTACGCGGCTTTCATTGAGGTTGACGGCAATAATCGGCAGATCCAAGCTCAACGCGAGTTCTAGCTCCCACCTTACAAAGCGGAAAAGATTCTTGGTCGAGTTTCCAATCAACACCATAACTGCTGTCGATTGTCGCATTCGCTCCCGCAATTTCGATTTTACGTAATCCTCATTCTGAGCACGCGACGTCATGTTGTCGAGATCATGAGAGTCCACGAACTGGAACGGTATTCTGGGGTTGGCATGCCACCCCCGGACATACCGGTAAGCCCATTGGTCGTTATCGCCATCGAAAACGACGTAAGTCGACATTTTCCGTTCCCCCCAAGACTACTTAACGCTGAACCCGATCTACAAAACTCAGAAGCTTCCTTCGCCGCGTGCGAACCCCAACGCGATTCAGAACTCTCGGTCAAAGGCTCGAATCTCATCCTCGAAGGAAGAGTGAGCGTGCCCCTCCAAGAGACATAGCCTCAAACCTATGTTCGATTAAGAGGGAGAATGCGCGGTGCTTCCGGAGAAGCGGTCGTCGAACGTCGGCAGCTTTCCGCCCAGGCATCAAGGTCGCCGACCGCGTACCGGACGTAGCGTCCGAACTTGTAGAATGCCGGCCCCGTATCGAGAGATCGGTAGCATTCGAGCGTATGGGCATCGAGCGCCAGATATCTTGCCGCTGCGTCTGTATCGACAAAGCGGACGGGGCCAGCATCTTCCACGTAGACCGCGCGCGCGAGGAGGTCTGCGGACGGCCATTTTGCTCGGTTGTTAGGTCGCGACATGACGCACCTCCGTTCGTGCTTCGGCAGGGATCGATGTGAAACGGGGCGCGCTCATCGCGTTGCCTCCCTGTTTTCATCATGTCGGGCGCCGGGCGGGGTGGCGCGATTGGCCCCGTTGCGATGGCGGAATGGCCGATAGTTTCCGACCTTGGTGCGCGACGAATACTTGCCGTCTTCCAGGCCGGGAGGCGGCGACGCGGGCTCGGCAACGTCCGCTGTTTCCAGCGCGGCGCCGACCTCGATCTCGACCTCTGTCGACGGTTCCTCAGCGACCGGGGCTTCGGCGCCGACGACGATGCGCCTGCGCGCGGCGACCGCATCCGCAGCCATGCGCACCGGGTCTTCCTCGTTGTGAACGTAGCGCATGAACATGGTGACGGTCTTATGCGCCGTGAGCGCCATACCGACCTTCAATGGCACGCCCGAGTTCGCGATATCGGTTGCGGCGCGATGGCGGATGCCGTGCGTACCGACATGGGGGACGCCCGCTCGGGCAAGGATGCGCCGCCATCCGTGTTGATAGGTATTGTCCGTCATCGGCTTCGAGGGATCGAAGATCGACGGGCACACATAGGGCGACGTCTCGAAGCGCGGAGCCTTGCTGAGCAGCCGGTGAGCCTCGTCGCTGAGAGGCTTCGTCATTCCTCCCGTCTTGCTGTCAGGCCAGGTCACGCGCCGGCGTTCGAGGTCGATCCAGGCCCATTCGAGCGTAAGCACCTCGGACTTGCGCGCCGCCAGCTCGAACTGGAGCCGGATGGCGAGGGTGATGAAGGGATGCTCCAGGCCCTCCCGGTCCGAGCGGTCGAGATAGGCGAAGAGCTTGCGCATCTCCTCGTCGGTGATGAACCGGGTCGATCCGTTCTCCGCGAATTTCTGGACGTGCCTGCACGGATTGGAGCCGTCTGGCCGATATCCCCACAGTTCGGCGAGGTTGAACATCTTCCGAAGGGCAGCGAGCGTTCGATTGGCGTTCACCGGCCGGTCGGCCATGCCGGTCATCAATTCCGAGATGTGGGCGCGGGTGACTTCATGAGCCTTGTAGCGGCCCAGGCGCGGAAGGATGTGGTTCTTGATGTTCAGTTCGTTCGTCGCGACGGTGGAGGGCTTGTTGTGAAGCTTCGAGTGCTCCTCGATGAACTTGGTGCACAGCTCCTTCATGGTCGGTGCTGCGCGCGCGGCTGTCTTCTCCGCGCACGGGTCGCGTCCATAACGAACCTCCGCGAGCCAGTCCTGTGCCAGGTTGCGGGCCTGATCGACGGTGAGTTCTCCGAATCGACCTAGCGCGGGCTTCCGGCGGACGCCGGAATTGGTCACGTAGGCGAGCATGAAGATCTTGCCGCCGAACGGTGTGACTTTCAGCATGAAGCCCGGTACGATCGTATCGCGGAGTTCGTATTCGCGCTCCTTCGGGCGCGCGGCGTCCACAGCCGTCTTGGTGAGTTTGATTTTGGCCATCAGAGGTCTCCAAACACGTTAGTCGTAGGAGTCGCGCGAGGGTGTCTAGGAGCACGATTCCCGGCTATTGCCGGCAAGTATGGAGAAGTTTGAAGCCTACGATGGTCAAGCTAAATCATTGATCGTAGTAGGTTTTCGCGCTTTTACTTGCAATCGGCGGTGTTTAGAATATCGTCCTTTGGGCCGCTCAAAATCGAGTTCCGAAAGGAGTGCTGGTTCGATTCCGGCATGGGGCACCATATTTCTTAGAAAAGCGCAATAATTTCAAGAAGATAGCACTCTGACTGAGGGCGCCATCCCCTTTTTATCCCCCATTGACAATGTGCTACCTGCGCACTTTCTCGAAGCCGCGCACTTCCCTACAAGGGAGTGACGAACCATCGAGCAACCCGCGTCGACTCACCGTATTTCCAATATCCATTCTGGAATACGGACATGAATCAAACGCTTTAGCAGGTAGCAACTTGTCCGATCAGAAGCCTATTACATCTGTCCGAGTTCAACTGAAAAAACCAAAATCAGAGAAGGCCCTTCGCGCTGAACGTGTCCGGGAGTGGGAGCTCCGCGAGGGCCGATCCTTTGAAGACACCGTTGCTCACATGATCGCCATTACTCTGGCGTGTTTTGGGGAAAACCCTAAGCATTTTTCTCGTGAGATCGAACGAGCACAAAGAAATTTTGAGTTTTTCTTAAACCAAATTCAAATGGGCATGAGCGACAGCCTGCATGAATGTATAGATCGAGAACTTGGATATTCAGATTCAATACGAAAAGTTGATGCCGAAGAATGGAAAGAATACTATAATATTCTTATGAAAATAGATAAATTGCTTGGTAGAATTCCAAAAAAAGAAACTAGCAATTATCTCCAATCATCTTGAGAATTACGGCTATGCCAATCTCACAAAGATCGTTCGCCCATCGATCAGAAGAAGTAGAATAACGTCACTAAACTGGAAGAGGCGTTATGAACTGCGCGGAAGCAAACGAACGCCAGTATCCACATTGGCATTGGCACTATTCGACAATTTAGAATGGCGACTGAATTGTAATCTTGCACGCTCTTTTGCTATAGCGCCATCGAAGGAGGAGCTTAAGCGCCATCCGGAGCGCAAATCCGTCCACGATTTTGTCGGCCTCGGCGCAAAACTTATTTTTCGGGTAGTGTGCACCGTAAAACCCAATGCAGTGATAGATACCGTTCAAAGCGCGCTAAAGGCCATGCCCTCTCAAAAGTCCGAGAAATAACACCAATTTGACGTTTTTTTGCCGATCCAGATGTTGTGGCATCAGGCCCATTTTTGTTGTGAATAGGGGGTCCCAGCAACAACGGGACACACTATGACACAGGCATCAATGAAACTCTCCGACTGCTGCGCGTGCGGCAGATCGTCAAGCCGGACGGCATGCTTCCCATTTGCCGTTCCACTTTCTACCAAATGGTGAATCGTGGCCTTATTTCCGAGGGCATTCGCCTCGGTGCACGTACCCGTGTTTGGCGGGCTTCCGAAATCGCTAACCTGATCAATGGCCTCGAAAGCAAGGCAGGTGGCGATGTCTAAGCTGAAGCTGAACCTTCGCGGGACTTTCACGTCCCGCCCCTTCGTGAAGGCTGCCGGAATACGTCCGTGCGGAGGCCAGAACGATGGCTAAGAAATCGGATAATCCGAAAACTAACGAGGCCGCATTGTCCACTGTCGAAGCCATAAACATGCTTCGCGCCGACTACGCAGCCGCAGATAAGGCACACCGCAAGCGTGTGCGAGCAAACATCTGTGAAGCGTACGAACTGGGTTTGCAACTCAAGAAGAGCCCGCGCATGCCCGCCGGAGCCTCGACTGAGGTGAGCGTTATAACAATGGCGCCACCGGTACTCGGACAGGAGTATGCCCCCGATACCGTTTAAGGCAGCCACGGCCCAGGACTTGTTTGCTCAGTTGGTGTTCCAACCGGAAGAGCCGATTGTTATGCTCTTCATGGTGTTTGGCGGAGGACAAGCGGGCGTTTTCCCTCACCAAGCGACCTTTCGGTTCAAGGGAAACGAACCTGACTGGATCGTACCAGCCACATCACCGTCTGCATATCCGGCGCTCAGCCGGGCCTTTCTGGAATGTCGCACTGAGCTAAACAAGTTCGGACACCGCATCTTTAGCTCTGTTGAAAGCAGCGCGACGTCCCCGTTCGCCATGGACCAAAACACATCGACTAACCTAAACGCCGCGATGCCTTTAGGAACAGAGCATGGAGCGGCCGACGAGAAATCGGACGACACAGAGCTCTCAGCCGGGAGTACCACATCAGGCCGCTCACGCACCACGAGGAAGACTGGGGTAACGTGTGCGTCGTCGAGGTGAAGAGGGATAATCTCCAGATCGGTTTCATGGCCACACCCGGCTTGGAGAAGATCGCCTATATCGAGGGCCTAGATGTCCAATCTGCGAATGCTGTTTGGCAGGTAGACGCCAACAAGGCGTACCCCCTTAGAGGCGAACGTAGCGACTATTTCGGCTTCTTTGCATTTGATGTTCCTTCGCCGAATTTTATCGAAGAGCTGATGCAGGGTACCACGCTCAACATCTCGGTGATCGGCAAGGCCAAGTATGCGATCGACGTTTCTTCCGCTCGTAAGGCGTTTACGCAGTTCGTTGATTGTCATTCGAAGGGTGGGGCAACGGCAAAAGCCGGGGCGGCCGCGTCTGCCGCAGCGTGTTTAGATGTTCGCGACCAAGCTCAGCTGGTTTTCTCCGGTCGGTTGACGCAAAGCGTATTTCCAGGGCCGCCAAACTACGAATCCATCGACGCCGGCGACAAGGCCGAGACCGCTTTTCTGTTGGGCTTGACCCAGCCTATCTGTGCTTCCGGAGACGAGTTTCTTTCCTCAAATGAGGAGATCAGCACGATACACGTCTATTCGGACGACCCGCAGACCGCTGTCGAGCTGGAGCGGCTGGCTGATCAAGAGGTGCGTATCGTTGGGTCCGAAGCTTTTGGCTCGCATACTGGACACCATCGAGCACGGCTGGTGGTCCACGTCAGGTCCGCAGAACCAATCCAACTCAACCGATGAATGAAGTGCTGGGTACCGTGCTTGGTCCAGACCAGCACAAGTCCACGCAGTGGCTCCAGAAACGAGTGAATGCTGGCTTTGTTCTGAGGAGCCATGCTCACGCCACTGCTGGAGGCGTGGAAGCGATACAGCCCTCCCTAGCGCGATGTAGATTCCGCGAAGGGTGAGTTGACTCCACCGCAAAACAGAACATATTAGGAACAAACCGGCGATGCCTGCCGCTCACTTTAATCCGACTTTCCCCCCGACTGTGGTATCTCACAGGAGAGTAACGACGTGCGCCCGCTCGAAAGACAATATGAGAACCCAAGCGAGATCGACGATACGCTGGCATGGCATAACGGTGACGCCCGCGCTGCTATAGCCACACTTCTTGCCGATTGCGCTTATCTACGTTGGCAACTCGACCTAGCGAGGCGGGCTATGAGCCATGGTTTCAGCAGAGGTTGGCACCCCAAGCTATTGCGCGATTGAATGTGGTAATCTCTGGCGCCGGACGGTGAGACTCTAATGTCCCACTTGGCAAACGCAGGTGCTACCTTCGGCAATCGCCCTCAGTGGTGTAGGCGGCCTCCGCACGTGCTTTGATGCGTGGGATACGGTAACAAGGGACAACAACAGGTGGATCGTTAGGAAAATGCCGCGATGACGCTTTTCTACGCTGTATCCGCTGCAAGAATCATATCGGCGATCCTCGCTTTATCTCGTCCCACAATATGAGCGATGCTCCTTGCTGGCAGCATGAATATTGCGGCGGCCATCTTGGCATGGAGTGTCTATTTCACCGCTGAATAATTCCTCGCGATGTCATCTCTTTACCGTTTACGAATATACAACTCATGCTACAGTCGCCTTGGGATGAAGAGGACGCTGGGATGCAAAAATCAAACGACAACGCCGACAGCGCACTCTGGCTGAAAATGCGAGAAACAGCCGAGCGAATGATGAGGGCCGGAAAACCTGCTGCTGAAGCAAAAGAGGCCTTAATCGAGATCATACAGGACCACCTTGATCCCGCCGCGAAGCCTTTGGGCTTGTCGTCTCCACACCCTGCAAAAACCAACCATTAACAATCAACAATTGTCAGGGCGGCTATCCTAACGCAACGTAAGCTGCTCAACGGAGGCTGGCTTCATGCCCCATCGCACCAAGAAGGACGCCCAAGTGAGGCTTGATCTCGGCGTGGCCCGAGTTAGCGCTCTCGAAGGGGATACCCCCCGTGAATCGCTCGAAGCGCTCAAGACGCATCTTGAGAATGTCGATGCGCTTGAGCGCTCAGAAAAGCTTGCGGCAAACGATGAATCTGCCGGCCTCGCCCGCAAGAAAACCTGCGAGTAGATAGGTAACCGCATTATCGGCCACGGTGCTTTTGAGCCTGCTTCACACCGGTTTGCAGATCAAGGACGTGGGTTCGCGCCATGTCGAGAAGGTGAGCGAGAAACCAGTCAACCTCCGCTGCCTGACTGTGCATGTCCTTCAAAAGTGATGCCTGGAAGGCAAACACTTCCAATGCAGTAGGCGCCGCACGTTCTCGTGACTGGCCCCCGGCCCTTACCTGTTTAAGTCTGGGCATCTCATTCATTTTTTCCTCCTCGGAATAGCGAGATCCGACAACCTTAACGGTACAGAAGACCTAACAGTCATCAATTCCGATTAATGAAGGATGAAATATTGCACGCATAGGGATTGTAATAACGCGCGACACAACTATCGTATACAGATGCGCCAAAGTTTCGTTAACAATATGAGGATGCGAGCAAGCTTACCCGGACTTAGAACTTAAAAGTCACACCAATCCGAAGGTCACTTGTCCGAAGATTGATCCTGCTCTCCTCCGCAGGAAAACCCCGGATGTCATATCGCGCCTTGCCGAAGTCAGCATATCGGTAGATCAGCGAAAATCAGAGGAATTTACGCATGTCTGATACGATGGTTGCCAAGTTATCTGCTGAAATTAGTGCCCGAATGATTGATGAGCCTGCACTACCTATTGAATACGCCTCCAGCAGCAGTCTGGAAACATTGATTGCCGACTTTGTAGAACAAGGCGTTGCAGAAAGGGGATACCTAACATCCGGCGACCTGAAACGGGTAGCGTTCGTGAAAAACGGTGAGAAACTCTCGAATAAGACGAAAGATGCTCTGGCTTCCAATACGGAAGAAGCTGTTCGTCAATTCACAAAAATGGCTCTTAGTGCAAATGATCCAGAGTTTTCCGTTCGAATTCTACTAGGACTTGATGGTGTACACCTTCCAACCGCCTCTTGCATACTCGCGTGGACGCTGCCTCATAAGTGGCCGGTGATTGATGTGCGATCATGGAGAAGTATCGCACGGCTAAGCCATGGACAGGTGTAGGAAAAGATGATCGGTGGCCTGAAGGTAAGGCATTGGATTGCTTACAATAAAATTGTTCAGTCAGCGGCCATTATTACCAATCGGACACCGCAAGAAATTGATGTCTGGCTTTATTCATATGATAAGAAGGCCAAGAAGACAAATAGGAAAGGAATATAGAACTGGAGATTTCTTACGAGAGGGTATTTAGCATCCTTCGTGCGACCTTTTTCCCCATGGGTACTTTCGGTCTGACGACCTCTAAACGTCGCTCATCTCTGCAGATAATCTTTTTAAACAACTTTCGCCATCTCCGAAGGACCTAAAGGGGATGGGAATTTTTCCATAAGGATATACCTTGTCGAACATCGGAGCTGTTCGAAATTAATGGGTCTATATGGCTCGAAGATTGCAATCGGACGGCGTCACGTGGAATTTCCGGTTACTCTGTGGGCACTCAAAATCCGATACACCTGCATACGCGAGCACGAAGCGCGCTCTGCGATTGCCGTGACACCCAGACCATGACGGTCTAGGTCACGGATTAGCGTGTAATCAATACGCTGACGACCGCCTTTGTAGACGCCCGCAGACTTGGCTCGCTCAATCCCCTCCTTTTGCCGCTCCTTTATGAAGCGGCGCTCCATTTGGGCGACCATGCCAAGGACCGTCAGAATGATGTGCCCCATCTCCCCTCGGGTGGACACATGAGGATCGAGCACCGTCACGAATGCGCCTCGCTCCTGACACTCGTGCACGATGCTCAGAACGTCGCGCGTGTCGCGGCCAAGGCGATCCAAGCGTGTTACAACCAGTTCGTCTCCATGGCGAAGGAATTCTAAGACTGTCGAGAGCTCGTTACGGCCTTCGCGGCTTGCGCCCGACATTTTTTCTGACCGAATGATTTCGCAGCCCTCGGCCCGAAGCCGGTCAAGCTGCCCTTCTAAATCCTGATCGCCTGTGCTGACGCGTGCGTAGCCAATTCGAGCCATGTGTGTAACCTCGACCTTTAGGCCCGAGGCTACCCTGTCACAAATAGCCGACGTCAACCCAGATGTGACGGCGGCGGGTGTAACGCCGAAGCGGTCACGCGCGGGTATACCTTGTTGCTAGCCATCAAGGGGCTTTTGGTACTCGCATTCCGCTCCATTAAGTTTTCCTTGTGCAAATAAATAAGTCGCCTCACCCGATCAGGTGAGGCATCGCGGAAAAATACAACTTCTATTTGGGTACTCAGGTTGAAAACGGTACCGATAGGAGCAGGGATGTATTCTTACCGTAAAATCGCGCTACTCAGCTGTTTTGTAGCGCCACTGGCATTAGTGGGATGTGGAGGCGGATCTGGCGGACCCGGCGCAAAAACGCTTGATTTCCAATCGTTCTCCGCGATTTCCACGAATCCGAAGAATCGTACCAAGTTCGAGGGGAATGGACTTGAGACGACCAATCAGGGAGATGAAGATCTGAGCACTCAGACTTCGTCGCCGGTAACGGCTTATGTTACTGTGGACGGGAACCGGGAAATTACGTCTGTATCCTTGAAGACCGCTAATGATCCCCAGGAAAGCGTTTGGAACGCAAACAACTCGACGGCCGATTATTCGACTGATGGGAAGTTGTTAATTGCCACAACCAACAACGGAAAGCGCACCGTCGTCGTTGGGTCACCGGACGATAACGGGTTCGAATACCAGACTTATGGTGCCTGGGTGGACACTAACTTTTCGCCGGATGCCCATATGGGCGGCTTCAGCGTTGGCAAGGAAACGACCCAAGCGGAGTTGGATGCTCTTAACCTCAGCTCGACTGAAACCTTCACAGGTACTGCTGGCGGCATTTACTACGATGGCACCAACTATGACGTGATGAGCGCCGACGCCCAGCTGAATGTTAATTTTGCTACCGCAAAGGCAGATT
Organism: Shinella zoogloeoides; assembly: GCF_033705735.1. Lineage (NCBI taxonomy): Bacteria > Pseudomonadati > Pseudomonadota > Alphaproteobacteria > Hyphomicrobiales > Rhizobiaceae > Shinella > Shinella zoogloeoides. The sequence continues at coordinate 2,934,169 of NZ_CP131130.1, forward strand.
TCACGACGTCGAGCTCCAAGCTTGAGAATGGCGGTTCAAACAACGGTTTGAATATGTCTGCCACTGGCATGGATGTCGTGGGGCGCTCCTTCTCCGGAACTGTCGGTACCACGGGGGGAATGTCGGGCACAGTTGATGGCCGCTTCTACGGTTCGGGAGCCGAAGAAGTCGGCGGTGCTTTTGTTCTGAATGATGGTTCCCCAGGTGGCGCGGTGCTGACGGGCGGTTACGGCGCCAAGCGATAATGAAGTACACGAGCACCATTTCGGCGCTCTTGCTTACCTGTGTGGCGGCGAACGCATTTGCCGCCACACAGGCGGAAGTAGATGTCGAATTCAAACGAGCGATGTTCGAGGCCTCGAAAGGGCATAGCGCGAGCGCCATTAAGCGTCTCAACCACCTCAAAAATCAAACAAATGCCCCGCGCATCCGGCTTGAGTTGGCGCGCCTTCTCATGCGATCAGGCGCATACTCTGAAGCACTCGACATTTTTCGGCAGATTTATCTGGAGCCGGAAACGCCCCAGATTGTGAAGCGGAATATCCTGCCCTTCATCGAGGAGGCGGAACTGCGCGTGCTGCGTATTCGTTACGGCGCGCGAATGGTTACCGACAGCAACCCGTCAAAGGTGGGCGAAGGTGGGACAGTCTATTTCAATGGCATCCCGTTGGAGTATCAACCGCCGGCCCAGAAGAAGGTCTCGTATGGGATCGAGCCGTGGTTCTCCGCCGAGAAGCTTTGGAACAACGGCTATCTGACGAAATTCAACGCTTCGGCACGGCTTTTCAAGGAGGACACGCTCAGAAGTGGCACGGTTCAGGTTGCCGTGGCCAAGCAGGTTCCCGCGGTGCCCGGCCTTTTCCTGCAGGCCGCGTTGGAGAGCGAAGTCGTCAAGGACGGCTCCTATGTCCTGCCGAACGTGGAGAGCTGGAAGCGCTTCCGGCTATCGGATCGTGCCGGCGTCGGACTGGGTGGTCAGGTTGGCTACATGTTTTCTGAGAACAAGGACGTGTCCGGACCGTTTTATCGTGGCTATGTCTTTGGGGACTGGACCTTCAGCCCCAATGCGACGGTCTTCAGCCGGCTCTCGGCCGAAACGCTCGACAGCCGAAACGACTTCTACCACTATTTCTCTACCAAGGCAGAGGTCGGTTTCAACATCGACATCGCTAGCGTGCAGCTTGTGCCAAAGATAAGTTGGAAACAGACCAGTTTCACACAAACAAACCCGCTCTGGGGCGCCAAGCGCAAGGATGTAACGGTTCGCCCGGAGCTTACGCTTTCGAGTGAGGTTGTCGAATGGAACGGTATCCGGCCCGAGGTGAGTGTCTTTTATGAATGGCGCGAGAGCAATATCGATATCTATAAATACGATCAGATTGGTGGATATGTAAATTTTAAGAAATTATTTTGATTATTTAAGAAATATATGAAATATTTCTTGGGGAGTGCGGAGAAGGCTCTCCAGTACGTTGTTTATTGCCAAATTTACTCGCTTCAGCGATCGGCAAGCACTAGAAGAAAATATCGGGGAAGGGCATGAATCCGCGGGATTCTACCGGTGTGATTGACGCCATTTATGAAGCAGCATTGATCCCCGAAAAATGGGAGGATGTCGTCACAGCGCTGAGTAGAAACGCCGGCACGCTTGGTGGTGTAATCTTCACACAGTCTGGACCGGACACGAAATTCATTACTAATCCGAATTCAGCGGCTTACTTCCAGCGTTTTGTGGACGAAGGATGGGACAGATTTAATACCCGGCGGGAACGTGCCGACCGGCTAAATCACAGTGGCTTTCTCACGGACCTCGACGTCTTTGAAACACATGAGCTTGCGGCGGAGCCGCTCTATCGAGATTTTCTTTATCCAATGGGATTGGGATGGTCAGTTGGCACGCACTTGATGACGGCGGATGGTGACGCGCTGGCAGTAAGTCTGGACGGAGCATACGTTGACGGACCGGTCCCTCGAGAAGTAGTCGTTTGGCTTGACGGCATCCGCCCTCATCTTGCTCGTGCGCTGAGTATGACCGCAAGGCTGAAGACTACAGCGGCCATTCAGGTTGCAGAGGGCTTGGGTGCCTTTGGGTTGCCCAGTTGCGTGATCAATTTCCAAGGGAGAATGCTGGCAGCAAATGGTCTTATGCACCCGCTTGTCCCTTCCCTTATTCTTGATCGGCGTGACCGTGTGATGCTTCGCCATCCCGAGAGTGATCAGTTACTGATGAGAGCATTGAAATCGCTCTCCGAATCGCTGGCGGAAAGGCAAGTCATGTCGATCCCGGTTCCGGCCAACGAGGAGCAGGATGCGTGTGTTGTTCACGTTATTCCCGTGCGAAACAATGGGCGCGATCTGATCCCCGGAGGCCTCTGCATTCTCGCGGTTAGTATTGTTTCGTCATTAGCCGTACCGGATTCGTCGCTGCTTCGCGGCCTGTTTGACCTAACCCCGGGCGAAGCGAGGGTCGCCCGCCACGTCGCAAATGGGGTCGCACCAAAAGATATCGATGAACTCGTCGGAACTAGCGCAAATACCGTCAAGACGCATCTCAAGGCCATCTATGCGAAAACCGGTACGCATCATTACGGCGCGCTTGTGCGCCTGCTTTCCGGTACCTTGATGCTTTCTTCTTAGGTCACTGCATGTTCCGAAAATGTTTCGCTCCTTGCGGACATCTGGATTGGCTTTGACTCGAATGTCCGCGTTTGGCGAAATAGAAACACCACAGTTTCGACTATAAGGTCGGTTACTGAACGGCAGCTACTTGCCGGGCCGATCTGAAGCCAGAAGGTCTGGATAAGGCCCCATTGCCGTCCGTCGTGCCCCTGACGAACGGTGGGTTTTCGGGTGGCACCCGAAGCCTGTGAAAGATGACAATGGGGTCCGGCGATCTATGATCGTGGTCTCAGCGCTCGGTCGCCTCAAACTCTTGCCAATGCCGAACCATCCGCGATCATCGAACCATGTAAGGAAAATCAGGGCAATTGTTTCATAGCGGCCCGCAGGATATCGTTGATGCGATCCTGCCATCCAGGCCCGTCCGCCTGAAAATGCGCCAGCACGTCGCTATCGATTTTCAGCGATACAAGTTCCTTGGCGTTCGGAATAGCTGGACGCTCGACTGCCGGGGCCGTCGCTTTCTTCGTAGGCTTGAACAAAGCCTCGGCGGCGTCCTTTGGATTGGCCGGTCTTCGGGAAGTTGATGCCATTATTGATTCCTTTGGTAGCTATCCAGTTGTGCCTCTTTCCCTACGGCATGTCGAGCAGCGCTCGTGTCTCCTCGCCAAGCCAAACTATCGACCTTCCGTCACGGGTCGATATATTTATTGCCGATTCCTTTGACAGGAGGCTTCATGCCGTCTGAACTCCGTTCATGCCGGCTTGCCGTTCTCGTCGACGCGGACAATGCCTCCGCGAAGATTGCAGATGATCTGTTCGAGGAAATTGCCAAGATCGGCGGGGAGCAGAATTTATGTGTTCGGAAAGCAGGTCGGTGCTGGCCGAGTTCTCCAGTTGTTAGGCGGCCTGCGGCAACTCCCATTTGTCCTGATCATCATTCATAGAATGCCGTCAATGCCTCATCGCCATCCACAAGACATGGCGCGCGCCACTGTTCCTGTTGCTGGCGCGCACGCTCACCTCGTCCGTGGCAAACCCGACCTCGCGCAATCGACGTGTGAACGCCCGATCCGGCGCAGAGGACCAAACTGCCAACACACCGTTTGGGCGCAGTGCAGACTTGGCGGCTCTAAGACCGTCATGGCTATATAGACCATCGTTGGAAGCGCGCGTCAGCCCATCGGGGCCGTTGTCGACATCAAGCAGGATCGCATCATATGCGGCCGTCTTCGATCGGATGAGGGCGCCGACGTCACCGAGATGAATATCGACACGCGGATCGTCGAGCGCACCGTTATGGAGTTCCGCCAAAGGTCCACGCCCCCATTCGACCACAGCCGGGACGAGCTCGGCGACAACGACGTGGGCATCGTGTGGCAGCGCAGCCAAAGCGGCCCGCAACGTAAATCCCATGCCAAGGCCACCAATAAGCATGTTGGGGTTCTTCCGGCCAACGATGCGCTCGCAGCTCAAGGTCGCCAACGCCTCTTCCGAGCCGCTCAACCGGCTGTTCATGAGCTCTGTCGAGCCGAGCATGATGGAGAATTCGCTACCGCGCTGTTTCAGGCGGAGATCACCGGCCTCGCCGGGAATGGTCGCGCGATCAAGTTGGATCCAGGGAAGCATCGGGGTATCTCGTTACATTGTTCGACGGCCTCGTACCATGGCAGCCGTCCCGACGACATCCCATCTCGATGAATCAAGGAACCACCACCGATCCTTGGCGCGGCTTAGTTACGTGAGCCGCCCATAGCTCCAAAAGGCTTCGCCGCTGCTCAAGATAGTCGGTGCGCCTGTATGCGCGTTCCACCTTGCCGCCCACGGTATGCCCCAACGTCGCCTCCGCGATCTCATAAGGTGTATTCGTCGTCTCAGCGATCCAATCGCGCAGGCTGGAACGAAAGCCGTGTGGGCAAGCCGCCATCTCGCGGCGTTCCATCAACCGCGCCATGGTGGCATCCGAAATTACGCCCTTCCTGATGCTTGGAAAAAGATAGCCGTCGCGAGCGAGCGGCTTCGCCTGCTCGATGAGCGATAGCGCTTCCGGCACGAGGGGAACCCGGAAATCGGTTGTTTTGTCTTTGCGCCCCTTCTGCTTTTCGCCGGGGATCGTCCAGACGTCGCCCTCGATCTGCTCAAGCCGGAGAAAACGCAGAGGCGCCGAGCGAACTCCCGTCAGGATCAAAAGCCGCAAGGCTAGGTGTGTCGTCGTGCCGTCGGAGAGGGAGGCATAGAAAGCCGGAACGTCTGCCCAAGGAAGCGCCGGGATGTTCTCCGCCTTATGCCTCTGCTGCCCCAGCAGCGCCCTCGCCTTCTCGGTCGCCTGCAGATCCACCTCATGCCCCAAAGCGGCTGCATGACGCAGGCAGATGGCAAGGCGGTTCAGAGCCTTTCGCGCCGTCTCGGCCTTCGAATGCCAAATCGGCAACAGGGTATCGCGGATATCGATCTGGTCGATCTCTCCGACGGGCTTCTTTCCGAGTTTCGGCAGAACGTGGATTTCCAGCGGACTGAACCAGCGGCCGGATTTCCCATCGTTCTTGAGTTCAGCCTTGCGGCTCTCGAAGGCGTCCTTGGCGACATCCTCCAGCAAGTGAAGACGCTTTTCAGCCTGCCGGCGCTCTCGCTCGCGTTCGTTGATCGGATCGAGGCCTTTGGCAACGGCAGAACGCCATCTGTCCGCGGCCTCTCGGGCGTCCTTCAAAGATACGTCCTGAACGGAGCCCAGCCCCATTTCCCGGCGTCGGCTATGCATCGTATAACGGAGGACCCACTGGCCCGGTCCCTCGTCTCGCTTGTAAAGCCAGAGACCGCCGCCATCGGATAGTTTACCGGGACCGGCATTCTTTACGGCAAGCGCTGAAAGCTTGTTCAGTGCCCTCGTCAATTTGATCCCCCTTTTGATCCCCCTTTCGCTTTTCGCTTCAAGTGAACAAAGGCGTACTACAGTGGACGCGACCTCACAAGAAAACGTAGGAAAATCAGCCGATCCACGCCATTATTGAGCAAAATTGTACCTAGCCGGACAAGCATTCAATGCTGGCATGGGGCACCAATTTATAAAATCACCAGGCAATTTCAGGAAATAGCGCCCCTCAGGGGCCGACGGCGAGCAACTGTCCCGTGGCAGGCTGCATGGACCCGTTCCGATGGAGGCTTCCGCTCGGAAAGCGTTCTTCTCAGAACTTGTAAGCTACACCCAACTTGAATGTCCCAACGGTCAAACTGTCCTTTGTCCCCGCATACCATGAGTTTCCCTGATCATCCGAGAAGTCGAGATCGCGGGTCTTGCCGTAATCGGCGTAAAGGTAGTCTGCGCGCATCACCCAGCTTGGGGACAAGCCGTATTCCACGCCCAGTCCCGCAGCCCAGCCTACTCTCGTCTGGGACTTGCTATAGGTATTTCCCGCGATATGCGTCCAACCGTCTTCAAAGTTGGAAACTGCCACACCGGCGGTGACATATGGAAGAAAAGCGTCGAAGGCGTAGCCCATTCGCACAAGCGCCGAGCCTTGATTTTTCAGTTTGCTGTAGCCGACGAAATTGGGATCAACACTGCCGGAATTGGTGCGGTGGGGAACATTGTCCGAATCCGCAAAGCTGTACGCGCCATTGACTTCGACGCCAGCTACGATGTTGTTGCTGAACTGGAAATTATACCCCGCATAAGCTCCGATCCCGGCACCTCGCGGGTCATAAATGAAGTACTCATGGTTGTTTGGGTCAAAGGACGCGTCGTCGTTCCTGGTCGCAGCCTTGCTCCGACTATAGCCGGCATTCAACCCGATATAGAATCCGCTCCAATCATATCGAGCACTTGATCGAACGCTGGCCTGAGATGCTTGAAGTGCAGCATCGTCAGCGAGAGCATCAGACATCAGCAATGGGAAAAACGCCCCAAGGAGCGGGAGGCATTTCATTGCGACCCCACGATAAATCCGCACGCGATTCATTTTGCGCCCCAAAATCAGCATCTAAAGCCACTTTGGGTATTAACCTTGCCTAGCGCTGACTACACTTCCCACTGTGCGCCAACTGACAGCCTTAAATGGCAGAAGAGAAATCTTCCCCCATCAATGGGACGGAAGCCAGCTCATTTCGATTGCTAGTCACAAATAGCTGGCTTCAATCCAGATGCGATGGCGGCGTCGCTACGGCAAGGTAGACGATGATACCGTCAAGCTGATGTCCGCCGCGATGTCGCTAGGAACCCGGAGATGAAATCGACGGCCTCGTCGCCGCTTCTCAGGCCGAGATGAATGCTCTTGGCTATTCCGATCTTCCCGATCCGGACTGGGCGTACGCCGAGTTTGGCTGCCTCCTGGCGAACGAGCCAGCTTGGAATTGCGCTGACGCCGCGGCCTGCGGCGACGAGCTGAAGCATCATCTCCGTGGTCTCGACATTCCGGTGGTGTCGCGGACGGCAGTTGGCGGGAACCAGGAATTGCGTGAACACATCCAGCCGCTCCGGCGGCACCGGATAGGTGAAGAGTGTTTCCTCCAGCAGATCCGCAGGTTCGGCGTGATCCTTGAGCGCAAGCGGGTGATCCGTCGGTACGGCGAGTATGAGTTCGTAGTCGAACACCGGCAGATAGTGGATGCCCGGCGCCTCGATCGGGTCCGGGGTGATCAGGATATCGATCTCGTATCCTGCCAGCGCCGCAACCCCGCCGAAGGCAAATGATGTCGTCAGCTCCAGGTCGACGTCCGGCCAGTCCACCAGGTAGGGTTTCGTGACCCCCATCAGCCATTGGTGGCAGGGATGGCATTCCATGCCGATTTTGAGCGAGCCCCGCTGTCCCTGGCGATAGTCGGACAAGACGTCTTCGGCCCTCTCCATCTGGGGCAGGACGCGTTGCGCCAGTCTGACGATGTAGCGGCCGGCCTCGGTGAGGCGAAGATTGCGGCCGTCCTTTTCCCACACGGCCACGCCATAGCGCTCTTCGAGCTTTCGGATCGTGTGGCTGAGCGCGGACTGGGTCACATTCAGCCGTTCCGCCGCCGCCGTCAGGCTGCCCATGCGGTCGACTTCCCGCAGGATCGACAGATGTTGTCTGTCCAGCATGCTCATGCCCTCCCTTGCTCGAGGGCGACGACCCCGTCGTGGACTGGAACCGGCCGGTGGTCCTGGTCAACCGCCACCATGCTGAAATGCCCGGTGGCGGTAACGTGCCGCTCGCCCGTCAGAAGGTTTTCGGACCAGAGTTTTGTCTCGATGGACATGGAGCTGCGACCGACGCGCTCGACACGTGCCTCCGCCTCGACGATTTCACCGATCTCGATTGCCCTTGCGAAGTCGATGCGCTCGGATGATGCCAGCACCACCAGCTTGCCGGAATGGCGCGATGCGGCGACGAAAGCGGCCTTGGTCATGTAGGCGATTGCCTCGCCCCCGAACATGCGGCCGACGCTGTTTGCCTGATCCGGGAAGACGATATCGACCATGGCGATGGCCTCGCTCGGTTCCGGTTCCTCCGCAGGAAGGAGTTCGGGCAAGGCATAGCGCGCCGCATCCTCGCCTTCGGGTATGGCGACCATGTGGAAGATGCCACGCGTGCAGGTGTGCCGCCGCTTGCGGCCGACAATAGTCTCTGCCGCCATTTCGACCTCGACGGTCAGGGAACGGCGCCCCGCCTTGATGGGTATCGCTGTGAATTCCACGATGTGCCCGATGCGTGCTGGCTGCTTGAAATCGATGCGCTCGCAGGAGGCGGTCACGAAGGGCGCCCGCCCGAAGCGGGTCGCCGCGATGAAGGCGACGCGGTCCATGAGGGCAAGGCCGGTTCCCCCGAAAAGGGTGCCGTGATGGTTGGTATCTCCGGGAAAGACGATGTCGACAAGACGGGTTGTCGGGCCGTTCCGGGCGGGCTTTCCTGTCGTCGTGGTCTCTGTCATCGGCGCTGCCATCGGGTTGCGGCAGGGCATGGACATGACGCAGAGACGACGGCACGGGAGTACCGACGCGAAAGCGGCACTCCGGGACACCCCGCCCGTGGACGTTATCTATCGCGGCAGGTCTCCTGGCTTGCGGGTCGTTGCTTCCGTCCGTCTTCCCGAGGAACGCCTCAGTGACATGAATGGACTTTCGCTCGCCGCTTACAGTTGCGGGGGCAGCTTCGGATTCGGGCCATGTCCCTCACCGAGATTCCCTCTTAGCTCCGGACTTTCGCCCGCAGAACCACGATAGCGAACCAATGTCGCATGACGCCGAGGGGGTCAAGGCACCTGTCACGGGAATGTGCCGGAGATGCCCGTCGCGCTGAAGCCTGCCTTCTTGAAGCGGCGGCTCATGTCCACGGCGTTCCGTGGCCGCGGGAGCGTTGTGCAGAACCATGAGCATGTCTCATGCTTCAATGAGATAAAACCATTTTTTGCCAATGCTTTCGTCAGGTACATAGCACGCACCGCCGTTAGCTCCAGAGAGTACGAAGACTGCTGACTGAGAAAACCGGAAAAGAAAATTGGAAGCCCTGATTATCGGAAAGCAGATGCAGGGTTTTTCTCGGAAATCAGGATACGATCGCGATGAGAAACGATTTTACATTTATTATAAAGAGTATTCCCTTCGATGAGGATTACCTTCCGTCGGAAAATACACGGATCACGACCAATTTTGCCAATTTGGCCCGAGGGGAAAGTCGCCAGGAAAACCTGCGCAATGCCTTGCGGATGATCGACAATCGTTTCAACGCCCTGGCGCATTGGGATAACCCTAACGGCGACCGGTATTCCGTCGAACTCGAAATCATTTCCGTCGAGATGAACATCGACGCGGGGGGCAGAAACGAAGCCTTCCCGTTGATCGAGATATTGAAAACGAACATCGTCGATCGAAAGACGAACGAGCGCATTCAGGGCGTTGTGGGGAATAATTTCTCTTCTTACGTGCGGGATTACGACTTCAGCGTCTTGCTGCCGGAGCACAACAGGAACCGCCCTGAATTCAGCACGCCGGAGAATTTCGGCGAGCTGCATGGAAACCTGTTCAAGGGCTTCCTGAATTCAGAGGCCTACAAAGAGAATTTCCATAAGCCGCCGATCATCTGCCTGAGCGCTTCCAGCAGCAAGACCTATCATCGGACTGACAATCATCACCCCATACTGGGTGTCGAGTATCATCAGAACGAGTTCTCCCCGACCGACCAGTATTTCAAGAAAATGGGCCTGCAGGTTCGCTATTTCATGCCGCCGAACAGCGTTGCGCCGCTGGCGTTCTATTTTCTCGGCGACCTGCTTGGCGATTACACCAATCTCGAGCTTATCAGCACCATCAGCACGATGGAGACGTTTCAGAAGATCTACCGGCCCGAGATCTACAACGCCAATTCCGCCGCGGGCACCTGCTACCAGCCGAACCTGAAGCACTCGGATTATTCATTGACGCGCATTGTCTATGACCGGGAAGAGCGCAGCCGGCTGGCTGTCGAGCAGGGAAAGTTCGCCGAAGAGCATTTCATCAAGCCATACAAGACCATTCTCGAGCAGTGGTCTGCCAACTGCGTTCTTTGACGAACGGAAAATACAAGGTCGCCTGCCATGAAAAAACTGTTGCCCACTTCCACCGCCGGCAGCTTGCCGAAGCCCTCCTGGCTCGCGCAGCCCGAGACGCTCTGGTCCCCCTGGAAATTGCAGGACGAGCAACTGACGGAGGGCAAGCAGGACGCCCTGCGCTTGTCTCTGGACGACCAGCGACAGGCCGGGATCGATATCGTCAGTGATGGCGAGCAAACGCGCCAGCATTTCGTGACGACATTCATCGAGCACCTCGACGGCGTCGATTTCGAAAAACGCGAGACCGTGCGCATTCGCGATCGCTACGATGCGAGTGTCCCGACGGTCGTCGGCGCCGTATCGCGCCAGAAGCCGGTTTTCGTTGAAGACGCCAGGTTCCTGCGCCAGCAGACGAAGCAGCCGATCAAGTGGGCGCTGCCGGGCCCGATGACCATGATCGATACACTTTTTGACGACCACTATAAAAGCCGCGAGAAGCTGGCCTGGGAATTCGCCAAGATTCTCAACCAGGAAGCCAGGGAACTGGAGGCTGCCGGCGTCGATATCATCCAGTTCGATGAGCCCGCATTCAATGTCTTCTTCGACGAGGTGAATGAGTGGGGTGTCGCCACCCTGGAAAAGGCAATCGAAGGCCTGAAATGCGAAACCGCCGTGCATATCTGCTACGGTTACGGCATCAAGGCCAATACGGACTGGAAAAAGACGCTGGGGTCGCAGTGGCGACAATATGAGGAATCGTTCCCCAAGCTGCAGAAATCCAGCATCGGCATGATCTCCCTGGAATGCCACAACTCTCATGTTCCGATGGATCTGATCGAGCTGATCCGAGGCAAGAAGGTGATGGTCGGGGCCATCGACGTGGCGAGCAATACCATCGAGACCCCGGAGGAAGTTGCCGCCACTCTGCGAAAGGCCCTTCAGTTCGTGGATGCCGATAAGCTTTGCCCTTGCACCAATTGCGGCATGGCGCCGCTGTCCCGCCGCGTGGCAAGGGGCAAGCTGCAGGCCTTGAGTGCCGGTGCAGACATCGTCCGAAGAGAGCTCTCCGTCTAGTCTGGACGATTTCTCGGCCACCGGGGTGCGCAATTCTCGGGCGTGCCGGGGCGTATCGCATACGAACAGTGGACGCAGCGCGACCGCCTTGGTTGCGCGCGTTCCGAACGCACCTGAGAGGCCGACATGGGCATGGTGGACCACCGCTTCGACATTGTGGACAAGGCCGCGTTTCGCAGCGGCATGTCGCGCCTCGGCTCGGCGGTCAGCATCGTCACCACGCGATCCGGCGGCGAGCGCTACGGGTTTACGGCCTCCGCGGTCTGCAGCGTCAGCGATACGCCGGCAACGCTTCTCGTCTGCATCAATCGTGCGAGTTCGTGTTTTCATGCCTTCGAAAGCGCGCGCCATTTCTGCGTCAACACGTTGATGCCGGGCCAGGAAGACATCTCTGACGCCTTCGGTGGCAAGACGCCGGTAAGGGACCGATTTGCGCTTGGCGAATGGGGAGAGGGCCTCACGGGTATCCCGGTCCTGGCCAATGCCTCGGTCAGCTTCGAATGCGAATTCACCAATGCTGTGGACGAGGCCACCCACCGCATCGTCTTCGGGCGCATCATCGATATTCGTGAGAACGAGGAACGGGCGACACTGCTGTACTGCATGCGTCGCTATCTTGGCGCCTGGGCCCGGAATCTTTGATGAGCGGAGTTTGACGGTATTCCGCTGGTATTGATTCCGGCTTTTCCTCTCACGCAGGCACGGCGCGATCGGCATGTGCTCAACCGCGTCCGATACATGTTGGACGGTGTGTGCGGAGATAGCAGGCGAGACGATCGTGGCCGCATCGCATCGAAAGGGCGCTGCCAGCCGTCGCTCCGAAAATTTGTTCTTTAGCGGGAACAAATTTTGCGAAGCCGCATTTAATGTCGGCAGCCGCAGACACCCCCGGATGCGGTTGTGAGGGGGACCCGAGAGCGATGTGCACGCTCTTGGGTCTCATCCGTTTCAGGGACTTCCACTATGATCCGAATGCGGGCAGGATCGCGCAGGCTGCGCGAACAAATTCGCCCGGTCCACGTTTCCCTGCAAAGCCTGCCATAGGAGCGCATCATGGTTTTCAAGGAAGGCACCTTCAAGGGCGAGTTGCCCGAGCATTTCGACGGTCCGCATCCCGCCTGGCTGGAGACGGCGGTAGCGGATGCGCTTTCGCTCGCCGGCGATGTCGATGCCTCGGACATCACCGTGACCTGCAAGGGCACGCGGATCCTGCTTTCCGGCAGCGTCACCTCCCCGGAGGAGGCCGACCGCGCGGTGGCCGTGGCCGCCGCGATCAAGGACGTCACCGAGGTCGACAACCGCCTCTCCTGGCTCTGACCTTCGAAAGCCGCCATTGCGGTGCGGCCCTCCGGAATGCTAGTTGCAATGCAGCAAACTGGAGAGACACCGGATGCTTGCCGAAAGATCGACCTACGACGCCCTGTACCGGGATTTCCGCTGGCAGATCCCCGAACGCTTCAACATCGGCACCGCCGTTTCCGATGCCTGGGCGGCGCGCGAGCCGCACCGCGTCTGTCTCCAGCATTTCCTGCCCGACGCCCTGCCACTCTCCATGACCTATGGCGAACTTGCCGCCCGCTCGGACGCCTTCGCCGCGGCGCTGCAGGCGGAAGGCGTCGGCAGGGGCGATCGGGTGGCGATCCTGCTGCCACAGAGCTTCGAGACGGTGATCGCCCATGTCGCGATCTACAAGCTCGGCGCCATCGCCCTGCCGCTGGCCCTGCTCTTCGGCGCGGACGCCCTTTCCTTCCGGCTGAAGAATGCCGAGGCGAAGGCCATCGTCACCAACCGCTTCGGCCTCGAACGCCTGAAGCCCATCCGGCAGGACTTGCCGACGCTCGACATCGTCATCGTCATCGCGACCGAGGCGGCCGACGATGCCGCCACGAAGAACTTCCACGACCTTCTTGCCCGGCACGCCGGCCCCTTCGCCTCCGTCGACAGCGGCCCCGACGATCCGGCCATGATGATCTATACGTCCGGCACGACGGGCCCGCCGAAGGGCGCGCTGCACGGCCATCGCGTGTTGCTCGGCCATGTGCCCGGCTTCCAGATGCACCACGAATTCCTGCCGCAGCCCGGCGACCGCATCTGGACCCCGTCCGACTGGGCCTGGGCGGGCGGGCTTCTCAACGTTCTCCTGCCGGCGCTGCTGCTCGGCGTGCCGGTCGTCTCCTCGCCGGGCCAGAAATTCGATCCCGACATGGCCTATCGCATCATGCAGGACATGGACGTGCGCAACGCCTTCATTCCGCCGACGGCGCTACGGCTGATGAAGACGGTCGCCAATCCCCGCGAAAAATACCGGCTCAACCTGCGCACCATCGGCTCGGCCGGCGAATCCCTCGGCCGCGAGACCTGGGAATGGGTGCGCGACACGCTCGGCATCACCATCAACGAATTCTACGGCCAGACGGAGTGCAACATCGTGCTCGGCTCGATCGGCAAGCTCGGCGTGTCGCGCCCGGGGCCGATCGGCAAGCCGGTGCCGGGCCATGTCGTCGCGATCATCGACGCCGAGGGCCGGGAGCTGCCGCGCGGCACCGTCGGCCAGGTCGCCGTGAAACGGCCCGATCCCGTGATGTTCCTCGGCTACTGGCGGAACGACAGGGCGACGGCGGAGAAATTCGTCGGCGACTGGCTGATGACCGGCGACCTCGGCCGCATGGACGAGGAAGGCTACGTCACCTTCTTCGGCCGCGACGACGACGTCATCACCTCCTCCGGCTACCGGATCGGCCCGAGCGAGATCGAGGATTGCCTTGCCGGCCACCCCGCCGTGCAGCTCGCCGCCGCCGTCGGCAAGCCGGATCCGGTGCGCACCGAGATCGTCAAGGCCTATGTGGTGCTGCGCCCCGGCGAGACGCCATCGCCGGCCCTTGCCGCCGATATCCGCGAATGGGTCAAGTCTCGGCTTTCCATGCACGAATATCCGCGCGAGGTGGATTTCGTCGATTCCCTGCCGCTCACGACCTCAGGCAAGGTCATCCGCCATCTCCTGCGCAAGCAGGCGGCGGAAGAGGCGGCCCGCGCCGCCTAGTTTAACCGCATTGGCTAACGCCGGAGCGACGCCGCTTCGGCCGGAAATGCCCTAGCGCCTGGCGAGCGAGCGAATCTTGTCCCGCAGCAGCCGCGCGACATTGCGGGTATTACGGTAGAGGTGAAGCTGCGTCGCCACCTGTCGCACGTCGCGGTCGCGGTTCTGCTGCAGGCCGATGATGAGCGTGCCCATGTCCTCACGCTCCTCCCAGAAGCGGCTCATCACCGGATGGTCGGGGATGGCGCAGGAATCCGAGCGCGCGATATTGGCGTCGTCGAGATGCCATTCGGTCAGCTCTGCAAGAAGCAGCTTGCCGGGCGAATAGCGGGCATAGTCCTCGTTATAGGCCGTCTTCCATGTATAGGCCTCGCCGCCGGTGAGGAAGACGATCATGGAGGCGATGGCGCGGCCGTCGAGGTCGAGCGTGTGGATGCGCACGCCGTCCGTCTCGGCGAGGTTGGTGATCGCCTCGCGGGCGAAGGCGGCGCGGTAGCGGTCGTTGATCATCGCCGTGCGGCCGCGGCCCTTCCAGCCGCCCGCCTCCAAAAGCAGGAACTCCTCCATGCGAAGGCGGATATCGGCGGGCTGGCGTGCGACATTGTAGCTGAGTGCGCCGAGGCGATCGAGCTTGCGCCACTGCCGGCGCAATTCGCGGAAATGCTGCTGCGAGATCGCCTTTTGAAGATAGGTCTGGCCGTCGAGCAGGCTTTCCAGCATCGGCCGGCGATAGGTGTCGGTCACGGTGAGCGGCAGGTTCCGGCTGATGGCGACGGCGCGCATCAGCTGCGCGAAGGGACCGTTGAGGCGAAGGTCCGGCAGGACGAGCACCGGCGGCAGGCCGGTGGCCGGCCCCGCAAGGGCTTCCAGCAGGTTGTCCAGCGTTTCGGCGGCATCCTCGGCATCGACCAGCGGCGTGCCGAGCGGGCCGAACGGGTTCGACCAGGCGCGCAGGATGCTGGTGCCGATGGAAAAGCCCGGCTTCTCGACCGAGAAGGGCATGAGGAAGCGCATGCGGCTGCGCCCCTCGCTCTCGTCGCGGATGACGGAGAGGCGCACCGTACGGTCCTCCAGCCGCGGCATGGCCGGCGCGAGGAAACGGCCGGTAAAGAAGATGTTCGGATCCATGACGCGGTTCGACAGGAAGTCGAGTTCCTGCTGCAACTCGTAGCCGGCCGTCGCCGGATAGAGCGACAGCGAGCGGCCCGGGCGGCCGACGGGAATGCGCTGGTCTGCGGGCGGCTGCGCAAGCGGCGCCGCCGGCGGAATCACGGCCTGGGCGCGGCCCGCCGCGATCGCATGGTCGAGGCCGTGGCTATCGGTCATGGTTGTCCATCCCGTTGGCAAGGTTCGCCCGCACCGGATCGGCGAAGGCGAAGAGAATGATCGAGAGCTTTCCGCGCACGGCGAGATGCAGCAGCACCGCCTCGACGACCATGGCGCCGGCCGTGGCGATGGCGGCGCCCGTGACGCCGAAGAACGGAATGAGCGTGACGTTGAAGGCGATGTTCGCCGCGAAGGCCACGGCATAGACGCCGACGCAGAGCCGCTGCTCGCCCGACATGGTCAGCAATACCTCACCGGGGCCGACGAGGGCTTTCGCCATGATGCCGGCAAGCAGGATCGCCATCAGGCTGTGGCCGGCGGTGAAGGCTGGGCCGAAGAGCGACAGCAGGAAATGGCCGAGCGCCAGCACGCCGAGCCCGACGGCAAGCGACGGCCAGAAGCTCCAACGCACCGTCTCGCCGGCAAAGCGCGCCAGCGCCAGCCGGTCGCCGGAGGAAAACAGCGCCGAAAAGCGCGGCGCCGCGGCGGCCTTCACCGAGAAGAAGACGAAATGCACCAGCGCCATCGTCTTGGCCGCCGCGAAATAGATCGCCACGCTCTCGGGGTCGAGGAAGAGCCCGACGATGATCACGTCGGAATTGGTCAGCAGGAAGCCGAAGCCCTCGATGAGGAAGATCGGCAGCGCCGCCTTCACCCAGAGCGACATCTCGATCTTGCGGGGGCCCGCGACATAGCGCCTGCCGAGCCGCCGGATGATGTTGAAGAACTGCACGACGGTCGTCAGATAGGTCGCCGCGAGGGCCGCGACCATCGCCGTCAGCGCGGTATGCGGCGCGCCCGTCCGCACGGCCAGCACCATGAAGACGAGGATCAGCAGCGGGCGGATGATATAGGTCGGGCTCAGCGCCGCCAGCGCCCAGCTATGCGCCCGCGCGGTGCTGTCCAGCACGTCGCCAAGTGCGATCATCGGCATGCAGAAAAGGCCAATGAACAGCGGCACGACATAGTAGCCGGCAAAGCTCTCGTGGAAGAGCCAGAGCACGAGGAAGCCGAGGATCGCCAGCGCCGTGGAGGACAGCATGGCGAAGATCCGCGCCGTCGAGGTGAGGCCGCGGATTTCAGCATGGGCGTTGCGCCCCGCATAATCCGGCAGGAAGCGCACGACGGTGGTGTGGAAGCCAAGACAGGACATGTCGCCGCAGATCACGACGAGCGCCCAGGCGAAGACGAAGACGCCGTATTCGAACTCGCCCATCACGCGGGCAAGGACGATCTGGGTGATGAAGGCGATGGCGGCGCTGGCGACGCGAATGGCGAAGGTGACGAGCGCCATACGCTGGGCGAGCGTGCGGGGGTCGTTGCCGGCGGTAAGGCTCGCGAGCGTTCGCACGAACGGCTCGGCCTTGCCGCGCAGACCCGCAGGCAGCAATTTCTCCGCCGTCTGAATGACCGCCATCAACACAGGAACCCGAACGCTACGCAAAACTGATGAAGCCAGTCTTGTCAGATCAGGGTTAACAAAGGGTTGGGCGGCGCCCTCCATCCCCCGAAAGAAAATGCCGCCCGGAGGCGGCATTTTCGGATCGTCACGCCTGCTCGAAGGCGCCGTGGCAATGCTTGTATTTCTTGCCCGAACCGCAGGGGCACGGCTCGTTGCGCGCGACGCGGCCCCAGGTCGACGGATCGTTCGG
This sequence comes from Shinella zoogloeoides, assembly GCF_033705735.1. Taxonomy (NCBI): domain Bacteria; kingdom Pseudomonadati; phylum Pseudomonadota; class Alphaproteobacteria; order Hyphomicrobiales; family Rhizobiaceae; genus Shinella; species Shinella zoogloeoides. The sequence goes on from NZ_CP131130.1 coordinate 2,951,371, forward strand.
ATCGCGGTCTTCCGGATCGACCGCGTCGGCCATCAGGTTGCCGCCCTCGCCGAAATCGTCCTCGCCGGTCGTGCCGTCGATGTGATGGCCTTCCATGGACGGCGGCACCGGCGCGGGCGCATCGGCGGCCTGGCGCACCAGCTCGACGCGCATGAGCTGCGCCGTGACGGTCTGGCGAAGGTTCGCCAGAAGCGCCTGGAAGAGCTCGAAGGCCTCGGCCTTGTATTCCTGCAGCGGGTCGCGCTGGGCATAGCCGCGGAAACCGATGACGGAACGCAGGTGATCGAGGTTGACGATATGCTCGCGCCACAGGTGGTCCAGCGTCTGGAGCAGCACGGAGCGCTCGACATAGGCCATGATTTCCGGGCCGAAGCGCTCGGCGCGGTCGGCGGCAGCGCCGTCGGCGGCGGCGCGCAGGCGCTCCAGGATGTCCTTCTCGTCGATGCCTTCCTCGGCGACCCACGCCTCGATGGGCAGGTCGAGGTTCAGCTGCTCGGCGACGCCCTGCTTGAGGCCGGGGCCGTCCCACTGTTCGGCATAGGCGTTTTCCGGGATGTGCAGGCGCACGAGGTTCTCGACGACCTCGTGGCGCATGTCCGAAACGATCTCCGACAGGTTCTCGCTGTCCATCAGCTCGATGCGCTGCTCGAAGATGACCTTGCGCTGGTCGTTGAGCACGTCGTCATATTTCAGGAGGTTCTTGCGGATATCGAAGTTGCGGGCTTCGACCTTCTTCTGCGCGCGCTCCAGCGCCTTGTTGATCCACGGATGGACGATGGCCTCGCCTTCCTTGAGACCGAGCTTCTGGAGCATGGAGTCCATGCGCTCGGAGCCGAAGATGCGCATCAGGTCGTCCTGCAGCGACAGGAAGAATTTCGAGCGGCCCGGGTCGCCCTGACGGCCCGAACGGCCGCGAAGCTGGTTGTCGATGCGGCGGCTTTCGTGGCGCTCGGTAGCGAGAACGTAGAGGCCGCCGGCGGCAAGCGCCTTCTCCTTGAGCTGCTTGACCTCGGCGATGATCCCATCGCGCTTCGCATCCCGCTCGGCGCCCGGCTCCATCTCGGCGAGCTCACGCTCCAGCCGCATGTCGACATTGCCGCCGAGCTGGATGTCGGTGCCGCGGCCGGCCATGTTGGTGGCGATGGTGACCGCGCCCGGTACGCCCGCCTGCGAGACGATATAGGCTTCCTGCTCGTGGTAGCGGGCGTTGAGAACCTGGAAGTCCTTGAAGCCCGACTTCTTGAGGAGTTCGGCCAGAAGCTCGGACTTCTCGATGGACGTCGTGCCGACGAGGACCGGCTGGCCCTTCTCGCGGGACGCCTTGATCTCCTCGATGATCGCCTTGTACTTCTCTTCCGCCGTCCGGTAGACCTCGTCGTCCTCGTCAAGGCGCTGGATCGGCAGGTTGGTCGGCACTTCCACGACCTCGAGGCCGTAGATGTTGCCGAATTCCTCGGCTTCCGTGGAGGCCGTGCCCGTCATGCCGCCGAGCTTGTCGTACATGCGGAAATAGTTCTGGAAGGTGATCGAGGCCAGCGTCTGGTTTTCCGGCTGGATCGTGACCTTTTCCTTGGCCTCGAGCGCCTGATGCTGGCCTTCCGAATAGCGGCGGCCCGGCATCATGCGGCCGGTGAATTCGTCGATGATGACGATCTCGTCGTTGCGGACGATGTAGTCCTTGTCGCGGGTGAAGAGCTTGTGGGCCTTCAGCGCGTTGTTGATGTGGTGGACGATGGCGACGTTCTCGACGTCGTAGAGCGATTCGCCCTTGAGCAGCCCGGCCTCGCGCAAGAGGTTTTCCAGCTTCTCCGTACCGACTTCCGAGAAGTTGGCCGAGCGCTGCTTCTCGTCGATCTCGTAGTCCGCCTCTTCCAGCATGGGGATGAAGGCGTCGATGGTCGTGTAGAGGTCGGAGCGGTCGTCGAGCGGACCGGAAATGATCAGCGGCGTGCGCGCCTCGTCGACGAGGATCGAGTCCACTTCGTCGACGATGGCGAAGAAGTGGCCGCGCTGGACCATCTGGCCGCGCTCGTACTTCATGTTGTCGCGCAGATAGTCGAAGCCGAGCTCGTTGTTCGTCGCGTAGGTGATGTCCGAGGCATAGGCCGCGCGGCGCTGGTCGTCGTCGAGGCCGTGCACGATGACGCCGGTCGAAAGACCGAGGAAGCCGTAGATCCTGCCCATCTGGGCGCTGTCGCGGGTGGCGAGGTAGTCGTTGACCGTCACGACATGCACGCCCTTGCCGGCGAGCGCGTTGAGATAGACGGGAAGCGTGGCGACGAGCGTCTTGCCTTCACCGGTCTTCATTTCGGCGATCGACTTCTCGTGAAGGATCATGCCGCCGATGAGCTGCACGTCGAAGGGACGAAGGCCGAGGACGCGCAAGGCCGCCTCGCGGGCGACCGCGAAGGCCGGCACCAGGATATCGTCCAGCGTCTTGCCGGCGGCCAGTTGTTCGCGGAATTCCACGGTCTTGGCGCGGAGCGCCTCGTCGGAGAGCGCCTTGATCTCGGGCTCGAGCGCGTTGATCGCGTCGACGCGGGATTTATAGGAACGGACACGGCGATCGTTGGAAGAGCCGAACAACTTGCGGGCGATGCCGCCGAGGCTGACCATCAGGATGGTCCTTTCTTTGTGGGCGCCCGGCGCGTGACAGGTCGCACGATAATTGCGCGCAAAGCCGTGAAACGCCCGGAAACTGTTCTGGACGCGGGATTGCGTGACAGATAAGAGGGGGGTCGAATGATGTCAACGGCTCAGGCGGTTGCACAACGGCCACATTCTGGTGCTGTTGAGCCGTCTGGCACCGGATATCGGCCCGATTCCGGCGAGGATGTGAAAGGTCTTTTCGATATGTTCAAGTACAGCAAGCTCGCAACGGTCGCTCTTGTCGCGATCGTCGCCGCCGGCGGCATCGCCCGTGCGCAGGATGCGGCAGCCGATCCGGTCGTCGCCAAGGTCGGCGCGGTCGAGATCCACGAATCGGAGCTGAAGCTCGGCATGGCCGGCCTCGATCCGCAGCTCGCCAACCTGCCGGACGACCAGAAGCGCGTCGCCGCCCTCTCCTCGATCATCGACGTCAAGCTGCTCGCCGCAGACGCCGACAAGGAAGGCCTCCAGGACACCGCCGACTTCAAGCAGCGCCTCGCCTTCCTGACGGATCGCGAGCTGCACAACGCCTACTTCAAGAAGCACGTCGTCGACGCCGTCACGCCGGAAGAAGTCAAGGCGCGCTACGAGAAGGAAATCGCCGCCATCGAGCCGCAGGATGAGATCCGCGCCCGCCATATCCTCGTCAAGACCGAGGAAGAGGCCAAGGCCATCATCAAGGACCTCGACGCCGGCAAGGACTTCGTGGAGATCGCCAAGGAGAAGTCGACCGACCCGAACAAGTCGGAAGGCGGCGACCTCGGCTATTTCGCCAAGGGCCGCATGGTGCCGGAATTCGAAGCGGCCGCCTTCGCGCTGGAAAAGGGCGCCTATTCCAAGGAGCCGGTGAAGACGCAGTTCGGCTATCACGTCATCAAGGTCGAGGACAAGCGCAAGCAGCAGCCCCCGGCGCTCGACCAGGTCGAGCCGCAGGTCCGCCAGCTCGTCATGCGCGACAAGTATCTGGAACTGCTCGAAAAGGCCAAGGCCGCAGCGCCGATCGACATCACGGACGCCGCCCTGAAGACCGCCTATGACGCGGTCAACAAGCAGGAAGCGGAAGGCGCGGAAGACGCCGCCCCCGCGACCGAAGGCCAACAGTAAGACGACCATGGCCCGGCGCAAGCCGGGCCTCCACCCTTCAGGAAAGCGCCATGTCCGGTTCCATCTCCCCGCTCGCCCCGAAAACCTATGCCGAAATGCCGCCGGTGCGCGGCGTGCGCATGGCGACCGCCGCCGCCGGGATCAAGTACAGGAACAGGACCGACGTGCTGATGATGGTCTTCGACCGTCCCGCCGCCGTCGCGGGCGTCTTCACCCGCTCCAAGTGCCCTTCGGCCCCGGTCGATTTCTGCCGCGCCAACCTTCCGGGCGGCGTCGCCCGCGCCGTGGTGGTCAATTCCGGCAATGCCAACGCCTTCACCGGCCGCAAGGGCCGCGAATCAACGAAGCTGACCGCCGAGGCCGCGGCCAAAGCCGTCGGCTGCGGCGAGGGTGAGGTCTTCCTCGCCTCGACCGGCGTGATCGGCGAACCGCTCGACGCCACAAAATTCTCCGGCGTGCTCGACGGCCTCGCCGCCGCCGGCACGGAGGATTTCTGGTTCGAGGCCGCCAAGGCGATCATGACGACGGATACCTATCCGAAGGTGGCGACGCGCACCGCCGAGCTCGGCGGCGTCACCGTCCGCATCAACGGCATCGCCAAGGGCGCCGGCATGATCGCACCCGACATGGCGACGATGCTCTCCTTCGTCGTCACCGATGCCGACATTCCCGCCGGCGTGCTGCAATCGCTGCTGTCGGCCGGCGTCGGCCCGACCTTCAATTCCGTCACCGTCGACAGCGACACCTCTACCTCCGACACGCTGATGCTGTTCGCCACCGGCGCTGCCGCCGCCGACGGCCAGAAGCCGGTCACGGCCGACAATGCATCCCTCGATGCCTTCCGCGCCGCCCTGGGCGATCTCCTGCGCGACCTTGCCCTTCAGGTCGTCCGCGACGGCGAAGGCGCGCGCAAGATGGTGGAGATCACCGTGGAAGGCGCCGAGAGCGACGAGGCGGCCAAGCGCATCGCGCTTTCCATCGCCAATTCCCCGCTGGTCAAGACCGCCGTCGCCGGCGAGGACGCCAACTGGGGCCGCATCGTCATGGCCGTCGGCAAGTCCGGCGAGATGGCCGACCGCGACCGCCTCGCCATCTGGTTCGGCGACGTGCGCGTCGCCGTCGACGGCGAGCGCGACCCGTCCTATTCCGAAGCGGCCGCCACCGCCGTCATGAAGCGCGAGGATATTCCGGTGCGCGTCGAGATCGGCCTCGGCCAAGGCCGGGCGACGGTCTGGACCTGCGACCTCACCAAGGAATATGTCGAGATCAACGGCGATTACCGTAGCTAGGCAGTTCCGGAAAAAGCGCGCAGCGGAACTGCGCCAGAATGGAGGCCCGGAACGTGACCCCTTCCGGACAGAAGACGACGATGAGCGATCTCCCGAAAGTCCGGCGGCTGGAAGCCGTCGGCTTCCGCGCTTGGCCCGCGGCCAGCGTGCAGTATGACGGAAGCTGGCTCTGCCGGCTGACGGCGGGCCATCCCTCGCGCCGGCTGAACTCCGTCAATCCGCTCGATCCCTCCGACACGCGCGACATCGATATCCGCCTCGAAAAGGCGGCCAAGCGCTTTGCCGATTACGGCCGCCCGCTGCTGGTACGCCAGACGCCCCTTACCCCCGAAAAGCTCGTCGCCTTCATGGACGAGGCCGGCTGGGCGAATGTCGGCCGGACCATCGTCATGATGGTGGATCTTGCGGACCTCTTGCGCGACGAAGGCCTCGACCACCTGCCGAGCCGCGACGTCGGCCGCTTCGTCGATGCGCGCATCCGCGTCGCCGGCGACGATCCCGGCCTCAAGCCGGGTCTTACCGAGATCATCAACGCCATCAAGCCGGAGGCCGGCCTCTTCATCTTCGAGGAGCCCGATTTCGGCCCGACCGCCGTGACCATCGCCGTGCAGGACAACGACCTTGCCGGCATCCTCCAGCTCGGCGTTGCACAAGAGCGACGCGGCCGGGGCCTCGGCACGGCGATCCTGCATGCCAGCCTGCGCTGGGCCAAGCTCAAGGGCGCCCGCCACGCCTGGGTGCAGGTCGAGGCGGACAACGCGGCCGCGCTTGCGCTCTACCGCCGCGCCGGCTTCCGGGACGTCTACGAATACAGCTACCGGGGACCGCACGCGGCATGACCGAGACCAACGCAAAACAGCGCCGCATCCTCCTCGTCGCCGCCTGCGCGCTGGTCGATGCCGACGGCCGCATCCTTCTTGCCCAGCGCCCCGAGGGCAAGCAGCTCGCCGGCCTGTGGGAATTTCCCGGCGGCAAGGTCGAGCCCGGCGAGACGCCGGAGGAGACGCTGATCCGCGAGCTGGACGAGGAACTCGGCATCGCCACGAAGATCCCGTGCCTCGCGCCGTTGACCTTCGCCAGCCACACCTATGACGACTTCCACCTCCTGATGCCGCTCTATGTCTGCCGGCGCTTCGAGGGCACCGCACGAGGCCGCGAGGGGCAGGCGATCAAGTGGGTGCGGCCGAAGGCGCTGCGCGATTATCCGATGCCGCCGGCCGACGAGCCGCTCATCCCCTTCCTGATGGACCTGCTCTGAGCCTCGAGGCAGGGAATAACCTCGCATTTTCCGGTCTGCGTTAAGCAATCATTTAGCACCCTCGTTCAAAGATTGGGCCTAAACGTTGCAATGAATGCTTACGAGACCCTGTGATGCGTGACGAAGACTTCTGGAAAGCCGTTCAGGAGAAGGATTTCACCCCGGCCGGCGACACCCGGACCGGTGCGCTGAACCTTGCCCTGTTGTTCGGTACGGCGGTGATCGCCCTTGCACTGGTCCTCACCCCGGTCCTGTCGGCCAAGACCGACAAACGCATAATGGCGAACGTGCCGGACGAGTTCGACATGATCTCCACGGGCTCCGTCCAGCCCGCGGAAACCGGCAAGCGCTACACGGTCCGCCGCAGCGTGCTGCAGGAAATGCCGGGCGCCGTCTGCATCGTCGACGGCCCGGGAGCGGGCAGCGGCTGCTGAACCGCGCGCGAAAGTCACGTGCCGCGTGGCACACGGGAGAGGTGGAATGATTGCAGGACTAGTACGATCGTTCCTCTCCGACGAAAAAGGGGCGACCGCCGTGGAATACGGCCTTCTCGCAGCCCTCATCTCCGTTGGCCTGCTCGCGGGCCTGACGGCGTTCAGCGACAGCCTGAACAACACCTTCATGACGCTCAACGACAAGATCAAGTCGCCGAACTGACGGCTATTCCTGTCCACCCTGCTTGAGCGCATCGGCAAGGCGCATCTTCGCCGAGCCGGGTTTCAGCGGCTTCTGCTGACTTTCATGCGGCGCCCAGCCCGAGACATAGATGATCGAGAATGTCGCCCGGATGCGCCCGTCCGGATCGGAAAACCGTTCCGCATAGAGCTCCGCCGCCCGAAGCAGGATGCCCCGCGTCAGCGGCCGCCGGCTGCGGCCGGTGAGCGGATTGGCCATGCCCATGGCGCGCAGGTCCTTCATCAGCGGGAAGATCGAATCGTAGCGGACCGTATAGCTCTCCTTGTCCGTCACCGGCAGGGCGAAGCCGCCGCGCTGGAGCAGCGCGCCGACATCGCGCACATCCGGGAAGGGAATGACCCGCGGGCTCGCCCCGCCCGCGATCTCGCTCTCGGCGGCAAGCAACACCTCGCGCAGCTCCTGCAGCGTGCCGCTGCCCGGAATGGCCGCGAGGAACAGCCCGTCGGGCTTCAGCGCACGGCGGATCTGCACGAAGACGCCGGGCGTATCGTTGGTGAGATGCAGGGAAAGCGGCGAGACGATGAGGTTGACCGACTGCGGCTCCAGAGGCACCGTCTCGAGCGGCGAGACGACGACCGCCTCCCCTTGCCCGGCAAAGCGCCGGTCGCTCTCCACGCGCTCCAGCGCATCCACCTTGCCGGTCTCGACGATGGCCCGCGCCGCCGCCCCCGTATGACCGTGCAGCTCGACGGCGCGCTCGAAGCGGCGATCGATGACGCTGAGCCGTTCGGCAAGCTCCCGCGCCACCACGTTGAGGAGGAAGTCCGCCGGCTCGCCGCGCAGCGCCCGCAGGCGGTTGGCATCGATGAGGGCGTGGTCGAAGAGCGTTTCCATGAGAGAAGTCCCGTTCGGATTTCCTTCGCTTTGGCCGCGAACTGCGACTATTGTCAACCGCATGGGCGAAATCGAGGCGGATCCATTGCCGGCAGTCCCCTTCCGGCAGGCTGCCGCCCGCCGGTTTCTCGCCCTTGCCGGCGCCGCGCTCGACATCGTCTATCCGCCAGCCTGCGCGGGCTGCGGCGTGCTCCTCGGCAGCAAGGCGAGCCTGTGCCCGCATTGCTGGTCGAAGCTGGCGCTGATCGAGCGGCCCTATTGCGACGTGCTCGGCACGCCCTTCTCGCACGATCTCGGCCCCGGCATCCTCAGCGCCGACGCGATCGCCAATCCGCCGCCCTTCGACCGACTGCGCTCCGTCGCGCTTTATGACGACCTTGCCCGCATCCTCGTCCAGTCGCTGAAATACCGCGACCGCACCGATCTCGCGCCCATGATGGCGGGATGGATGCTGCGCGCGGGCGACGGCAGCGTGCAGGCCGCGGATGTCATCCTGCCCGTGCCGCTGCACCGCTCCCGCCTCATCTGGCGCAAGTTCAACCAGGCGGCCGAGCTTGCCCGCGCCATCGGAAGGCTTGCCGGCAAGCCCGTGCTTGTCGACGCGCTCCGCCGCACGAAGCGCACGCGCCGGCAGGTGGGCCTTGGCCCGCGCGCCCGCGAGGAGAACGTGCGCGGCGCCTTCGCCATCACGACCGCCGGCCGGGAAGCCCTGTTCGGCCGCCGCGTCGTCCTTGTCGACGATGTCTATACGACAGGGGCCACCGTCGCCGCCGTGACGCGCAGCCTGAAACGGGCCGGCGTCAGCGACGTGACCGTTTTGACCTTTGCAAGGGCGCTTCCCGGACCTATATGAAAGGCAGGTTTTTCAAGCATTGGAGCAGGAACGCATGGCTTCGGTCGTCATCTACACGCGTCAGTTCTGCGGCTATTGCAGCGCCGCGAAAAAACTCCTCGAGACGAAGGGCGTGGCCTATGAGGAGCATGACGCCACCCACGCGCCCGAGCTTCGCCAGGAGATGATCCAGCGCGCCGGCCGCAGCACCTTCCCGCAGATCTTCATCAACGATCGCCATGTCGGCGGCTGCGACGACCTGCATGCGCTGGAGCGCGCCGGCGAACTCGACGCCCTGCTCGCCGCCTGAGGAGACCGCCCATGACCGTCACGATCGCTGCCGTCCAGATGTGCTCCGGGACCGATCCGGTCCGCAACGTGGAGACGATGCGGCGGCTCGTGCGCGAGGCGGCAGCCAAGGGCGCCGCCTATGTCCAGACGCCGGAAATGACCGGCGCCCTGCAAAGAGATCGCGCAGGCCTCAAGGCCATCCTGCGGCAGGAGGAGGACGATCCCGTGGTCGCCGCCGCCGCAGCGCTTGCGGCCGAGCTTGCCATTCATGTCCATGTCGGCTCCACCGCCATCGCGCTTGCCGACGGCAAGGTCGCCAATCGCGGCTTCCTCTTCGGCCCGGACGGCGCGCGCATCTGCACCTACGACAAGATCCACATGTTCGACGTCGACCTCGACAATGGCGAGAGCTGGCGCGAGAGCGCGGTCTATTCGCCGGGCGCGGTCGCGCGCCTTGCCGACCTTCCCTTCGGGCGGCTGGGCTTCGCCATCTGCTACGATGTACGCTTCCCCGAACTCTTCAAGGCCGAGGCGCAGGCCGGCGCGCAGATCATCTCTGTTCCCGCCGCCTTCACCCGCCAGACAGGCGAGGCGCATTGGGAAACGCTGCTGCGCGCCCGCGCCATCGAGAACGGCGTCTATATCGTCGCGGCCGCACAGGCGGGCGTGCACGAGGACGGCCGCGAGACCTTCGGCCATTCGATGATCGTCGATCCCTGGGGCCGCGTGCTCGCCTCTGCCGGCGGTACGGGCGAGGCTGTGGTGCTGGCTGAGGTCGACACCGCCGCCGTGAAGGCCGCCCGCGACAAGATCCCCAACCTGCGCAACGGGCGCAGCTTCAGCCTGGAAGTGACGGGCGAAGAGCCCGGCGCGCCCGCGAAGGGAGGCGTTGCCGCTTGATCCGCTACGAACTCTCCTGCGACAACGGCCACGCCTTCGAAGGCTGGTTCGGCTCGGCGGACGATTTCGACCGCCAGCAGAAGATGGTGCTCGTCTCCTGCCCGACCTGCGGCTCGACCCACGTTTCCAAGCGGCTGATGGCGCCATCCGTCTCGACCGCCCGCAAGAAGCAGCAGCGTCAGGAACTGGCGGTGCAGACCGGCCAGCGCGAGATGATGGCGAAGCTGCGCGAGATCGTCTCGACCATCCGCGCGAATTCCGAGGATGTCGGCGACCGCTTTCCCGAGGAAGCCCGCAAGATCCACTACGGCGAGACCGAGCAGCGCGGCCTGGTCGGCCGGGCGACCGCGGACGAGGTACGCGACCTTCTCGAGGAAGGCGTCGAAGTCGCCCCCCTGCCCGTCCTGCCCGACGACACGAACTGACGCCGCATCGCCCCGAAAGCGAAGATCAGGCGGACGCGCGGCGCGCGACCAGCATGTAGTTCACGTCCATGTCCTTCGAGAGGTTCCACTGGTTGAGCAGCGGATTGAAGAACACGCCCGTACGGTCCGTCACCGTCAGGCCGGATGCCGTGAGCGGCTTTTCGATCTCTTCCGGCCGCACCAGCTTCTCGTATTGATGGGTGCCGCGCGGCAGCCAGCGCAGCACATTCTCCGCCGCGAAGATAGCCAGCGCCGCCGCCTTCAGCGTGCGGTTGATCGTGGCGACGAACATCATGCCGCCGGGCCGCACCATGGAGGCGCAGGTGCCGAGGAAGAAATCGACGTCGGAGACGTGTTCGACCACTTCCATGTTGAGCACGACGTCGAAGGTCTCGCCCGCTTCCGCCAGCGCCTCGGCCGTCACCGCGCGGTAATCGACCGGAACGCCGCTGCCGGCCGCATGGGCCTTGGCAATGCCGATATTCTTTTCCGACGCATCCGCGCCGAGCACATCCGCCCCCATGCGCGCCATCGGCTCGGATAGCAGGCCCCCGCCGCAGCCGATATCGAGGATGCGCAGACCTTCGAGCGGGCGATGGGACCGCGGATCGCGGCCGAACTGGGCGGAGACGAGATCGCGGACATAGGTAAGGCGAACGGGATTGAACTTGTGCAGCGGCCGGAACTTTCCGGTCGGGTCCCACCACTCGGCGGCCATGGCGGAAAAGCGGTCGACTTCCGCCTGGTCGATCGTCGTGCGGGCTGCCTCGCTCATGGCTCGTCTCCTTCGCGTCTTCTCCCCCGTGAAGTCGGCCTCAACGCGGCGGATGTCAAGAGGGCGAAGTGAAGCGCGGGCCGCCCCTGCCCAGCGCCGCAACGGCTCTGGACCGCGCCCCGTCTCGGCGGCTATGACACGCACCATGACCGCATCCGCCTCCTCCTCCCGCCGCCAGCGCCTCACCCTTGCCGCCGACCGGCCGCTCATCTACGCCATCGGCGACGTGCACGGCTGCCATGCCGCGCTGCTGGCGCTGGAGGCGCGCATCCGGGAGGATGCGGCCGGCCATCCGGGCGCCCAGCCGCTGATCGTCTATCTCGGCGATTATGTCGACCGCGGCCCGGCCTCAAGCGCCGTGATCGAGCATCTCGCCGCGGAACGCCATGGCGACGGCATCGAGCGCATCGCGCTCTGCGGCAACCATGACGACACGTTCCTGAAATTCATCGCCGATCCGCCGCGACATCAGCGCTGGCTCGATTTCGGCGGCGATGCGACGCTGCGCTCCTACGGGCTGGAACCGTCCGGCTATCTCGACCGCCCCGGCGGCCTGGAGGCTCTTGGCTCGGACCTTCGGGCACGCATGCCCGCCCGCCATATCGCCTTCCTGCAAGGCCTGCCGATCGCCGCCCGCTGCGGCGACCGCCTCTTCGTGCATGCGGGCATCCTGCCCGGCGTGCCGCTGCGCCAGCAGGAAGACCACGACATGATGTGGATCCGCGAGCCCTTCCTCAGCGACGGACCGGGCCTGCCCGTCACCGTCATCCACGGCCACACGGCCGGTCCCGAGCCGGTCTTCCGCCCGGGCCGCATCTGCATCGACACGACCTGCTACGCCACCGGCCGCCTGACGGCCCTGAAGGTCACGCCCGACGGCGAGACGCTTCTCTAGCCGCGGCCGAACTCGTCCTCGATGCGGATGATATCATCCTCGCCGAGATAGGAGCCGGTCTGGACCTCGATGAGCTCCAGCAGGATCTTGCCCGGATTGGCGAGCCGGTGCATCTCGCCCTGCGGAATATAGACCGACTCGTTCTCGCGCAGCGGGATCGTCCTGTCGCCGATCGTCACCTCGGCGGTGCCGCGCACGACGATCCAGTGCTCCGAGCGGTGATGATGCTTCTGCAGCGACAGCCGCTTGCCGGGCGTCACGAACAGGCGCTTGACCTGGAAGCGCTCGCCGTTCAGCACCGACGTATAGCCGCCCCAGGGGCGGTAGGAGGTCGGATGCGTCTCCGTCAGCTTGGCCGTCTTCGGCAGCGCCGCGAGATGCTTCACCAGCCTGCCGACATTCTGGCTGTCCTCCAGCCGCCCGACATAGACGGCATCCTCGCTGGCGACGACCGCGACATTTTCCAGCCCCTGCACGGCAACATGGATATCGCGAGAGATCACCAGCGAATTGCGCGTGTCGAGAACCGTCGTGCTGCCGTCAGCGACATTGCCCGCTTCGTCCCGCTGGCCGGTCTTCCACACGGAATCCCAACTGCCGAGATCGGACCAGGAAATCGGCGAAGGCACGACGGCGGCAATCGGCGTCTTCTCGAAGATGGCGTAGTCGACGGAAATATCCGGCGCGCGGGCGAAGGCCTCGGCGTCCAGCCGCTCGAAATCGAGGTCGTGCTGCGCCTTGGCGACCGCTTCGCTCGCCGCGTTCAGCACCTCGGGGGCATATTGCTGCAACTCGCGCAGGAAATGGCCGACCGGCAGCATGAACATGCCGGAATTCCACAAATAGCCGCCCGTCGCCAGCATGGCGGCGGCGTTGTCGTGGTCCGGCTTCTCGACGAAGCGGCGCACCGCATGGGCGCCGTTGCCGATTTCCTCGCCGATCTCGATATAGCCGTAGCCGGTCGCCGGCTCCTTGGGCGTGATGCCGAAGGTCACGAGGCGCCCGGTGCGGGCAGCGGCCGCCGCCTTGGCGATGCAGTCGAAATAGGTCGCATCGGCGTCGATCTCATGGTCGGAGGCGAGCACCTGCATGATCGCGTCACTGCCATGGACACGGGCGATCAGCGTCGCGGCGGCGGCAAGCGCGGGCGCTGTGTTGCGTGCCACTGGCTCAAGAAGGATGGAGGTCAGCGCCATGTCGACCGCCCGCGCCTGCTCGGCGACAAGGAAACGGAAATCGCTGTTGGTGACAATGACCGGCGGCTCGTAAAGCGCCTTGTCGGAAACCCGCGCCAGCGACTTCTGGAAGAGCGTCGTTTCCCCGAGGAATTCGAGGAACTGCTTGGGCGCCGAAGCGCGCGACAGGGGCCAGAGGCGGGTGCCTTTTCCGCCGGCCATGATGACGGGTACGATCTTGCTGCTCATCCATTCCATCCTGACATCCAGCCGCCATCGCGGCGACCGCATCTCGCGCCAATCTCCTCTCGTCCCGTAAAGAAACAGGAAATCGCGCTGCGGTTGTCAGAATGAAGGGTGAGCCATTCTCGCGGAAAGGTAAAGGAGTCCTTCCGCCCGAAGCAAGGCAACAAAAAACCCGCCGGAGCGGGTTCGATGTGTTTCATGCGACCGGCATCAGACCGGCATCACGATGCCCTGGAGCGTCGTCAGCTCGGCGAGATAGGTCTCGATGCCGAACTTCTGGTCGTCCGTCTTCACGTGGTCGAGCTCCTTGCGGACAGCCTCGATACGACGCGTGATGTCGTCGTTGTTGAATTCGTCGACATGGACCGCCGATTCGGCGAGCAGCGTGCAGCCGGTCGGAATGATATCGGCGAAACCGCCGAAGACCACGTAGCGGTCCTTCTTGCCGTCGGCCGTCTTCACGGTGACGATGCCCGGCTTGATCGTCGTCATGGTCGGCGCATGGTTGGCCATGACGGTCATCTCGCCCTCGGTCGCCGGGATGACGACTTCGCTGACGCTGCCGGAAACCAGCAGGCGCTCGGGGGAAACGAGTTCAAAGTTGAAACTGTCAGCCATGACCATTCACTTCTTCTGATTTCATACGGCCGGGAAGAGAAGGGCGCCCGGTGCGGGCGCCCGACAATCATCAAGCAGCTTCGGCAGCCAGCTTCTTGGCCTTCTCGATGGCTTCTTCCATGGAGCCGACCATGTAGAAGGCAGCTTCCGGAAGATGGTCGTACTCGCCGTTGACGAGGCCCTTGAAGCCCTTGATCGTGTCTTCGAGAGCGACGAGCTTGCCCGGCGAACCGGTGAAGACTTCGGCGACGAAGAACGGCTGGGACAGGAAGCGCTCGATCTTGCGGGCGCGGGCAACGGCCAGCTTGTCGTCTTCCGACAGTTCGTCCATGCCCAGGATCGCGATGATGTCCTGGAGAGCCTTGTAGCGCTGCAGGGTCGTCTGGACCTTACGGGCGACTTCGTAGTGCTCTTCACCGACAACCATCGGGTCGAGCATGCGCGACGTGGAGTCGAGCGGGTCAACGGCCGGGTAGATGCCCTTTTCGGCGATCGAGCGCGACAGAACGGTCGTGGCGTCGAGGTGGGCGAACGAGGTTGCCGGCGCGGGGTCGGTCAAGTCGTCGGCGGGAACGTAGATGGCCTGAACCGAGGTGATCGAACCCTTGGTCGTGGTGGTGATGCGTTCCTGCATCTGGCCCATGTCCGTGGCGAGCGTCGGCTGATAGCCCACGGCCGACGGGATACGGCCGAGCAGAGCCGACACTTCCGAACCTGCCTGCGTGAAGCGGAAGATGTTGTCGACGAAGAACAGAACGTCCTGACCCTTGTCGCGGAAGTCTTCAGCGATCGTCAGACCCGTCAGGGCGACGCGAGCGCGGGCGCCCGGCGGTTCGTTCATCTGGCCGTAAACGAGGGCGGCCTTGGAGCCTTCGCCGCCGCCGTGCTTGTTCACGCCCGATTCGATCATTTCGTGGTAAAGGTCGTTGCCTTCGCGGGTACGTTCACCCACGCCTGCGAACACCGAGTAACCACCGTGCGCCTTGGCGACGTTGTTGATCAGTTCCATGATGAGAACGGTCTTGCCGACGCCTGCGCCGCCGAAGAGGCCGATCTTGCCGCCCTTTGCGTAGGGAGCGAGAAGGTCGACGACCTTGATGCCGGTGACGAGGATCTGCGCTTCCGTCGACTGCTCGACATAGGCCGGAGCGTCCTGGTGGATGGCGCGCTTGGCCTTGGTGACGAGCGGACCGGCTTCATCGACCGGCTCGCCGATGACGTTCATGATGCGGCCGAGGGTCTCGTCGCCGACCGGAACGGAGATCGGAGCGCCCGTGTCGGTGACCGGCTGGCCGCGAACGAGACCTTCGGTCGAGTCCATGGCGATCGTGCGGACGGTGTTTTCACCGAGATGCTGGGCGACTTCGAGAACGAGGCGGTTGCCGTTGTTGTCAGTTTCCAGCGCGTTCAGGATGAGCGGCAGAGCGCCGTCGAAGGCGACGTCAACGACGGCGCCGATAACCTGGGTAACGCGGCCGGTTGCGCCGGCTGCGACCGGAGCCGAAGCCTTGGTCGCAGCAGCCTTCGCGGCCGGTGCCTTTGCCTTGGCGGCAGTGGCCGAAGCCTTGGTTGCCGCTGCGGCCGGAGCCGCCGCCGTTACCGTCTTGCTCGCAGCCGGCTTCTTCGCCGCTGCGGTGTCCTTCGGGGTAGCTGCCTTAGCCATATCTCTTACCCTCTTTGTCCTGGTCCTTAGAGCGCTTCGGCGCCCGAGATGATTTCGATGAGTTCCTTGGTGATCTGAGCCTGGCGCTGACGGTTGTAGTTGAGCGTCAGCTTGTTGATCATCTCACCAGCATTGCGGGTCGCGTTGTCCATGGCGCTCATCTTGGCGCCCATTTCGCCGGCGACGTTCTCGAGCAGCGCCCGGAAGATCTGCACCGAAATGTTGCGCGGGATGAGGTCGCCGAGGATCGCGCCGGCGTCCGGCTCGTAGTCGTAGATCGCCGTTGCGCCGGTCGTCTCGGCAGCTGCCGCCGGAGCGGAGGCCGGGATGAGCTGGAGCGCGGTCGGGATCTGCGCGATAACCGACTTGAACTCGGAATAGAACAGCGTGCAGACGTCGAATTCGCCCTGCTCGAAGAGACCGATGACCTTGCGGCCGATCTCGTCGGCATTGGTGAAGCCAATGCGCTTGACTTCGCGAAGGTCGACGCGGTCGATGATCAGCGAAGCGAATTCGCGACGCAGGATATCGAAGCCCTTCTTGCCCACGCAGATGATCTTGACCGTCTTGCCGCTCGCCAGAAGCTTGCGGGTATGGTCACGCGCCAGACGCGCGATCTGCGAGTTGAAGCCACCGCACAGGCCGCGTTCGGCCGTGCAGACGACGAGCAGGTGGACATCGTCCTTGCCCGTGCCGGTCATCAGGCGCGGCGCCGAATCGTCCTGGCCGACAGCCTGGGCGATATTGGCGAGAACGGCGCTCATGCGCTGCGAATAGGGCCGGGCGGCCTCGGCCGCTTCCTGGGCACGCCGAAGCTTCGCCGCGGCGACCATTTTCATCGCCTTGGTGATCTTCTGCGTCGCCTTGACGGAGGCGATCCGGTTTTTCAGATCCTTAAGTGAAGGCATCCGTTTTCCGTCCTGTAACACGATCCGGAGGGATCATGCGTCAAATCCAAAGTTCGGGGCGCCTGCGCGCCGGTGAGCGCGCAGGGCTAGAACCGTCAGCTCAGCCGAAGGTCTTGGCGAAGGCGTCGAGAGCAGCCTTGAGCTTGCCCTTCGTGTCGTCGCTGATGGCCTTGTCCGTGCGGATCGTGTCGAGGATAGCCTTGCCCTCGGAACGCATGTAGCCGAGCAGGCCCTGCTCGAACTTGCCGACCTGTGCGACCGGAAGCTTGTCGAGGTAGCCGTTGACGCCGGCGAAGATCACGACGACCTGCTCTTCCGTCTTCAGCGGCGAGAACTGCGGCTGCTTCAGGAGTTCGGTCAGGCGTGCACCGCGGTTGAGCAGGCGCTGCGTCGCGGCGTCGAGGTCCGAGCCGAACTGGGCGAAGGCTGCCATTTCGCGATACTGGGCAAGCTCGCCCTTGATCGAGCCGGCAACCTGCTTCATCGCCTTGATCTGTGCGGACGAGCCCACGCGGGAAACCGACAGACCGACGTTAACGGCCGGGCGGATACCCTGGTAGAACAGGTCCGTTTCAAGGAAGATCTGGCCGTCGGTGATCGAGATCACGTTGGTCGGGATGAACGCCGAAACGTCGTTACCCTGGGTTTCGATGACCGGCAGAGCCGTCAGCGAGCCAGCGCCCATGTCGTCGTTGAGCTTTGCAGCGCGCTCGAGGAGACGCGAATGCAGGTAGAAGACGTCGCCCGGGTAAGCTTCACGGCCCGGCGGGCGGCGCAGCAGCAGCGACATCTGGCGGTAGGAAACGGCCTGCTTGGAAAGGTCGTCATAGCCGATGAGGGCGTGCTTGCCGTTGTCACGGAAGTATTCGCCCATCGCGCAGCCGGCGAACGGTGCGAGATACTGCATCGGCGCCGGGTCGGACGCGGTGGCAGCAACGATGATCGAGTACTGGAGAGCGCCGCGCTCTTCGAGAACCTTCACGAACTGGGCGACGGTCGAACGCTTCTGGCCGATAGCGACGTAGACGCAGTACAGCTTGTCGCCGTCCGGGCCGTTGTCGTGGATGGCCTTCTGGTTCAGGATCGTGTCCAGAATGATGGCGGTCTTGCCGGTCTGGCGGTCGCCGATGACGAGCTCGCGCTGGCCGCGGCCGACCGGGATCAGGGCGTCGATGGCCTTGAGGCCGGTCGACATCGGCTCATGAACCGACTTGCGCGGGATGATGCCCGGAGCCTTGACGTCGACGCGTGCGCGCTGCTTGGCATTGATCGGGCCCTTGCCGTCGATCGGGTTGCCGAGCGCGTCGACGACGCGGCCGAGCAGTTCCGGACCGACCGGCACGTCAACGATAGCGCCCGTACGCTTGACGGTGTCGCCTTCCTTGATGTCACGGTCCGAACCGAAGATAACGACACCGACGTTGTCGCTTTCCAGGTTCAGCGCCATGCCGCGGATGCCGCCGGGGAACTCCACCATTTCACCGGCCTGGACATTGTCGAGGCCGTAAACGCGGGCGATACCGTCACCGACGGAAAGCACCTGGCCGACTTCCGAGACTTCCGCCTCTTTGCCGAAGTTTTTGATCTGATCTTTGAGAATTGCGGAAATTTCCGCGGCGCGGATATCCATCAGCCGACCTCTTTCAGTGCAAGCTTAAGAGTAGAGAGTTTGGTGCGAAGGGACGTGTCGATCTGGCGCGATCCCACCTTGACGATCAGACCACCGAGAATGGACGGATCCACGGTGACGGCAACCGCCACGTCTTTGCCGGTGACGCCTTTCAGCGCCGCCTTCAATTCGTTTTCCTGCGCTGCGGTCAGCGCATGGGCCGAGGTGACGTCGGCCGTGATTTCGCCGCGGGCGCGGGCCGCGATGACGCGGTACGCCTTGATCATGCCGGGAACGGCGAAAAGGCGACGATTGGACGCAACCACCTTGAGGAAGTTTGCCACGAGACCCGTAATGCCGGCCTTGGCGGCGACGGCGGCAATGGCCTTGGTCTGATCTTCGGCGGAGAAGACAGGGCTGGCGATCAGCCGCTTCAGGTCGTCGCTTTCGTCGATCAACGCCTGGAAACGGGCGAGATCGGCACCGACACTGTCAGCCGAACCGGCTTCCTGAGCGAGGTCGAAAAGCGAAGACGCGTATCTTTCTGCAACACCGGAAACAAGCTGGGATGTGTCTGCCACGGGCACAAGCTTCTCTTCTTATCATCCAGAGCGCTGGGCAGTAGCGAAGCTACGGTCCTAACCATCTGAAATCGTTGCGGTAATCTTCAGTTCCCACAGGCTCGGGCGCCCGCTTTTTCTGAATTTCGCGGTTCGTCTAGCATACGAAACCGGGACTCGCAACACGCCGGACGCAGGAATGCGCCATAAGTCGGCCACAGTCGGGGCAAAAGTTGACTGCGCGTGGTCTATTTACACGCCGGCTGGCCTTCGCGGCCCGGTTTTCCGGTCAGATGAAGCCGAAGGCATAGCCGAGCGGCAGGGCAGCGAGCACCGCCTGCACGAGGAGCGCGAGAAGGTTCTTCAGCGAGAAGGAACGGTCCGACATCAGGGAGAGGATGCGACCGAAGGCGGCCAGCGCGAAACCGCCACCGATGGCCATGTAGATCCAGCTCTGCGCCATCATCAGCGCCACGATTGCAAGCCCCGCATGAAAGCCGCCGGCCGAACGGGCGAAGGCATAAGCCTCGCGGCTGCCCTCCTTCGGCTGGAGCCCGGCGAACTTGAGCGCCATGCCGGGCGCGAAGAGCACGAAGAGGCCGAAAAGCCCCGTGACGATGGCCGCCAGAAACGCCAGGAGCTCGCCGGTCTCGGTGGGGATGTAGAATTCCATCTGGCGTCTCTCCCGTCGGTTGCTGCGGCCTTCTATCGCACAGGCGCCCGGCGCGCAGAAGCGCACGGGGCCAATTCGCACAACTCTTTGTTAACCTTGCGCCTCACAGGAAGCTCTGCGGGTCGATATCGAGCTGGACCTGGAGCGAGGCGCGCTCCTTGGGCCCGTTCGCCAGCATGGCGCGCAGGAAGGTCTGCATGTCGCTGCCCCGCCGGCCATGGACGAGCAGGCGGAACCGATGGCGGCCCCGCACCAGCGCCAGCGGCGCCTCCGCCGGGCCGAGGATCGAGATGCCGTCGACATGCGGCGCGGCCTGCCGCAGCCCTCGCGCATGCGCTTCCGCCTCGCCGCGGCTGTCGGCCGAGACGATGACCGAGGCGAGCCGCCCAAAGGGCGGCAGCAGCGCCTTTTCCCGCTCGCCGATCTCGCGGTCGTAGAAGGCCTGTGCATCGCCCGAAACGATCGCCTGCATGACGGGATGGGCCGGCTGGTAGGTCTGGATGAGGCCGTGGCTCTTGAGGCCCGAACGCCCGGCGCGACCCGTCACCTGCGAAAGAAGCTGGAACGTCCGCTCCGCCGCGCGCGGATCGCCGTTAGAAAGGCCGAGATCGGCATCCACCACCCCGACCAGCGACATCATCGGGAAATTGTGCCCCTTGGCGACGAGCTGCGTGCCGATGACGATATCCGCCTCGCCCCGCGCGATGGCCTCCAGCTCCAGCCTGAGGCGCTTGACGCCCATGAGGTCGGAGGAGAGCACGATGGTCCGCGCCTCCGGAAAATGCCGCTCCACCTCCTCCGCGATGCGCTCCACCCCCGGCCCGCAGGCCGCCAGATGATCGAAGGTGCCGCATTCCGGGCAGGCCTCGGGCGTGCGCTCGGCATAGCCGCAATGGTGGCACTGGATCTGCCCACGGAACCGGTGCTCGACCAGCCAGCTCGAACATTGCGGGCACTGGAAGCGATGGCCGCAGACCCGGCAGAGCGTCAGCGGCGCATAGCCGCGCCGGTTGAGGAAGAGCAGCGCCTGCTCCTCCTTCTCGATGGTGCGGGCGATGCCGCGCAGGAGGACCGGCGAGAGGAAGCCGCCGCGCGCCGGCGGATGGCGGCGCATGTCGATGAGGTGCAGGTCCGGCAGCGCCGCGTCGCCGTAGCGCGTCGGCAGGTGTAGCTTGCGATAGCGCCCGACCTCGCTGTTGACCCGGCTTTCCACCGAGGGCGTCGCCGAGACGAGCACGGCCGGGAAATCGCCGATGCGCGCCCGCACCACCGCCATGTCGCGGGCATTGTAGAAGACGCGGTCTTCCTGCTTGTAGGCCGGATCGTGCTCCTCGTCGACGATGACGAGGCCGAGATTCTCGAAAGGCAGGAACAGCGCCGAGCGCGCGCCGGCCACCACCCGCACGTCGCCCGTCGTCACCTGTCGCCAGACCTTTTCGCGGATGCGCGGGGCGAGATCGGAATGCCACTCCGCCGGCTTGGCCCCGAAGCGGTCGTGGAAGCGTTCGAGGAAGCTCGCCGTCAGCGCGATTTCCGGCAGCAGGATCAGCACCTGCCGGCCCTGCCGCAGCGTCTCGGCGATCGCCTCGAAATAGACCTCCGTCTTGCCCGAGCCGGTGATGCCGTCGATCAGCGAGACGGAAAAGCCGCCCTTGCGCACGCTCTCGACCAGATCGGCCGCGCTCTCCGTCTGCGGCCCTTCGAGCCGCGGCGCGACATAATCGGGATCGGGCGCGGCCACCACCGGCGGCGGCGGCAGGAAGACGGTCTCGAAACTGCCCTGCTTCACCAGCCCGTCGATGACGCTCGTCGAGGTGCCGGAGGCATGGGCAAGGCCCGACCGGGTCCACGGGATGCCGTCCTCGACCATTTCCAATACGCGCTCGCGCGCGCTCGTCAGACGCTCCGGCCGATGGCCGGTGAAGCGCAGGCCCTCGATCATCGGCTCCGGATCGAAGGCCGCCGGCGCGCGCAGCGCCATGCGGGCGACGAGGCCCGGCGGCGTCACCGTATAGGCAGAGACCCAGTCGAGGAAATCGCGCATCTCCCTGGAAAGCGGCGGGCAGTCGAAGACCTTCTCGATGGGCCGCAGCTTCTTCGGATCGACCCTGCCGTCATCCCCGCCATCCCAGACGACGCCGGCGACGAGGCGCGGGCCGAGCGGCACCTGCACGATGGACCCCGGCTCCACCGCCATGCCCTCCGGCACCGTATAGGAATAGGCGACGGCCGTCGGCACCGGCACCAGGACGGGCACGGTGCGTGGAAAAAGCCTTTCCCCGAAGAGGTTGGTCGAATCGCTGCTCATTTCCCGCGAAGATGCCCCCGCCGGTGCGCAAAGAGAACCGCAAAGATCGCCGCGTCGCTCATTCGTCCTCGTCCATTTCGCCGGTAAGCCGCATGCCGTCGATCCAGGTAGCCCCGTCGTTGCGCACGACGCGCTTCGCCCGCACCCCGCAACGGCTCTCCACCTCCTGCGCCAGCCGCTCGGAATGAGTAACGATCCAGATCTGGCTCGTCTCCGCCGCCCGCGCGATCATGCCGGCAAGCGGCGGCAGCATGTCGGGATGAAGGCTCGCCTCCGGCTCGTTGAGCGCGATCAGCGGCGGCGTGCGGTAGGAGAGCAGCGCGGCGGCGAGCGAAAGGAAGCGGATCTGCCCGTCGGAGAGTTCGCGCGGCTGGAAGACGCGCTGCGGAAACTGGGGGAAGACCAGCCCGAAGGATGCGAATTCCTCCGGCTCCGGCACGGAAAGCTTCGCCCCGCCGAAGGCCTCCGCGACGGCACGGTCGAGATCGACCGTATCCTCCCGCGTCCACACGAGCGTCGCGAAGACCGCCGCCATGTTGGCGCCGTCCTCGTCGAGCAGCGGCGCGGTGACGGCAAGGCAGGGCTGGCGCAGCGCCGAGCTGCGATCCGAGCGGAAGCCGTGGAAGAAGCGCCATTGCGACACCGCGCGGCGGAAGGTGCCGATCTCGGGATAGTGCCCGGCATCGCCGAGAAGGGCGATCGCCGTCTCCGAGGTCAGCGCCTGCTCGGGATGCTCGACCATGCGCCCGGTCTCGTCCCGGACCATGATCCCCGGCCCCGCGCGCTTCATCACCGTCACCGGCCGGCGGCCGGTTTCGATGGAAAGCTCCTCGGCCTTCACCTGCGGCTCGAAGGCGAAACCCGCCGACGCCTTCGGCGGTCGCAGCCCCGCCTCGACGCGGTAGCGGAAGGTGATTGCCCTGTCCTCGTCGAGCAGTTCCGTCTCCAGCCGGATGCGCACCGGCTCGTTCGCCCGCCGCCTGCCCGTCCACAGCGCCGAGGCCATGCCGCCCTCCGCCGCGATCTCATGGGCGAAGGTGCCGCGCACCGCGGCCTGCACCAGTTGCAGCGAGCGGTAGAGGTTCGACTTGCCGGCCCCGCTCTCGCCGACGAACAGGTTCACCCGCCCAAGATCCATGCGGATCGAGCGGAGCGACCGGTAGTTTTCGGCGGACATGGAACGAAGCAGCATGCGCTTACCCGGATGCGGAAGAAAGCTCTCTCTATACGAGCCACCATGTCTAGAGGAAGGCGACGGTGCTTGCCCAGCCCCGGGGCGGAACGTTAGCAATTCCTTAGCCATGCATCGCCCATCCTGTCCCGAACGCCAGAAGGCTATCGCGCGTGTAAGGAAGGCGTCTCTCCATCCCCCTCATCCGACCCGTCGGGCCACCTTCTCCCCGAGGGGAGAAGGAAAGGGCGCAAACCTCGAATTCCCTATGCGATAGCCTTGCAAATGCCGGAGGCAGGACATGACCGAACTTCTCATCATCGCCGATCCGGCGCTCATGGCCGAGCGGCAGGGCTGGCTTGCGGCGCTTGCCGGCGAGCGCCGGCTTTCCGACAACACGCTGGAGGCCTATGAGCGAGACACGCGCCAATTCCTCGCCTTCCTCACCGAACATATCGCCGCCCCTGCCAGCCTCAAGGACATCGAGGCCCTGCGCCCGGCGGACCTGCGCGGCTTCCTCGCCGCCCGCCGCCGCGACGGCGCCGGCGCGCGCACGCTCGGCCGCGGCCTTGCGGGCCTGCGCTCCTTCCTGCGCCATCTCGAGCGCAAGGGCCTTGCCAATGCCGCGGGCGCCACCGCGGTGCGCTCGCCCAGGCAGCCGAAATCCCTGCCCAAGCCGCTGTCGGACCGGCAGGCCATCGCCGTCGTCGACGCCCATGAGCAACTGGCCGAGGAGCCCTGGATCCGCGTGCGCAATGCGGCGGTCCTCGCCCTCCTCTACGGCTGCGGCCTGCGCATCTCCGAGGCGCTGTCGCTGACGCCCGCCGATTTTGCCGGCAGCCCCGCATCGCTGCGCATCACCGGCAAGGGCGGCAAGACGCGCATCGTGCCGCTGATTACGCCGGCCCGCACGGGCGTCGAGGACTATGTCGAGCTCTGCCCCTACCCGCTCGGCGAAGACAGGCCGCTCTTCCGCGGCGCGCGCGGCGGCCCCTTGCAGCCCGCCATCATCCAGCGCGAGATGCAGAAGCTGCGCGGCGCGCTCGGCCTGCCGGACAGCGCGACGCCCCATGCGCTGCGCCATTCCTTCGCCACCCATCTACTCGCCGGCGGCGGGGATCTGCGCACCATCCAGGAACTGCTCGGCCATGCCAGCCTTTCCACCACACAGGTCTATACCGGCGTCGATTCGGCGCGCCTGCTCGAAATCTACGACCGGGCCCATCCCCGCGCCTGATCCGTTAAGGGATTGTGAGGAAGGCGAAGGCTAGGGTCCGGCGAAATTCGGAGCGTTCGACCATGACAGTCCTTCTTCACAAAACCCGACTGGCGCTCGCCGACCGGGCCGCCGATGCGGGCCTCTGGCTGCTCGCCGCCATCAACGTCCTCCTCGCCCTGTCCTTCCTCCTCGTGCTGGCGACCCTTTCCCCGGCGCATGCGCAGGAGCCGCCGGCCTGCGGCGGCGAGAACCTGCTGGTCCAGTACGAGAAGGACGACCCCGCCGGCTACGCGAAGCTGCGCGCCGAGGCCGACGCGCTGCCCAACGGCAGGGGCATCTTCTGGAAGATCGAGAAGGACGGCCGCCCCGCCTCCTGGCTGCTCGGCACCATGCATGTGACGGATCCGCGCGTGCTCGCCATGCCGGAGGCCGCCCGCACCGCCTATGCCGCCGCTTCGACGGTCATCGTCGAATCGGATGAGATCGCCGACGAGAAGAAGGCCGGCGCGACGATCATGGCCCGCCCGGACCTCACCATGTTCGCGGACGGCAAGTCCATTACCGACTTCATCGACAAGGCCGAAGCGGAAAGGCTGGCGGAGGGCCTGAAGAGCCGCGGCCTGTCGCTTGCCGCCGTCAGCCGCATGAAGCCGTGGATGATCGCCAGCTTCGTCGCGCTGCCGGCCTGCGAGATCGCCCGCAAGACGGCCGGCGCCGCCTTCCTCGATCAGCGCCTCGCCAAGGATGCGCTTGCCGAAGGCAAGACGCTGAAGGGCCTCGAAACGCTCATCGAGCAGATTTCCGCCCTCGATTCCCTGCCGGTCGAGCCACAGATCCAGGGCCTCGTGCAGACGGTGGAGCTCGGCGACAAGCTGACAGACGTCATCGAGACGATGAGCCAGCTCTATCTTGCCGGCGACACCGGCATGATCATGCCGATGATGCGCGCCGCCGCGCCCGAGACGACCGAGGATGCGAAGGCCTATGCGGATTTCGAGCAGCGCATCATCGTCGACCGCAACCATGTCATGGCGACACGCGCAGCGCCGATCCTTGCGCAAGGCAATGTCTTCATGGCCGTCGGCGCGCTGCATCTGGCAGGCCCGGAAGGCGTCGTCGAACTGCTGCGCAAGGAAGGTTTTTCGGTCACCGCGGTGAAGTGAGGACCCGATCGCCGATGCCCGACAGCATCCTGCGCACGATCAGCTTGTGGAACGGCATGACCGCCGCGAGATAGAGCCGGCCGATCAGGTTGTTGCGATGGACCAGCGTCATCACGGAGAGGGTCTGGCCGCTCGGCCGGTCCTGCAACACGTCGATGACGATGCGGAAATCGAGATGCCGGTCGTCGAAGCCGAGAACGACCCGGCCGTCGCTGGCGCTCACCACCGGGAAGCCGCCGATCTCCGTCTCCGACGTCGCCACCCTTTCCGCCGCCCCCTTGAGACCGAAGGGCGCGACCAGCGCGTTGCGCAGCACCATGAGCCTGCGCACCCAGCCCGGCGGATGCTCCAGCGCCAGCCGCGCCGCCTCCCGCGCCGTCAGCCCCTCGACCGCAAGGCCGAGCGTGAAGCGATCCGCCCAGTCGGCGGCGGGAAGAATGGGATGGGGCAGCGAGACGGGTCTCGACACGGGCGACATGCAGGCCTCCTTGAGTGCCTGCATGCTGCGCCTGTTCGACCGGGCAGGACAGGCGGCCGGTTGTCGCAGCCGCCTGTCGCCATCACATATGGATCGGCTTGGCGAAGGTCGCGAGCGCGGCTTCCTTGACGGCTTCCGACATGGTCGGGTGCGCGTGGCAGGTGCGGCCGAGGTCTTCCGAGGAGCCGCCGAATTCCATCAGCACGGCCGCCTCGTGAATCATCTCGCCGGCGCCGAAGCCGACGATGTGGACGCCGAGCACGCGGTCCGTCTCCTTGTCGGCCAGCACCTTCACGAAGCCGTCCGTCGCCAGCATGGCGCGGGCGCGGCCGTTGGCGGTGAAGGGGAACTTGCCGACCTTGTAGGCGACGCCCGCAGCCTTCAGCTCCTCCTCCGTCTTGCCGACGGAGGCGACTTCCGGCTGGGTGTAGACGACGCCGGGGATGACGTCGTAGTTCACGTGACCGGCCTGGCCGGCAAGGATTTCGGCGACGGCAACGCCCTCGTCCTCGGCCTTGTGGGCGAGCATCGGGCCGCGCACCACGTCGCCGATGGCATAGATGCCGGGGACGTTGGTCTGGAAGTGCTTGTCGATCTCGACACGGCCGCGGCTGTCGAGCGTGACGCCGGCTTCCGCAAGGCCGAGGCCTTCGGTGTAGGGCTTGCGGCCCGTCGCGATCAACACGACGTCGGCGTCGATGGTGGTGGCGTCGCCCCCCTTGACGGGCTCGAAGGTCACCTTGGCACCGGAGCCGGACTTCGTAACGCCCGTCACCTTGGCGCCGAGCTTGAAGTCCATGCCCTGCTTGGCGAGCATGCGCTGGAACTGCTTGGAGACTTCACCGTCCATGCCGCCGAGGATGGCGTCGAGATATTCGACGACCGTGACCTTGGCACCGAGGCGGGCCCAGACGGAGCCGAGCTCGAGGCCGATGACGCCGCCGCCGACGACCACCAGATGGCCCGGCACCTTGTCGAGCGCGATGCCGCCCGTCGAGGAGACGATGACCTTTTCGTCGATTTCGACCGGAACGCCCGGAATGCCGGCGACGTCGGAACCCGTGGCGATCACGATGTTCTTCGTTTCGAGAACCTGCTCCTCGCCCTTGTCGCTGGTGACGGAAACCTTGCCCGCGCCCAGTACCTTGCCGGTGCCCTGGATGCCGTCGATCTTGTTCTTCTTGAAGAGGAAGGCGACGCCGTCGACATTCGACTTCACCGTCGCATCCTTGTGCGCCATCATCTTCGACAGGTTCAGCGTGGGCTTCACGCCCTCGATGCCGAGCGCGTCCATGCCGTGGGCGGCATGGCTGTAGGTCTCGGAAGCGTGCAGCAGCGCCTTGGAGGGGATGCAGCCGACATTGAGGCAGGTGCCGCCATAGGTCGCGCGCTTCTCGACGACCGCGACCTTCAGGCCGAGCTGGGCCGCCTTGATGGCTGAGACATAGCCGCCGGGGCCGGAACCGATAACGATGAGATCATATGCCATGGCAAGTCCTTCCTGCGCGGGGCCTAACGGCCGCCGCTGACGTTGAGGGCGGCACCCGTCACATAGGATGCCGCGTCGGAGAGAAGATAGAGAATGGAATGGGCGACTTCGTCGGCCGTGCCCGGCCGCTGCATCGGGATCAGCGAGGCCATGTCGCGCGCCCGGTCCGGCAGGCCGCCGGACGCGTGGATCTCGGTGTCGATGATGCCGGGACGCACGAGATTGACGCGGACACCCTCCGCCGCGACCTCGCGGGCAAGGCCGATGGTGAAGCTCTCGATGGCGCCCTTGCTGGCGGCATAGTCGACATATTGCCCGGCCGCGCCGAGCTGCGCCGCCACGGACGACAGATTGACGATGGACCCGCCCCGCCCGCCATGGCGCGTCGACATGCGGCGCACCGCTTCCTGCGCGCAGCGGATCGAACCCATGACATTGACGGCGAACATGCGCTCCAGCCGCTCGGCGGACATTTCGTCGACGCGCTGCGGCGTGGCGACGATGCCGGCATTGTTCACGAGGCCATCCAGCCGGCCGAAGGTGCCGTCTATGGTGGAGAAGATGTTGGCAAGGCCGAGCTCGCTGCCGACGTCGCCCTGAACGGGGAGAGCCGAACCGCCGGCATCGCGAATCTCCGCCACCACCGCCTCGGCGGCCGCGATATTGGAAACGTAGTTCACCGCGACCTGCCAGCCGGCCGCGCCTGCCATGCGGCAGACGCTGGCACCGATGCCGCGGCTGCCGCCGGTGACGAGAAGAACGGGTGCCTCGCTCATGCCTTGCATCCCTTCCGCTTGAAGACGTCCCACGGCACGGCGCTCGCCTTACCCTCGTCCCAGAGCTTCGAATAGCGCAGCGAGGCGCCGAAGCCGGAAAGAAGCAGGGTTTCGGCCGCCGGCCTGCCCTCTTCCGGCAGGAGCGCGGCATCGCCACCGTCAAGGGCGTAGATCAAGCCTTCCCAGACGGTGCAGGCGGCGATCTCCTCGCCGGTGGAATCGCCCTCGGGGCAATCGTGCATGACCATGCCGTTCGAGCGCGCCGGGTCGCCCGGCATGACGATGCCGTCGAGCACCGTATTGCTGGCCAGCACCTTCAGCTTGAAGTGATGGGTCGTCACCGCGGCGTCGGAGCCGACGGGCTCGAAAGCCAGCTCATAGCCCCCGTCACGATCGGCATAGACCGCATGCTCCTGCCGGCACTCCGCCGCGGAGGCGGCGGTCGCGGCGAGCAATCCGGCAAGGACGAGGGCGGCGCGCATTCGTCAGTGGGCCTTTTCCATGGCGAGCTTGATGCCGAGCGCGATGAAGACGAGGCCACTCGTGCGGTCGATCCACTGGCTCATGCGCGAGAAAGCGGCCTGCATCTTCGGTGTCGTCATGAACAGCGAGACGCCGACGAACCAGGCGATAAGGCAGGTCGCCATGACGAGGCCGTAGCCGAACTTGACGGCGATCGGCGTATGGGCGCCGACGACCGTCGAGAAGATCGACAGGAAGAAGAAGACGGCCTTGGGATTGAGCGCATTGGCAAGGAAGCCGAGGCCGAAGGCGCGCAGCGCCGTCTGCCGGCCCCTGTCCTCCTCACCGCCCATCGCCTCGACGGAAAGATCGGCCTTGCCGGCGCGCAGCGCCTTGATGCCGATATAGACGAGATAGGCGACGCCGCACCACTTCACGATGTTGAAGAGGTAGATCGACTGCGAGATGATGAGGCCGAGCCCGAGGATCGTATAGGTGACATGCAGCATCAGCGCCGCGCCGATGCCGAAGGACGTGACGATCGCCGCGCGCCGTCCCTGCACGATCGACTGGCGCATGACCATGGCAAGGTCCGCGCCGGGAGAGACGATGGCAAAGGCGAAGATCGCCATCAGGGAAGCGAGTTCGAAGAGATAGGGATGCATCGCATCTGCTCCGTTTCAGGCGCAAGCCGCCGTCAAGAGACCAGCGCCGCGAACATCGCGGCAAGGCCAAGCATCGAGCCGACCCATGCCAGCGAGCGGACATAGGGCACGCCAGCCAGATAGAGCGGAATGTAGACGATACGGCAGGCAAACCACAACCAGGCGCCGCCGATGCCCCAGCCGGAGGCATCGCCCTTCAGCGCGAGGGCTAGCGCCAGCGCGATGAAGGCCGGATAGGTCTCGCGGAAATTGCCGGATGCCCGCGCGGCGCGGCCGGCGATCTTGCCGGAAGGCTTGAAGTCCACGTCGCGCGGCCCGGGGTTCCACGAAGCGCCCACCGTCCTTGCGGCTTCCGCACTCATCGTGAAGGCCTGCAGCATGACATGGACGGCGAGGAGAACGGCGCTCCAGCCGACCATCGGCAGGAAAGGCGATGCGGAAAGGGAGGACACGTCCATGGCGATTGCGCTTCCTGGCTTCTGGCTCGGTCGAAAGCCGCCCCTGCTGCGGGGCGGCTTCGGTCTCGCGAACGATCAGAGATCGAGAACGAGGCGTTCCGGGTCTTCCAGGCTTTCTTTGACGCGCACCAGGAAGGTCACGGCTTCCTTGCCGTCGACCATGCGGTGGTCGTAGGACAGCGCGAGATACATCATCGGACGGATGACGATCTGGCCGCCGACGACGACCGGGCGCTCCTGGATCTTGTGCATGCCGAGGATGCCCGACTGCGGGGCGTTGAGGATCGGCGAGGACATCAGCGAGCCGTAGACGCCGCCGTTCGAGATGGTGAAGGTACCACCCTGCATGTCGGCCATCGACAGCGCGCCGTCACGGGCGAGCTTGCCGAGACGGCCGATTTCCTTCTCGATCTCGGCGATCGACATCTGGTCGGCATCGCGCACGACCGGGACCACGAGCCCCTTGTCCGTGCCGACGGCAACGCCGACATGGCAGTAGTTCTTGTAGATGATGTCGGTGCCGTCGATCTCGGCGTTGACGGCCGGCAGTTCCTTCAGCGCGTGGGTGACGGCCTTGGTGAAGAAGCCCATGAAGCCGAGCTTCACGCCGTGCTTCTTCTCGAAGATGTCCTTGTAGCGGCTGCGCAGGTCCATCACGGCCTTCATGTCCACCTCGTTGTAGGTGGTCAGCATGGCGGCAGTGTTCTGCGCATCCTTGAGGCGCTTGGCGATGGTCTGGCGCAGGCGCGTCATCTTCACGCGCTCCTCGCGCGGCGCGTCGGCCGCCGAGGAGGCCGGACGGGCGGCAACCTTGACCGGCTCGACCGAGGCGGCGGGGGCCGTGATGCCCTTGGCGAGGGCGGCGATGACGTCGCCCTTCAGCACCTGGCCACGCTTGCCGGAACCATCGACCTGATCGGCCGCGATGTTGTTTTCGGCGAGCAGCTTGGCGGCGGCCGGAGCGGGCGGCATGGAGGACGCGCCGGCAGCGGGCTTGGCCTCGGCGGCAGGTGCCGCGGCGGCAGCTTTCTCGACCTTCTCGGCAGCGGCCGGAGCAGCGGCGGCGGCAGCGCCCTCGGCGATCTGGCCGAGCAGGCCGCCCGGCTCGACGGTGTCGCCGGCATTGGCGGTGATTTCCGACAGGACGCCGGAGGCCGGGGCCGGCACTTCGATCGTCACCTTGTCGGTTTCCAGTTCACAGAGCGGCTCGTCGGCCTTGATGGCGTCGCCCACCTTCTTGAACCAGGTGCCGACGGTCGCTTCGCTGACGGATTCGCCCAAAGTCGGGACGCGGATTTCGGTAGCCATGAGTTGAGTTCCGTTGTTCGTGTCTTTGTCGTGGGTGCGGGGACACTGGGCGGCTTAGCCGCCCAGCGCGTCCTCGAGGAAGGCGGCAAGCTGCGCGAGATGCTTGGACATCAGGCCCGTCGCCGGCGAGGCAGCGGCCGGACGGCCGGTATAGCGCACACGCTGGTACTTGGCGTCGATATGCGCCAGCACCCATTCCAGATACGGGTCGATGAAGGCCCAGGCGCCCATGTTCTTGGGCTCTTCCTGGCACCACACCATCTCCGCGTTGCGGAAGCGGCTGAGCTCGTTGATCAGCGCCTTGGCCGGGAACGGGTAGAGCTGTTCGAGGCGCAGCAGGTAGACGTCGTCGATACCGCGCTTCTCGCGCTCTTCCAGAAGGTCGTAATAGACCTTGCCCGAGCACATCACGACACGGCGGATCTTGGCGTCCTTCTGGAGCTTGATCGGACCGTCCTTGATGACCTCGGCGTCGTCCCACAGCAGGCGGTGGAACGAGCTTTCGCCCGCCATTTCCGACAGCGAGGAGACCGCGCGCTTGTGGCGCAGCAGCGACTTCGGCGTCATCATGATCAGCGGCTTGCGGAAGTCGCGCTTCACCTGACGGCGCAGGATGTGGAAGTAGTTCGCCGGCGTCGTGACATTGGCGACCTGCATATTGTCTTCCGCGCAGAGCTGCAGGAAGCGTTCGAGGCGGGCGGAGGAGTGCTCCGGACCCTGCCCCTCATAGCCGTGCGGCAGCAGGCACACGAGGCCCGACATGCGCAGCCATTTGCGTTCGCCGGACGAGATGAACTGGTCGAAGATGACCTGCGCGCCGTTGGCGAAGTCGCCGAACTGGGCTTCCCAGAGGGTGAGCGCGTTCGGGCGGGCCAGCGAGTAGCCGTATTCGAAGCCGAGCACCGCTTCTTCCGAGAGCATCGAGTTGATGACCTCGTAACGCGCCTGCGTCGGCGAGAGGTTGGCAAGCGGGATGTAGCGGTCCTCGGACTCCTGATCGTAGAGAACCGAATGGCGCTGCGAGAAGGTGCCGCGCTCGCAGTCCTGGCCGGACAGGCGGATTTTCGTGCCCTCGACGCAGAGCGTGCCGAAGGCCAGCGCCTCGCCCATCGCCCAATCGATGCCCTCGCCCGTTTCGACCATCTGCATGCGGTTGTCCATGAACCGCTGGATGGTCTTGTGGGCGTGGAAGCCTTCCGGGATCGTCGCGATCTTGCGGCCGATCTCCTTGAGCTGCTTCATCGGCACCGAGGTCTTGCCGCGGCGCTGTTCGTCCTGGTTGTCGGCCGAGCGCAGGCCCGACCACACGCCGTCGAGCCAGTCGGCCTTGTTCGGCTTGTAGGACTGGCCGATCTCGAATTCGGTTTCGAGGTTGGCGCGCCAGTCGGCCTTCATCTTCTCGAATTCGCCCTCGGTGATGACGCCTTCGGCGATCAGGCGCGAGCCGTAGAGGTTGACGACCGTCTTGTGGGCGCGGATCGCCTTGTACATCTTCGGCTGCGTGAACGCCGGCTCGTCGCCTTCGTTATGGCCGAAGCGGCGGTAGCAGAAGATATCCAGCACGACCGGCTTGTGGAAGGTCATGCGGAATTCGGTCGCGACCTTGGCGGCATAGGTCACCGCCTCCGGATCGTCGCCGTTCACATGGAAGATCGGCGCCTCGATCATCTTCGCCACATCCGACGGATAGGGCGAGGAGCGCGAGAAGGCCGGGTTCGTGGTGAAGCC
This sequence comes from Shinella zoogloeoides, assembly GCF_033705735.1. NCBI lineage: Bacteria > Pseudomonadati > Pseudomonadota > Alphaproteobacteria > Hyphomicrobiales > Rhizobiaceae > Shinella > Shinella zoogloeoides. The sequence goes on from NZ_CP131130.1 coordinate 2,983,996, forward strand.
GATCTGGTTGTTGATGATGACATGCACGGTGCCGGCGACACGGTGGCCGCGCAGGCCCGAAAGGCCGAGGATCTCGGCAACGACGCCCTGGCCCGCGAAGGCCGCATCGCCGTGCAGCAGCAGCGGCATGACCTTGGCGCGCTCGCGCAGCGGGATGATGTCGCCTTCGAAGACGGTCGCCATCTGGTCCTGCTTGGCGCGGGCCTTGCCCATGACGACCGGGTTGACGATCTCCAGATGCGAGGGATTGGCGGTCAGCGACAGGTGCACCTTGTTGCCGTCGAACTCACGGTCCGAGGAGGCGCCGAGATGGTACTTCACGTCGCCCGAGCCTTCCACGTCGTCGGGCGCATAGGAGCCGCCCTTGAACTCGTGGAAGACGGCGCGGTGGGGCTTGGCCATCACGTTGGTGAGGACATTGAGGCGGCCGCGATGCGCCATGCCGAGCACGATTTCCTTGAGGCCCATCTGGCCGCCGCGCTTGATGATCTGCTCCAGCGCCGGGATCAGCGCTTCGCCACCGTCGAGACCGAAGCGCTTGGTGCCCTTGTACTTGACGTCGATGAACTGCTCGAAGCCTTCCGCCTCGATCAGCTTCTGCAGGATCGCCTTCTTGCCTTCGACGGTGAAATCGACGCCCTTGTCCGGGCCTTCGATGCGTTCCTGGATCCAGCCCTTCTCTTCCGGGTTGGAGATGTGCATGAACTCGACGCCGATGGTCGAGCAATAGGTGCGCTCGAGGATTTCGACCATCTCGCGCACGGTCGCGTATTCGAGGCCGAGCACGTTGTCGATGAAGATCTTGCGGTCGAGATCCTTCTCCTCGAAACCGTAGTTCGAGGGCGAAAGCTCGTGATAGTCCTCGACCGGGGCGGCGATGCCGAGCGGGTCGAGTTTCGCATGCAGGTGGCCGCGGGCGCGATAGGCGCGGATCATCATGATGGCGCGCACGGAATCGCGGGTCGCCTGGTTGACGTCGGCCTGGTTGACCGGCGCGCCGGTCTGCGCGGCGACGGCCTCGGCCTTCGCCTGGACCTTCTTTTCGAGAACCTTCTCGACCATGCCCCAGTTGCCGTCGAGCGCCGAGACGAGTTCGCCGTTTGCGACGATCGGCCAGTTCGCGCGCTTCCACGAGGCGCCCTTGGCCGCCTTGATCACGTCGGAGGGCTGGTCTTCGAGGGCCTTGAAGAAGGTCCGCCATTCCTCGCCGACGGAGGCGGGATCCGCCTCGTAGCTGGCATAGAGCTGTTCGATATAGGCTGCGTTCGCCCCGTCGAGGAAGGACGTGGCCAGGAATTGTTCGTTGGCGTCTTGCCGTGCCATGGTTCTCTGCGGGCGCCGCCCGCCTCCCGAACGATCGTGTTGTGACTGCCCGGCACATCCTGCCGGGAAGAGCCAGAGAGGCCGGCGTTTCAGCCGGCCTCTCCTCGTTTCGTTTCTCAGCCCTTGAGGACTTCGACCAGGGTCTTGCCGAGGCGTGCCGGCGAAGGCGAAACGCGGATGCCCGCAGCTTCCATCGCCGCGATCTTGGATTCCGCATCGCCCTTGCCGCCGGAAACGACAGCGCCGGCGTGGCCCATGGTGCGGCCCTTCGGAGCGGTACGGCCCGCGATGAAGCCGGCCATCGGCTTCTTGCGGCCCTTCTTGGCCTCGTCGATGAGGAACTGCGCCGCATCTTCCTCGGCCGAGCCGCCGATTTCGCCGATCATGATGATCGAGGTCGTGGCGTCGTCGGCCAGGAACATCTCAAGCACGTCGATGAACTCGGTGCCCTTGACCGGGTCGCCGCCGATGCCGACGGCCGTCGTCTGGCCGAGGCCTTCGTTGGACGTCTGGAAGACGGCTTCATAGGTCAGCGTGCCGGAGCGCGAGACGATGCCGACCGAACCCTTGCGGAAGATCGAGCCCGGCATGATGCCGATCTTGCATTCTTCGGGCGTCAGGATGCCGGGGCAGTTCGGGCCGAGCAGGCGCGACGTGGAGCGGTCGAGGCGGGCCTTGACGCGCACCATGTCGGCAACCGGGATGCCTTCGGTGATGCAGGTGATGAACGGGATTTCCGCATCGATCGCCTCGATGATCGCGTCCGCGGCGCCTGCCGGCGGAACGTAGATCACGGATGCGTCCGCACCGGTCTTTTCCTTGCCTTCGGCGACGGAAGCGAAGATCGGCAGGCTTTCGCCCTTGGAGCCGGTCCAGGTTTCGCCGCCCTTCTTCGGATGGATGCCGCCGACCATCTGCGTGCCGTAATAGGCGAGCGCCTGTTCGGTGTGGAAGGTGCCGGTCTTGCCGGTCAGGCCCTGAACGAGGACCTTGGTGTTCTTGTTGACGAGAATCGACATGAGGTCTGGTCCTTCAGTTAGCCGTTGATCGCGGCGACGATCTTCTTGGCGGCGTCGTCCAGATCGTCGGCGGCGGTGATCGCCAGGCCGGATTCGTTCAGGATCTTCTTGCCAAGCTCGACATTCGTGCCTTCGAGGCGAACGACCAGCGGAACCTTGAGGCCGACTTCCTGCACGGCCGCAACGACACCCTCGGCGATGACATCGCACTTCATGATGCCGCCGAAGATGTTGACGAGGATGCCCTCAACCTTCGGGTCGGCCGTGATGATCTTGAAGGCAGCCGCAACCTTCTCCTTGCCGGCGCCGCCGCCGACGTCGCAGAAGTTCGCCGGCTCCTTGCCGTAGAGCTTGATGATGTCCATCGTCGCCATGGCAAGGCCTGCGCCGTTGACCATGCAGCCGATATTGCCGTCGAGCGCCACATAGGCGAGATCCCACTTGGAGGCCTCGATTTCCTTGGCGTCTTCCTCGGTCTCGTCGCGCAGCGCCTTGATGTCGTCATGGCGGAAGAGGGCATTGCCGTCGAAGGAGACCTTGGCGTCGAGAACGCGCATGCGGCCGTTCTTCATGACGATCAGCGGGTTGATCTCAAGCAGGCTCATGTCCTTCTCGACAAAGGCCTTGTAGAGGATCGGGAAGAGCTTTTCGGCATCGGCCTTGGCTTCGCCGTCGAGCTTGAGAGCCGCCGTCAGCTTGGCAAGGTCGTCGGCGGTGACGCCGGCTTCCGGGTTGATCGCAACGTTGACGATCTTTTCCGGCGTGTCATGCGCAACGGCCTCGATGTCCATGCCGCCTTCCGTCGAGACGACGAAGGCAACCTGGCCGACGGAGCGGTCGACGAGCAGCGAGAGATAGAGTTCACGGTCGATGTCGGCGCCGTCCTCGATATAGAGGCGGTTCACCTGCTTGCCGGCCGGGCCGGTCTGCGCGGTGACGAGCGTGTTGCCGAGCATTTCCTTGGCATGGGCCTTGGCTTCCTCGATGGAGAAGGCGAGGCGAACGCCACCCTTGGCGTCGGGGCCGAGTTCCTTGAACTTGCCCTTGCCGCGGCCGCCGGCGTGGATCTGGCTCTTGACCACGTAGAGTGGGCCGGGGAGCGACTTGGCAGCCGCTTCCGCCTCGTCCGCGGAGAAGATCGCGACGCCCTCGGCGACCGGCGCGCCGTAGCTCTTCAAGAGAGCCTTGGCCTGGTATTCATGAATGTTCATCGGGAAAATCCTGTCTGGCTACCGGATTACTTCAGGGCGGGAGCGATGTTGATGCAGGCTTCGCAGAGACCGGCAACGGCGCCGACCGACTTGTCGAAGGCTTCCTGCTCGGCCTTGTTGAGGTCGATCTCGACGATGCGCTCGACGCCGCCGGCGCCGATCACGGTCGGAACGCCGACATACATGTCCTTCACGCCGTACTGGCCGGAAAGGAAGGCCGCGCAGGGCAGGACGCGCTTCTTGTCCTTGAGGTAGGATTCGGCCATCTCGATGGCGGAAGCGGCCGGGGCATAATAGGCCGAGCCGGTCTTCAGGAGGCCGACGATCTCGGCGCCGCCGTCACGGGTGCGCTGGATGATCTCTTCGAGACGTTCCTTGGTGACCCAGCCCATCTTGATGAGGTCGGTCAGCGGGATGCCGGCGACGGTCGAGTAGCGGGCGAGCGGCACCATCGTGTCGCCGTGGCCGCCGAGAACGAAGGCGGTGACGTCCTGGACGGAAACTTTGAATTCCTCGGAGAGGAAGAGGCGGAAGCGGGCCGAGTCCAGCACGCCGGCCATGCCGACGACCATGTTCTTCGGCAGGCCGGAGAACTTCTGCAGCGCCCAGACCATGGCGTCGAGCGGGTTGGTGATGCAGATGACGAAGGCGTTCGGGGCATACTTCTTGATGCCGGCGCCGACCTGTTCCATGACCTTGAGGTTGATGCCGAGCAGGTCGTCGCGGCTCATGCCGGGCTTGCGGGCAACACCGGCGGTGACGATGCAGACATCGGCGCCTTCGATCGCGGCATAGTCGCTCGCACCCGTCAGCGAGGCATTGAAGCCTTCGACCGGCGAGGACTGGGCGATGTCGAGGCCCTTGCCCTGCGGAATGCCGTCGGCGATGTCGAAGAGGACGATATCGCCCAGCTCCTTCAGGCCGGCCAGATGCGCCAGCGTGCCACCGATCATGCCAGAACCAATAAGTGCGATCTTCTTGCGGGCCATGAAAGCTTCCTTTGCTCCGATCAACGGTCCCTCATGTCGCAGTTGCGGGACCTTTCGGGGCAAGGGCTTACGCCTACCCGGTTAAAAATTCAACACATACTTTTGGACTGAAATATTTCAATCGGTTAGATGTAAAATATCTTACGTAAACGTAAGTATTTCCGTCACGCTTCCGTCACCTTTCCATCGTATCTTGCCCGATGGTCGGCAAGATATTCCGTGCTGCGGATCTCGATGAGGCGCGACACTGTCCGGTCGAATTCGAAGCCTTCCGTTCCCTTGCGTGTCACCAGCAGGTTCTCCGGCGCCGCCGCCGCGGAAGCGAAGAGCCGCGCCCGATGATCGTAGATCGTGTCGACGAGATTAATGAAGCGCTTCGTCTCGTTGCGCTTCTCCGCCCCCAGAAGAGGAATGTGGTCGACGAAGAGCGTGTCGAAATGCGCGAGGATTTCGAGATAGTCTGCCGCGCCCAGGGGCCGCTCGCACAGATCGGCGAAGGAGAACCGGGCGATCCGCCCCGCCGCCTGCGGCACCGCGATGCTCCGGCCACGGAAGGAGATTGTCCGCGGGCCGGTCGTCATGCCCGCCGTCTCCCGCCGCCAGGCCGCATCCATCGCCATGTCGGCCTCCGCGCCGAGCGGATGGCGGAAGACAGGCAGGCCGCTGTCCTTTTCGAGCCGGTAATCGGTCAGCGAGTCCAGCGGCACGATCTCGACATGCTGTTTCAGGAGATCGACGAAGGGCAGGAAAAGCCCGCGATTGAGCCCGTCCTTGTAGAGATTGTCCGGCTCCACATTGGAGGTCGCGACGAGGATGCAGCCGCGCTGGAACAGCTCTCCGAAAAGCCGCGACAGGATCATCGCATCGGCGATGTCGGTTACGGAGAATTCGTCGAAGCAGAGCAGCCGCGCCTCCTCGATGAGGCTGGCGGCCACCGGCGGCACGGGATCGGCCTGCTTGGTCTCGCCGGCCTTCAGCTTCTGGCGGTGCTTGTGGATGCGCTCGTGCACATCGGCCATGAACTCGTGGAAATGCGCCCGGCGCTTGCGCTTGACCGGCGCGAGCTCGAAGAACATGTCCATCAGCATGGTCTTGCCGCGCCCGACGCCGCCATAGAGGTAAAGCCCCTTCGGGGCGCTGGCGCTTTCGGGCTTGCGGGAGGCGAAGAGCCAGCCGAGGGCGCTCGACTTGCGCGCCGGACGCTGGGCATGGACCTCCCCGAGCAGGCGGTCGAAGCGCAAGGCCATCGCCTTCTGCGCCGGATCCACCTTCAGCGCACCGCTTGCGACAAGGGCCTCCAGCCTATCCGAGACGCCGTGGTCCGGATGTGTCGAAACCCTGTCCCAGTCCTTGCCCATGGGCGGCAATCATCCGTATCGATGGCGAAAGGGCGAAATCAGCGCGAGAGGCTGAGCGGCTGGCCCGAATTGGTCGAACCGTCGAAGCGGGAATCGGCCGACTTGTAGAGGCGTCCGATCGCATTGCCGTTGAGATCCTTGAGGATGACCTGCTTGCCGGCCACTTCCCAGGAGCGCATGGTCGTCAGCTCGCCGGCGCAGCCGCGCGTGCCGCCGCGAAGGCCGCTGCCGAGATTGGTGAGCGTCAGGAACATGTCGCAGGAGGACGGGCCGTTGGAAACGCGCCAGTTGCCGACCATGCCTTCCTTCTTGACCTCGAGGCCGTTGGCGGCTGCCGCGGCATCGCCGCCCATGCCGGTACCGGTCGCCATCGCCGTATCGGTCGTCGGCTTGTCCGGGAACTGACCGCCGGCGGTGCTCGTCGTCGGATCGGGAAGCTGGCTCGAAGAGACCGTGCCGACAGGCTGGGCTTCGAGAGGCCGCAGGTTCGGCTGCGTATTGACGCTGTCCATCGAAGCGGTGCGCTGGCAACCGGCAAGAGCAAGCGCCATCATCAGTCCGCCTGCCGCATGGTGAATCCGCATCTCGATACTCCCGATATCTGCCCGATACTGCTGCCCTGCAGCAATTCCCGCCGAATTAACGTGAATCGCCCGCGCGAATCAAGATGAAACGGCCCGAATGATCGGGCCGCCTCCTCACGTTTCATGAACGTCGCTTATGGAGATCAGAGGCGGCGCTCGACCAGCATCTTCTTGATTTCGCCGATCGCCTTGGCAGGATTGAGGCCCTTCGGGCAGGCCTGGGCGCAATTCATGATCGTGTGGCAGCGATAGAGGCGGAAGGGGTCTTCCAGGTTGTCGAGACGTTCACCCGTGGCCTCGTCGCGGCTGTCGATCAGCCAGCGATAGGCCTGCAGCAGCACGGCGGGGCCGAGATAGCGGTCGCCGTTCCACCAGTAGCTCGGACAGGAGGTCGAGCAGCAGGCGCACAGGATGCACTCGTAGAGGCCGTCGAGCTTGAGGCGGTCCTCATGGCTCTGCTTCCACTCCTTGGCCGGCGTCGGCGACACGGTCTTCAGCCAGGGCTCGATGGAGCGGTGCTGGGCGTAGAAATTGGTAAGGTCCGGAACGAGGTCTTTGACCACCGGCATGTGCGGCAGCGGATAGACCTTCACCGTGCCCTTCACCTCGTCCATGCCCTTGGTGCAGGCGAGCGTGTTGGTGCCGTCGATGTTCATGGCGCAGGAGCCGCAGATGCCTTCGCGGCAGGAGCGACGCAGCGTCAGCGTCGGGTCGATCTTGTTCTTGATGTAGAGCAGCGCATCGAGGACCATCGGGCCGCAATCGTCGACATCGATGTAGAACGTGTCGATCGACGGGTTCTTCCCGTCGTCCGGATTCCAGCGGTAGATGCGGAACTCGCGGGTGTTCATGGCCCCGTCCGGCTTCGGCCAGACCTTGCCTTCGGTCATCTGCGAGTTCTTCGGGAGAGCGAGTTCAACCATGTCCAGTTCTCCTCGATATCAGTAGACGCGCGCCTTGGGCGCGATCTTCTGGGGATCGATCCCGTCGGCGATGAGGTCGGTGTGAACGGGACGATAGTCGAGCTTCACCTCGCCCGCATCGTTGACCCAGGCGAGCGTGTGCTTGCGCCAGTTGACGTCGTCGCGGCCGGCGAAGGGGCCGTCGACATAGTCCTCGCGGGCATGCGAACCGCGGCTTTCCTTGCGAGCCTCGGCGCCGTAGACCGTCGTGATGGCGTTGGCCATCAGGTTTTCCAGCTCCAGCGTCTCGACGAGGTCGGAGTTCCAGATCATCGAGCGGTCGGTGACCTTGATGTCGGACATTTCCTTCCAGATTTCCGTCATGCGCTTGCAGCCGTTTTCGAGCGATTCCTGCGTGCGGAACACGGCGGCGTCTTCCTGCATGGTGCGCTGCATCTTGTCGCGCAGCACCGCCGTCGGCGTGCTGCCGTTGGCGTTCCGGAGATGGTCGAAGCGATCCATGATCCTGTCGCAGGCGGCGATGTCGAGCGCCGGGACCGCCTCGTTGCGGTCGATCACCTGGCCGGCGCGGATGGCGGCGGCACGGCCGAAGACCACGAGGTCGATCAGCGAGTTGGAACCGAGGCGGTTGGCGCCATGCACCGAGGCGCAGCCCGCCTCGCCCACCGCCATCAGGCCGGGCGCGATGCGCTCCGGGTTTTGGGCATCGGCATTCAGCACCTCGCCCCAGTAGTTCGTCGGAATGCCGCCCATGTTGTAGTGGACGGTCGGCAGGACCGGGATCGGCTCGCGCGTCACGTCAACGCCGGCGAAGATCTTCGCGCTCTCGGAAATGCCCGGCAGGCGCTCGTGCAGAACGGCCGGATCGAGATGGTCGAGATGCAGGAAGATATGGTCCTTGTTCTTGCCGACGCCGCGGCCTTCGCGGATTTCCATCGTCATGCAGCGCGAGACGACGTCGCGCGAGGCAAGGTCCTTGGCCGACGGCGCATAGCGCTCCATGAAGCGCTCGCCCTCGGAATTGACGAGATAGCCGCCTTCGCCGCGCGCGCCCTCGGTGATGAGGCAGCCTGCGCCGTAGATGCCGGTCGGGTGGAACTGGACGAATTCCATGTCCTGCAGCGGCAGGCCGGCACGTGCGATCATGCCGCCGCCGTCACCCGTGCAGGTATGCGCCGAGGTGGCGGAGAAGTAGGCGCGGCCGTAGCCGCCGGTCGCCAGAACCACCATCTTGGCGGCGAAGCGGTGGATCGTGCCGTCGTCGAGGTTCCAGGCGACGACGCCGGTGCAGCGGCCATCGGCCGACATGATCAGGTCGAGCGCGAAATATTCGATGAAGAATTCCGCATTGTTGCGCAGCGACTGGCCGTAGAGCGTGTGCAGGATCGCGTGGCCGGTGCGGTCGGCGGCGGCGCAGGTGCGCTGCACCGGCGGGCCTTCGCCGTAGTTCTGCATGTGTCCGCCGAACGGGCGCTGGTAGATCTTGCCTTCCGCGTTGCGCGAGAAGGGCACGCCGTAATGCTCCAGCTCATAGACCGCCTTCGGCGCTTCCATGGCGAGATACTGCATGGCGTCGACGTCGCCGAGCCAGTCGGAACCCTTGACGGTGTCGTAGAGATGCCACTGCCAGCTGTCCGGCGTCATGTTCTGCAGCGAGGCGGCGATGCCGCCCTGCGCGGCGACGGTGTGCGAGCGCGTCGGGAAGACCTTGGTGATGCAGGCCGTCTTCAGGCCCTGCTCGGCCATGCCGAGCGTGGCGCGAAGGCCCGCGCCGCCGGCGCCGACGACGATCACGTCGAAGGAGTGGTCCACATAGGTATAGGCCTTGCCGTTGGCCGCCGGGGAGGAGATCGCTGCCATGATGGATTATCCTGCGAAAGCGATTTTGAGGACGGCGAAGAGACAGAGCCCACCGACCAGGATCGCGAAGAAGGTGTTGAGCATGAGAAGGCCGATCTTCACGCCCTCCGCATGCACATAGTCCTCGATGATGACCTGCATGCCGAGCTTCATGTGGATGAGGCCGGAAATGACGACGAGGCCCATGAGGACGGCGACGATCGGATGCGACAGCGCTGCCGTCACTTCCGCGTAGGACGCGCCGTTATAGCAGATCAGGAAGCCGACGAAGAACAGCATCAGCGGAACGTTGGCGACGGCCGTCAGGCGCTGGCGCCAGAAATGCTCCGTGCCGTCCTTTGCCGAGCCGAGGCCGCGAACCTTGCCGAGGGGCGTGCGCATGTCCATGGGTGTCTCCTCAGCGGGCCAGGGTGCCGACGATCCAGATCAGCACCGTCAGGGCGACGGAGACGACCGGGGTCAGAAGGGCGAGCCGGGTGGAAAAGTGCTTCTCGTAGCCACGGCCCATGTCCCACATGAAATGGCGCAGGCCGCCGAGCATATGATGCATCAAGGCCCAGGTGTAACCGAAGAGGACGAGGCGGCCGATCCAAGTGCCGAAGAACCAGCTCACCCAGTCGAAATAGGCTTCGCCCGTCGCCGCCGCGATCAGCCACCAGGCAACGAGGACAGTGCCGAAATAGAGCGCCGCGCCGGTGACGCGGTGCACGATGGACATGACCATCGTCGGGATCGGCTTGTAGACTTGGAGATGCGGCGAGAGCGGCCGGCTTCGAGTGACATTCGCCATCTGAACCTCACGGAACCCCGGAGAGCCAAAATCTGGACAAATTTTCTCCGGAATTGCAGTATGTTGTGCACAATGCAGTGATTGCGACGTTTAATCACCGGAAGGCGGAACCACAAGCCTTCTTGCAGTGCAAAATGAATTTAATCGATTAGACGCCGGCAGGCATCCGCGCGCTCGTTCACCCGCCGCGCCCGTTAACCAAGAGCGCGGAAAACCCTGCGCGATCCGTGACTTTCGCCGGTTCCTGCCCCATCTTGCGGTTAACGATTTGTTAAGCGTAACCCGGAAGGCAGGACAGAATGACTCTGTTATCAGCGCTCCGTGCGACCAAAGTCTTAGGGCTGGCGGTCGTGCTTGTCGCCGGCGGCATGACGGCCGCCGAAGCCGGGGACGGGTGGCATCCCCGTCGCCACAATGGTCATCACGGCCGCTACCACCAGCTGCCGAGGATGGACCGGAACGCCGTCCACGACGGCCACCGCCTCGGCACCGAGCTGCGCTACGGCCGCGCCGGCCGGCCGCTTCTGCGGCGCGACGGCGATTTCTACGGCGGGGCGGTAACGGCCTATCGCGAGCGCGGCAACGGCATCTATTTCTATGTCGACGGCGACGACGGCCCGATCGGCTGGTACGACCGGCCGGCAAGGCGCCACAGGAGCGGTCCGAAGGTCATCACCGTGCGGCCGGGCCAAAACGGTTGCGCATGGCAGGCTGGCGTCTGCGTCATCCGGCCGGGTTATTGAGCCCGGAAGCGCCAGACCGTCGTCTTCTTGACCTCGCTGTCCTCCAGCGCCCGCGTCACCGGCACCGCATAGGTGGCAAGCGCCTCCATGCGCTCGCGCGGGCAATAGGCGCGACCGGGATCGCCGACCAGCACGCTCGCCCCGCGCGCCGCCAGCGCTGAAAACCACGGGATGAGCAGACCGGCAAAACCGCGGTCATAGAAAACGTCGCCGGCAAGGACGACGTCCCAGCGGCCGTCCTGCCCGATAAGGTCGTCGGACGTATGGTCGAGCGTCACGCCGTTGAGACCGGCATTGAGGCGGATCGCCGTCTCGCTCCACGGATCGATATCCGCCGCCAGCACCTTCGAAGCACCCGACATGCGCGCGGCAATGCCGACAAGGCCGGAGCCGCTGGCGAAATCCAGCACCGTCTTTCCGGCGACCAGCGCCGGATGATCGAGCACATGGCGGGCAAGGCCCTGCCCGCCCGCCCAGGCGAAGGCCCAGAAGGGCGGCGGCAGGCCGATCGCTTCCAGCTCCTCCTCCGTCTTCAGCCAGAGATCGTGCGCCTCGGTGGCGAGCCTCAGCTTCACCTCCGGCACATGCGGCGGCGACAGCACGTCCGTATTGCCGCGGATGAAGACTTCAGGGTCCGTCTTCACGAAAGCATCGCTCCGGAGAAGGCGGCACGCAAAGCGGAAGCCATCAGCGCGGCGGGTTGTCGAGGCCGCCCATGCGGCAGACCTCGATCCACTCCTCCTCCGTCACCGGCTGCACGGAAAGGCGCATGGAGGTGACGAGCGACATGTTGGCGAGCCTCGGATTGGCCTTGATGTCCTTGAGGGTCACGGGCTTCGGCATGTCGCGCACGGCGCGGATGTCGACGCATTCCCAGCGCGGATCCTCGCCGGCGGTCGAATCGGGATGCACCAGGGCGCAGACTTCCGTGATGCCGATGACTTCGAGCCCCTCGTTGGAGTGGTAGAAGAAGCCCTTGTCGCCGATCTTCATGGCCCGCATGTTGTTGCGTGCCTGGTAATTGCGCACGCCGTCCCATTCCTCGCCGGCCTCGCCCTTCGACTTGAGCTTTTCCCAGGAGAACTTGAAGGGTTCGGACTTGTAGAGCCAGTATGCCATCGGGTCTTACGCCTCCGGATTGTTGAAGACCCAGTTCCAGGCCTTCACCTCGACTTCGGCGAAGAGACCGGCCTTGGCATAGGGATCGTCGGCCGCGATCCGCCGCGCATCCTCGATGGTCTCGGCCTTCACCACGACGAGGCTGCCGGTCGGCTTGCCGTCGTCGCCGAGGAAGGGGCCGGCGAAGCCGAGCTTGCCGTCCGCATTGAGCGCGTTGAGATAGGCGAGATGTTCGGGGCGCGTGTCGAGACGCACCTGGAGCGAACCGGGTTTGTCCTTGCAGAGAAATGCGAAATGCATGCGGCTGTCCCTTCCTTATTCCTGGGTGATGGGGCGCGTCATGAGCTGCCCGATGGCGGTCTTCACGTCGAGCGTGCCGTCGACGATGCGGGCGACGGCGTCGGTGATCGGCATATCGATGCCCTTTTCGGCGGCGACGACAGAGGCGACCGAGGCGGCGAAAGCGCCTTCCACCAGATCGCCGGACCAGCCGGCGGCATTGCCGTGCCGGCCGAGCGCGATGCCGAAGCGCAGGTTGCGCGACTGATGGCTGGTGCCGGTGAGGACGAGGTCGCCGAGGCCGGAAAGCCCCGTCACCGTGATGCCCTCCCCGCCATGCGCCTCGACGAAACGGGAAAGCTCGGCAAGCCCGCGCGAAATCAGCGCCGCGCGGGCAGAATCGCCGAGCTCGGCGCCCTCGATGATGCCGCAGGCAATCGCCAGCACATTCTTGAGCGCACCGCCAAGCTGCACGCCGATACGATCCGTCGAAGGATAGAGCCGGAAGGTCGGCCCGGACAGCGCCTGCGCCAGCGCGGCGCCTATCTCCGCCGTGCGCGCGGCGATCACCATCGCCGTCGGCAGGCCTTTGGCGATATCAGCGGCAAAGCCGGGGCCGGAGAGGACGGCGATCTCGCGGCCGGGCAGCTCCTCTTCCAGCACCTCGGTCAGGAGCCGGCCGGTGCCCTTCTCCATGCCCTTGGCGCAGATGACGACGGCCGTGCCCGGCGCAAGAAGCGGCGCCAGCGACCGCGCCGCCGCGCGCTGCGCCTGCGAGGGCATGGCGAAGAGCACGATACCGGCGCCGCGCATGGCTTCCGCATCGGCGCTATAGGCCAGCGCCGCCGGCAGCTCGATGCCCGGCAGCGCCTTTTCATTGCGGCGGGTGGCCTGCATGGCCTCGATGGAAACCGCGTCGCGGCCGATCAGCGTGACGTCGCCGCCGCTGGCGGCCGCCACGCTTGCCAGCGCCGTGCCGAAGGCGCCCGCGCCGACCACGGCGATCTTGCGGCTGACGCTCATGCCTTGGCCCCTCGCTTGCCCGATCCGAGAACCGTCGCCGCATCGCGGTCGAGCGGCCAGCGCGAGCGCGGCGCGACCGAGAGATCATCAGGCGCAAGGCCGGCCGCCATGCGCTCCAGCCCGGCCCAGGCGATCATCGAGGCATTGTCGGTGCACAGCGCCAGCGGCGGCGCGATGAAGCGGAACCTGTTCTTGTCGCAGAGCGCCTGCAACGTCGCGCGCAGCTCCGCATTCGCCGCCACGCCGCCGGCAACGACGAGCGCCGGCGTTTCGGCATCGGGGTAGAGCGCGCGGAACCGCTCCAGTCCGCGGCCGATACGGTCCTTCAAGGTACGCGAGACGGCGCGCTGGAAGGAGGCGCAGATATCGGCGATATCCTGGTCCGTCACCGGCTCGATGGACTGCGCCGCCTGCCGCACCGCCGTCTTGAGGCCGGAGAAGGAGAAATCGAGCCGCGCCTCGCCGACGAGCGGTCGCGGGAAGGTGAAGCGCTCGGGATTGCCCGTCTTCGCCATGCACTCCACCGCCGGCCCGCCGGGATAGGGCAGGCCGAGGAGCTTGGCCGTCTTGTCGAAGGCCTCGCCGAGCGCGTCGTCGATAGTCGTGCCCCAGCGCTCGTAATCGTCGACGCCGCGCACCAGCACGAGCTGGGTATGGCCGCCAGAAACGAGCAGCATGAGATAGGGGAAGGAAAGCCCGTCCGTCAGCCGCGCCGTCAGCGCATGACCTTCCAGATGGTTGACCGCATAGAGCGGCTTGCCTGTCGCCCGCGCGATCGCCTTGCCGGTCATCAGCCCGACGATCAGCCCGCCGATCAGCCCCGGCCCGCTCGTCGCGGCGATGGCGTCGACATCGTCTAAGGAACGGCCGGCGCGCAGAAGCGCCTCGGAAATCAGGCTGTCCAGCGCCTCGACATGGGCGCGCGCCGCGATCTCGGGCACAACGCCGCCATAGGCGCTGTGCTCTTCCAGCTGGCTCAGCACGACCTCGCCGAGGATCTCGCCCCTGCCGTCGGCATCGCGCGCGACGACGGACGCGGCGGTCTCGTCGCAGCTCGTTTCGATGCCGAGAATGGTCAGGTGGGGCGACATGAAGCACTAGGATCGATTGCGGGCGGCTCTAAAGCCGGTTACGAGACATCCCGGTAACAATGGATCAAGGCGGATGCAAACAAAACCTTTCAGGATCGGCACCCGTGGCAGCCCGCTGGCGCTCGCCCAGGCCTACGAGACCCGTTCGCGCCTGATGGCAGCGCACGGCCTGCCGGAGGCGATGTTCGAGATCGTCGTGCTCTCGACCACCGGCGACCGCATCACCGACCGTTCGCTGGCGCTGATCGGCGGCAAGGGCCTGTTCACCGAGGAGATCGAGGCGCAGCTTTCCTCCGGCGAACTGGACCTTGCCGTGCACTCCTCCAAGGACATGCCGACAAAGCTGCCGGAGGGCCTGCACCTCTCGGCCTTCCTGCCGCGCGAGGATATCCGCGACGCCTTCATCGGCCGCGCGGCAAAGCGCCTCCTCGACCTGCCGCAGGGCGCGACCGTCGGCTCGGCCTCGCTGCGCCGCCAGGCGCTCATCCGTCGCCTTCGGCCCGACCTCAATGTCATCGTCTTCCGCGGCCAGGTGGATACCCGCCTCGGCAAGCTCGCCGAAGGAAAGGCCGATGCGACGCTGCTCGCCTATGCCGGTCTGAAACGCCTCGGCAAGCTCGACGTGCCGACGGAGATCCTCGATCCCCTCACCTTCCCGCCGGCCCCGGCGCAGGGCGCCATCTGCGTCGAGAGCCGCATCGGCGACGACCGGGTGAACGGCCTGCTGTCCGCCATCGACGACCGGCCGACCCATGCGGCCGTCGCCTGCGAGCGCGGCTTCCTCGCCACGCTCGACGGCTCCTGTCGCACGCCCATCGCCGGCTATGCCACCGTCGAGGGCGATCACCTGCGCTTCCGCGGCACGATCCTGACCCCGGACGGCAGCCGCTTCCACGAGATCGAGACGAGCGGCCCGGCCGCCGATGCCGCCGCCCTCGGCGAAAAGGCGGGCGAGGATATCCGCGCCATGGCGGGAGCGGATTTCTTCGAAAGCTGGACCTGACCATGCACGTCCTCGTCCTTCGTCCCGAGCCTGCGGCGGCACGCACCGCCGACCGGCTCGCGGCGCTCGGACACGAGGCCGTGCGCCTGCCGCTCTCGAAGGCCGAGCATGCCGTCGATGCCGTGAAGGCCGCCCTGGCCGAACCCCATGGAGCCATCGCCGTCACCAGCGCGGAAATGGCCCGCCTGTTCGAAGGGATCGGCGGCGCCCCCGCCGCGCATCGGGACACCACCGTCTTCGCCGTCGGGGAAGCAACCGCACAGGCCATGCGCCAGAGCGGTTTCACCAATGTCCTCAACGCGGAAGGCGACGGCGAAAGCCTTGCCGGGCTGATCGCGGCCCATGTCCGCGCGAAGGGACCGCTGCCGCATCCCCTCCTCTATCTCGCCGGCAATCCGCGCGGCCCGGGTTTCGAGGCCCGGCTGGCGGCGGCCGGCATTCCGTTCCGCACCGTGGAAGGCTACCGCATGGTGCCGCTCGCCCCCACCCGCGAGGCGGTGGAGGCCGCCCTGCTGCATCCGATACCCGACGCCGTGCTGCTCTATTCGCGGGAGAGCGCCTGCGCCTTCTTCGCCCTTGCCCCCCTTGCCGAAGCGCCGGCGCGCTTTGCCGCCCTCCGCCTCCTCTGCATCAGCGCCAATGTCGCGGCGGCGGTGCCGCAAGGCTTTCCGGCCCGCGTCGCCATCGCCCGGGCACCGAGCGAGGAAAGCCTTCTCGCGCTGCTCTAAATGCAGGCACCGGCGGTGAAATTGCCGCAAGGGTCTTTCCCTCCCTGCCATCCCTGTCTACCTTGAGTGCAATGCACATGAATGCGAGGAGGCCGCCATGGAACCGGAAACCCCGTCCCGTCGTAAGAAGGCCGGCGACGAGCCCGTGACGATCGATCTCGAAGCCGCTCCCGCCGCCGTCGACAACGAGGCGCCTGCCGCCGAGGAGACGGTCGAGACCGAGGCTTCCGTGCCGGAAAACGCCGAAGCCGCAGACACCGAAACCGCAGCGGCTGCTGCCGATCCCGTCGAGGACAGGGCGGAGCCGATCGAGCCCGCCCGCGCCACCTATGAGGAACCCGCCCGCGCCGAAACGCCGCCGCCCCGCCAGCGCGGCAATGCCGGCCCGCTTGCTGCCGGCATTCTCGGCGGCCTGATCGCCCTCATCGGCGCCGGCAGCCTGCAATATGGCGGCTACCTGCCGTCGCTCGGCCCGGAAAAGCCCGGCGACAACGGCGCCGTCGCCTCGCTTTCCAACGAGGTCGAGGCGCTGAAGGCGCGGCTTGCCGAAAGCACCGCCGCAAGCCCCGGCGATCTCCAGCCGCTCGAAGCCCGCCTCGCCGCCCTCGAAAAATCGGCCGGCGCGACCGACGTTACGCCCGGCGCAGATCCGGAAGCCGTGAGCAAGCTGGAAGGCGATGTTAGCCGGCTCACGACCGAGCTCGCCACTCTCCGCGAGGCCGTCACCCGCACGACGGAGGCGGTCAACACTACCGAGACCCAGCTGACGGAGCGCATCGCCGCCGCCGAGCAGAAGATCGATGAGCCGCGCAGCGACGTCGCCATGGCGCGCGCCGTCGCGGCAAGCGCACTGAAGACCGCCATCGACCGTGGTGGCCCCTACCTTGCCGAGCTGGAGGCCTTCGCCAGCGTCGCGCCGGACGATCCGTCCATCGCGGGCCTGCGCGAACATGCGGCCGTCGGCGTACCCTCGCGCGCCGATCTCGTGCGCGATTTCCAGCCGACGGCCGACGCCATCCTCGATGCCGTGCACCAGCCGGAAGGCGACCAGGGCATCTTCAACCGCCTGATGTCGAGCGCCGCCTCGGCGATCCGCGTGCGCCCTGTCGGCAGCATCGAGGGCGACACGCCCGAGGCGGTCGTCGCCCGCATCGAGAACAAGCTGCAGAACGGCGACTTCAAGGGCGCCGCGATCGAATGGCAGACCCTGCCGGAGCCGGGCAAGGCAGCGGCGGCGGACTACAAGCGCAAGCTGGATGCACGCGTCGGCGTCGAGGACCTGATCGGCGCCGCCGTTTCCGGCGCCCTCAACGGCCAGACCACCGCCACCGGCAACCAGGGCTGAGGAGAAGGCTTCATGTTTCGCATTCTGGTCTTCATCCTCTTCGTCCTTGCGCTTGCCGCGGGCTTTGCCTGGCTCGCCGACCGTCCGGGCGAGCTTTCCATCATCTGGCAGGGCCAGCGCGCCGACATGAGCCTGATGGTGGCCGCGACGCTCGTCGTCTCGCTGGTCGCCGCCGTCATGTTCTGCTGGTGGCTGGTGCGCGTCGTCTGGACCTCGCCGCATTCCATCCAGCGCTATTTCCGCGCCCGCAAGCGCGACCGGGGCTATCAGGCCCTGTCGACCGGGCTGATCGCCGCCGGCGCCGGCGACGCCGCCAATGCCCGCAAGATGCTGGGCCGCACCAAGGGCCTTCTCAGCGCCGACCAGGAACCGCTCATCCACCTGCTGGAAGCGCAGGCGGCGATGATCGAGGGGCGCTATGACGACGCCCGCAAGAAATTCGAGCTGATGGCCGACGATCCGGAAACGCGCGAACTCGGCCTGCGCGGCCTCTATCTCGAGGCCCGCCGCCTCGGCGCCAACGAGGCGGCCCGGCAATATGCCGAGCGCGCCGCCGAAAAGGCCCCGCAGCTTCCCTGGGCGACGGAAGCGGCCCTCGAATACCGCTCCGAGGCCGGCGACTGGGACGAGGCGCTGAAACTCCTCGGCGACGGCCGCTCCGGCTCGGCGGAAGAGAAGAAGACCTATGCCCGCCGCAAGGCCGTGCTCCTCACCGCCCGCGCCGTGGCAAAGCTCGACGCCGACCCGAAGGGCGCCCGCGAGGATGCCCACCAGGCCTTGAAGCTCGACGAGAATTTCGTGCCCGCCGGCCTCATCGAGGCCAAGGCGTATCTGCGCGAGGACAATCTTCGCAAGGCCGCCTCCATCCTCGAAAGGCTCTGGAAGGCGACGGCGCATGGCGACGTCGCGCGGCTCTATGTCCGCGCCCGCAGCGGCGATTCGGCGACGGATCGGTTGAAGCGGGCGGAAAAGCTGGAGGCGATGCGGCCGAACAATGCCGAGGCGCTCTATGCCGTCGCCGAGGCCGCGCTGGAGGCCCGCGACTTCGCCCGCGCCCGCGCCAAGGCCGAAGCCGCCGCGCGCCTCTCCCCGCGCGAAAGCGCCTTCCTGCTGCTGGCCGACATCGAGGATGCCGAGACCGGCGACCAGGGCCGCATCCGCCACTGGATGAACCAGGCGCTGAAGGCCCCGCGCGATCCGGCCTGGACCGCCGACGGCATCACCGCGCCGGAATGGCGCGCCGTCTCGCCCGTCACCGGCCGCCTCGACGCCTTCGAATGGAAGACCCCGGTCAGCGAATTGCAGGGGCCGGTCGAGGAAGGCTCGACTGATGCCGTCGACGAGGCCATCCGCACTCTGCCACCGCTCGCCATCGAGGCGAAGCCCGCCCGGATCGAACCGGAGGAAAGGGTCGAGAAGACCGAAACGGCGAGGCCGGTCGTTGTGGCCGCGGTGGCCGAACCCGCGCCGGTCAGGACCGTGACGCCGGAGAAGGCACCCGAGAAGACGCCAGAGAAAACACAAGTCGAGACGGTCGGCGGCATGGAGGAGGAACGCCCCTTCTACGGCCTGCCGGACGATCCGGGCGTCAAGGAAGGCGCGGTCGCCAGGCGCGACGGCACCAGCGGTTTCCGATTGTTCTGAGTACGGGAAACGGGGCTTAAATCGATGTTCGAACGCTTGCAGCATTTTCTTGCGAGCCTTTCCGGCGACGGCAAGCGCGCCTTCGCCGCCGACGATCCGCGGGTCGCCGTCATGGCGCTCTGCATCCAGGTCATGGAAGCCGACGGCAAGGTGCTGGCCGTCGAGAAGAAGGCGCTCCGCGCCCACTTCAAGGCGTTCTACGGCGTGGACGAGGCCGAGCTCGACGCGCTCGCCGCCGCCGGCGCCGATGCCGAGAGCGAGGCGATCGACTTCTTCCACTTCACCTCGGAACTGAAGCGCCAGCTTTCGGAAGAGCAGCGCGTCGCCCTCATCGGCCTCCTCTGGGAGATCGTCTATGCCGACGGCGAGCGCAGCGAAATGGAGGACCACGCCATCTGGCGCATCGCCGACCTTCTCGGCGTTTCCGGCCGCGAGCGCATCATGAAGCGGCAGGAAGTGGCCGGGCGGCACGGCGCGGCGAAGCACGAGGAGCCGGACGAAGGCTGAACCATGCCCGATCTCTCCACCGCACGGCCCCTGAAGCGGCCCATCCTCGTCGTGCTGCACCAGGAAAGCTCCAGCCCCGGCCGCGTCGGCCAGATCCTGCAGCGAATGGGCCATGCGCTGGATATCCGCCGCCCGGTGCTCGGCGATCCGCTGCCCGAGACGCTCGCCCACCATGCCGGCGCCGTCGTCTTCGGCGGGCCGATGAGCGCCAATGACGCCGAGCCCTATGTGCGCCGGGAGATCGACTGGCTCTCGGTGCCGCTCAGGGAGAACCGCCCCTTCCTCGGCATCTGCCTCGGCGCGCAGATGCTGGTGAAGAACCTCGGCGGCACGGTCTCGGGCCATGCGGACGGCTGGACGGAGATCGGCTGGTATCCCCTGAAGGCGACGACGGCCGGCACTGCGCTGATGGCCTGGCCGAGCATGGTCTACCAGTTCCACCGCGAGGGTTTCGACCTTCCCGCCGGCGCCACCCTGCTCGCCACCGGCCACCACTACGAGAACCAGGCCTTCCGTTACGGCGACAATGCCTGGGGCATCCAGTTCCACGGCGAATTGACGCTCGCCATGATGCATCGCTGGGTGGTGCGCGGGGCGCATCGCTTCGACCTGCCCGGCGCGCAGGTCGGCAGCCTCCATCTCGACGGTCGCCTGCTGCACGATGCGGCGCTGCGGCACTGGATGGCGTCCTTCCTCGACCGCATTTTCCACGAGGCATGAACGCCATTCCGCGAGGGAACCGGCAGGCTTTGCGCCCGCGCAGGTCGCCGCGCATTAAACATGTTGCCGTCCCGTCCGATGCGCGGCCTTGCTGGCGCAAGCCGCAATGGCTACATGTCAGCACGAAACCAATCGGAGACGTCAATGATAGCGGTCATCAACACCCTATTGTTCATCATCAATATCGCGTGGTTCCTGGTGATCGCCTCGGCGATCTTCTCCTGGCTCTACGCCTTCAACGTCATCAACGCGAACAATCAGGTGATCGCCACCATCGGCCGCTCGCTCTATCAGCTGACCGAGCCGATCTACCGGCCGATCCGCCGCGTCCTGCCCAATTTCGGCGGCGTCGACCTGTCGCCGCTCGTCGTGCTCGTCATCCTGTTCTTCCTGGAACAGATCGTCCGCACGGTGCTGGCCCCCGCGATCCTGTGACGGCGGCGCTGAGCCGCCACAGCGACCATGTGCGCCTGACCGTCCGGCTGACGCCGAACGGCGGGGGCGATGCCATGGACGGATGGGAAACCGGCGCCGATGGCGAGGGCCACCTGAAGGCCCGCGTCAGCGATCCGCCGGACAAGGGCAAGGCCAACAAGGCGCTGATCGTGCTCGTCGCCAAGGCGGCAGGCGTCGCCAAGTCCGCCGTCAGCCTCGTTTCCGGCGACACCCAGAGAAAGAAAATCCTCCGGATCGAGGGCGACCCGGAGGATATCGTTTCGAGGCTTGAAAGCGCAGTGCCGCGCTAAACCTTACTTGGACTTGTTGTAGCGCTCGACGGCTTCGAGGATCATCTTCTTGGCGACGGTGACGTCCTGCCAGCCGGCGATCTTCACCCACTTGCCAGGCTCCAGGTCCTTGTAGTGCTCGAAGAAGTGCTCGATCTGCTTGAGGGTGATCTCCGGCAGGTCGGTGTAGTTCTCGACCTTGTCGTAGCGGCGCGTCAGCTTCGGCACCGGCACGGCGATGATCTTCTCGTCCTTGCCGCCATCGTCTTCCATGACCATGACGCCGATCGGGCGCACATTGATGACACAGCCCGGAACGAGCGGACGGGTATTGGCGATCAGCACGTCGATCGGGTCGCCGTCTTCCGAGAGCGTGTGCGGCACGAAGCCGTAATTGCCCGGATAGGTCATCGGCGTGTAGAGGAAACGGTCGACGACGAGCGCGCCGGCTTCCTTGTCCATTTCGTACTTGATCGGATGGCCGCCGACCGGCACCTCGACAATGACGTTCACGTCGTCCGGCGGGTTCTTGCCAACGGAAATCGCATCGATACGCATGGGGGTCCCCTTGAAAGGCAATGGGTTGGTTTGCGGGTTTCCTAATGCGAATCCCGTTGCAGCGCAACATGACTTTCGCCTCACCCGAATAGACCGGCGGCATATGCCGTCTTCATCTTGACCGGAGGATGACCAATGCACCCGAGCCGCTGCCTTTTCATCGCCAGCCTCGCCGCCCTTGCGGCCGCCGCGCCCGTCCGGGCAAACGAGAGCGCCTATACCGAGCGGAACCTCGATGCCTGCAAGACGCTCTCGCAGGAGGAGGAAGGCGCGAGCGTGACGCTGCAATGCGACGGCTACAGGGACCTCGCCGTCTATTTCAAGGAAGGCGACCTCCGGCAGAGCCAGTCCTACGGCCCGGTATCGAAGGCCTGGCTCGACGAGGCCTTCGAGAGCTTCGGCCCCTTCAACCACAGCAACGCGAAGATCGAATGGCGGCTCGACGGCAAGGGCGCCCCGGTGGCGACCATCGTGCGCTGGTTCGTGTCCGACCCGGAGACGACATCCGACATCGAGACGCGCTACGGCCAGGTCCTCGTCGTCTCGACGGTGGCGACGGCGCAGGGCCCAACGAGCTGCGTCGTCGGCTATGTCGATGCGCTGGAGAACAAAGACGCCAATGCCCTCGCCCGCGAGATCGCCGATACGAAGGCAAGCGGCTTCACCTGCGGCAAGGACGAGCCGCAATGGCACGGAAAGCGCGGAAGCCTGGCGGGAGAACCGATGCGCTACCTGCCGGAAGACACCGGGAAATAGGCATTCCGGCAAGGCCGTTGGCTGTCAGGACCAGACGAAACCGATCTTCTTCAGTTCCTTGTCGCCGAAGCTCTCCATGCCCTCGGCGATGTCGCTTCCACCGGAGGAACGGAAGAAGCGATAGGCATGCTCGCTGTCCTCCAGGCACCAGACGATCATGCCATTGCAGCCGAGCGATTTCAGCAGCCGCCGTGCCTCGCCGAAAAGCAGCCGCCCGAGACCGATGCCCTGGTATTCGGGACGCAGGTAGATTTCGTAGATTTCGCCTTCCTGCGGCAGCGCGCGGGCGCGGTTGAGGCCGAGCGTGGCATAGCCGGCCACCGTTCCGGCGACATCGACCACCAGAAGCGTCGCGGGACCGCGCGTCGCCTTGCGCCACCAGGTCTCGTCCCGGCGGTCGACCATCTGGTTGAGCGGCTTGTGCGGGATGAGGCCGGCATAGGCCTGCAGCCACGACACCCGATGCGTTTCGGATATCGCACGCGCATCAAGCGGTTCGGCGCGCCGCACATCGATCGACAGTGTCTTCATAACACGACTCATATTCCGGCACCGATTCCACAGGAATCCCGCGAGCGGCGAAGACCTGCTTTGCCCACAGGCGAGTTCCGGGCGGCGCACCGAAAAGTTAACGCTTTTTTAACAAACGTCACAAGCCGTAAAACGATGACACACACATGAAAAACCCCGGCCGATGGCCGGGGTTCGATCTGTTCCGTTTCGGGAGCCGTACGGCTCAGGCGGCGCCGGCGGCCCGCTGCTTTTCGAATCGCTTGCGGTCGTTCGGGTCGAGATGCAGCTTGCGCAGGCGGATCGACTTCGGCGTGACCTCGACGAGCTCGTCGTCCTGGATCCAGGACAGCGCGCGTTCCAGCGTCATCTTGATCGGCGGCGTCAGGCGGACGGCTTCGTCCTTGCCGGCGGCGCGGATGTTGGTGAGCTTCTTGCCCTTGAGCACGTTTACTTCAAGGTCGTTGTCGCGCGTGTGGATGCCGACGATCATGCCCATATAGACCTTCTCGCCCGCGTCGATGACCATCGGGCCGCGGTCTTCCAGGTTGAAGAGCGCGTAGGCCACGGCTTCGCCCGCTTCGTTGGAGAGCAGCACGCCGTTGACGCGGCCGCCGATCTCGCCCTTGTAGGGCTGGTAGTCGTGGAACAGGCGGTTCATGATCGCCGTGCCGCGCGTATCCGTCAGAAGCTCCGACTGGTAGCCGATGAGGCCGCGGGTCGGGGCGAAGAAGACGAGGCGGACGCGATTGCCGCCCGAGGGACGCAACTCGACCATCTCGGCCTTGCGCTCGGACATCTTCTGTACGACGACGCCGGAATGCTCCTCGTCGACGTCGATGACGACTTCCTCGATCGGCTCCAGAAGCTGGCCGTCCTCGTCCTTGTGCATGACGACGCGCGGACGCGACACGGCAAGCTCGAAGCCCTCGCGGCGCATGGTCTCGATGAGAACGGCGAGCTGAAGTTCGCCGCGGCCGGAGACGAAGAACGAATCCTTGTCGCCCGATTCCTCGATCTTGAGCGCAACGTTGCCTTCGGCTTCCTTGAAGAGACGATCGCGGATGACGCGGCTCGTGACCTTGTCACCTTCCGTGCCGGCGAGCGGCGAATCGTTGACGATGAAGGACATGGTGACGGTCGGCGGGTCGATCGGCTGGGCCTTGAGGGCTTCGGTGACCGACGGATCGCAGAACGTATCGGCGACGGTGCCCTTGGTGAGGCCGGCGATGGCGACGATGTCGCCCGCATGGGCTTCTTCGATGGCCGTGCGCTCGATGCCGCGGAAGGCGAGGATCTTCGAGATACGGCCGCTTTCGATGAGCTGGCCGTCCTGGCCGAGAACCTTGACGGACTGGTTCGGCTTGATCGAGCCGGAATGGATGCGGCCGGTGATGATACGGCCGAGGAAGGGGTTGGCCTCAAGGATCGTGCCGATCATGCGGAACGGGCCTTCGGCGACCTTCGGCTCGGGAACGTGCTTGAGCACGAGGTCGAGCAGCGGGGCCATGCCTTCGTCCTGCGGGCCGTGCGGGTTGACGTTCATCCAGCCGTTGCGGCCCGAACCGTAGAGGATCGGGAAGTCGAGCTGCTCGTCGGTGGCGTCGAGATTGGCGAAGAGGTCGAAGACCTCGTTCAGCACTTCCTCGTGGCGGCCGTCCGGGCGGTCGATCTTGTTGATGGCGACGATGGGCTTCAAGCCGACCTTGAGCGCCTTGCCGACCACGAACTTGGTCTGCGGCATCGGGCCTTCGGAACTATCGACGAGAACGATGGCGCCGTCCACCATCGAAAGGATGCGCTCCACTTCGCCGCCGAAGTCGGCGTGGCCGGGCGTGTCGACGATGTTGATGCGCACGCCCTTCCATTCGACCGAAGTGGCCTTGGCGAGGATGGTGATGCCGCGCTCTTTTTCGATGTCGTTGGAGTCCATGACGCGTTCGGCGACGCGCTGGTTTTCACGGAACGAGCCGGACTGCTTGAGAAGCTCGTCGACGAGCGTGGTCTTGCCATGGTCGACGTGCGCGATGATCGCGATATTGCGGATGGACATAGGTTGTAATCTCTGAGGTTCAGGGGCGCGCGCAAAACGAGGGCGCCGTCTTCAATGGCCGGGCTCATACATGTTTTTCCGCAAATGCGAAAGGGGCGGGCCGCAACTCTGTTGCCTCACGACGAGCGGACCGGCGGCAGCACCACGCGCCAGAGCTCCCGGTCCTCCCGGTCCATCAGCCGCACGGTCATCTCCTCGCTCGCTCCGCTGATGTCGACGAGGCCGAAGAATTGCAGGCCGGCGGAGGGCGGCAGGTTGCTGTCGGCGCCGCCGGCGGAGGACTTGATGAAGCGCACCTCCGGCCCGAAGGTCATGTCGAGCGGATGCGGCCCGTAGGTGCCGGAATGCAGCGGCCCGGAGACAAACTCCCAGAACGGATCGAACGCCTGGAACTTCGCCCGCGAGGGATCGTAATGGTGGGCGGCCGTATAATGCACGTCCGCCGTCAGCCAGACGACATTGTGGATCGCATTGTCGCGCATGAAGGAGAGGAGGTCGGCGATCTCCCGCTCGCGCGCCATCGGCGGGCCGTCGGACCCGTCCGCAACGCCCTCATAGCCGAGGCGGTTGGCATAGTCGTCCCAGATGATGAGGCCGAGCGGCATGTCGCAGGCGATCACCTTCCAGACGGCACGGGAGGCCGCAAGCTCGCGGCGCAGCCACGCGGCCTGCCGCGGGCCGAACAGGTCGTTCTCGGTGCCGCCCCGGTTGGGGCCGCGATAGGAGCGAAGATCCACGAAGAACACGTCGAGCAGCGGCCCGTAGGCGACCTTGCGGAAGATGCGCCCGGGCTCGCCGGGCAGATAGCGGATCGGCGTCATCTCGTGAAAGGCGCGCCGCGCTCGCGCCTCGTAGACCTTGATGTCCTTTTCCGGATAGCGCCGGTCGCCCGAAAGATCGCTTGATGCCGACCAGTTGTTCAGAACCTCATGGTCGTCCCACTGGAAGAAGGTCGGGCATTCCCTGTTGAAGGAAAGCAGGTGGTCGTCGAGGAGGTTGTATTTCCACTGTCCGCGAAATTCCTCCAGCGTGCGCGCCACGTCGCGCTTCTCGTCGGTGACGATGCGGTTCTTCCAGACCCCGCCGTCGCGCAGCCTGATCTCGTCCGGGATCGGCCCGTCGGCATAGACCGTGTCGCCCGAATGGATGAAGAAATCCGGCTCGTGGCGCAGCATGGTCGAATAGGTCTTCATGCCGACATCGTCGATGCCCCAGCCCTGCCCCGCCGTATCGCCCGACCAGACGAAGCGCACCGACCGCCTGCGCATCGGCGCGGTGCGGAAGCGCCCGACGATGGGCTCGGAGACGAGATGGCTGGAATAGGGATCGCCCGCCGTGAAGCGGTAGAAGATGTCCTGATCCGGCAGCAGCCCCTGCAGCATCGCCTTGACCGTATTGTCCGAGGCCGCCGTCGCCGTCTGCAGCGGCATCCGCATCGCGTCGATGAAACTGTCGGTGGTCGCATATTCCAGCACCACCTCCGCCGGCCGGTCGACCCGCGCCCAGACGACGCCCGACGAGCAATCCACGTCGCCGGACTGGACGCCATGCGAGAAGGCGGGGCTGCCATGGCGGCGCGCATAATAGGGAACCGCCAGCGCCGAGGACGTGGCCAGCGCGCCGGCGCCCGCGGTCAGCAGAAACGAGCGCCGCGTCAGCGCCTCGGGAACGATCGCCATGCCACCTCCGGCCCAGCCCGCGAAAAGACGGGCAGACCATGAGTCTCCGGCATGTCAGTCCGGTAACGGGACGATGACGTTTCACCCAAGCTTTGGTGACGGGGGGATGACGAGGAGCGTGTTCATGCGTGCCGCGCTCCATCCGGCCTATCCGCAGCCCGCTCCCCTCTCCTTCGTCATGGCCGGGCCTGACCCGACCATCCATACTCCGGGTGCCGCCGCGGATCCTCGGGTCAAGCCCGAGGATGACGTCGGTGGAGAGACACGGTCACGGCAAAAGTCGTGTAAGGCAGAGCGAGCGCCAGGCGCCGGCTCAGGCCGCCAGCCCCTTCTTCTCCAGCATGGCCTCCGGGCTCGGCAGCTTGCCGCGGAAGGCCTTGTAGGCGTCCTCCGGGTCGACCGAGCCGCCGACGGAGTAGATATAGGTCTTCAGCCGCTCCGCCATGACCGGATTGAAGGCGTCGCCCGTTTCCGTGAAGGCGGAAAAGGCATCGGCGTCGAGCACTTCCGACCACATGTAGGAATAGTAACCGGCCGAATAGCCGTCGCCCGAGAAGACATGCTGGAAGTGCGGCGTCGCGTGGCGCATGACGATGGACGCCGGCAGGCCGATCGTCTCCAGCACCTCCGCCTGCACCGCCATCGGGTCCTCGACGGCGCCGCGCGTATGGAACGCCATGTCGACCAGCGCCGAGGAGGTGAACTCCACCGTCGCGAAGCCCGAATTGAAGGTGCGGGCGGCCAGCACCTTGTCGAGCAGCGCCTGCGGCATCGCCGCACCTGTCTGATAATGCACGGCATAGCGCGTCAGCACTTCCGGCACCGTCAGCCAGTGCTCGTAGAGCTGCGACGGCAGCTCCACGAAATCGCGCGAGACGCCCGTGCCCGAGACGGAGGGATAGGTGACGTTGGAGAGCATGCCGTGCAGCGCATGGCCGAATTCGTGGAAGAGCGTGCGCGCATCGTCGAGCGACAGCAGCGCAGGCTTGCCTTCCGCGGGCTTGGCGAAATTGCAGACATTGTAGATGATCGGCAGCTCCCCGACCGCGCCGTTCGGCAGCGGCAGGCGATGCTGGCTCTGGTAGGAGCTCATCCATGCGCCGGAACGCTTGGAGGAGCGGGCGAAATAATCGCCGAGGAACATGGCGACCAGCCTGTCCTCCCGGTCTCGGATCTCGAAGACCCGCACATCGGGATGATAGACCGGCACGCCCTTCTGCTCGATGGCGCGGATGCCGAAGAGCCGCTCTGCAACGTCGAAGCAGGCCTCGATGACCTTTTCGAGCTGGAGATAGGGCTTCAGCTCCGCCTCGGAGAAATTGAATTTTTTCGCGCGCAGCTTTTCCGCATAGTAGCGCCAGTCCCAGGGCATGACCTCGTGGTTGCGCCCCTCCTCGGCGATCAGCGCGGCAAGCTCCGCCTCCTCCTCGCGCGCCCGCGCCACGGCCTTTTCCCAGACCTGCATCAGGAGCCCGTTCACCGCCTCCGGCGTCTTGGCC
Source organism: Shinella zoogloeoides (assembly GCF_033705735.1). Classification (NCBI taxonomy): domain Bacteria; kingdom Pseudomonadati; phylum Pseudomonadota; class Alphaproteobacteria; order Hyphomicrobiales; family Rhizobiaceae; genus Shinella; species Shinella zoogloeoides. The sequence continues at coordinate 3,012,035 of NZ_CP131130.1, forward strand.
ATGGTGTTGTCGAGCTTCAGGGCCGCGAAGTTCCCGTAGCCGAGCAGCCCGGCCTTTTCGGCCCTGAGCGCCAGCGTTTCCTTGACGATACCGCGGTTGTCCGTCTCGCCGGCATTCTCGCCGCGCGCCACCCAGGCCCGGAACGCCTGCTCGCGCAGGTCGCGGCGGGCGGAGAAGGTGAGGAACGGCTCGATAATCGAGCGCGACAGGGTGACGGCGTAGCGCCCGTCCTCGCCGCGCTCGCGCGCCGCCGCCGCCATGGCGTCCTTCAAGAAGTCCGGCAGACCGTCGAGCGCCTCGCCCTCGTCGAGGAAGAGCGCCCAGTTCTTCTCGTCGGCAAGCACGTTCTGGCCGAATTTCGCGCCGAGGCCGGCGAGCCGCTCGTTGATCGCCGAAAGCCGTTCCTGCCCGGATTTTTCGAGCTTGGCGCCCGATTTCACGAAGCCCTTCCAGTGCCGCTCCAGGACGCGCACCTGCTCCAGCGAGAGGTTAAGCCCGGCACGGCTCTCCCACAGCGCATCGATGCGCTTGAAGAGCGCGGCATTGGTGCCGATCTTCGAATAATGCCGCGACATTTTTGGCGCGATGTCGCGTTCCAGGGCCTGGATCGTGTCGTTGGTATTGGCGCCGGCGCGGCTCCAGAAGAGCGCCGAGACGCGCGACAGCGCATCGCCGGCGATCTCCAGCGCGACGACGGTGTTCTCGAAGGTGGGGGCTTCCGGATCGTTGGCGATGGCGTCGATCTCGGCCTCGTGCATCGCCAGCGCTGCATCGAAGCTTTCCGCGAAGGCCTCGTCCCTGACGAGATCGAAACGCGGCAAGCCGCCCGGGCCGCTCCACTCGACAAGAGCAGGATCGATGCGCGTTTCGGTCATGGGTCGTCCTTTCCAGCAAATCACCGTGCGGCGAATATAGGAACGGACATGCCCCTTGGTACAGGGCACCGTCGCAAATTAGGGAACCGGATGCGCGCAGCCGCGTTCAGGCCGGTGCGGCACCCTGCCACTTGACGCGGACGGCGACTTCGGAGACAACAATCCCGACCCGCGGCCTTTTTGACATCGGTTGCCGCGGTGAACCCTGGTGCCGGGCCCCTCTGGCGAGAGTTTTTACGGCGCTCTCGTGATGTCGGTACCGCCAGCAATCAGCCGGCGGATTCATACGCACATGAACATCCTGACCATGCCTTACCCGCATGCCCGTCGTGGTATGCGCAATCTCACCTCCCGTACCTCCAGCCCGGAGGCGCTGACATGATCGGCAACGGCGAAGGAAAATCCACCCTCTCCTATCTCAAATGGGCACTCATCGTCACCGCCCTCGGCCTTGCGCTCGGCGCCTGGCTCGGCTGGCAATCGACCGGAACGCTTTCCGGCATGGCGACCGTCTTCTTCATCTGCGCCGTCCTCGCGGTGCTGGAGATATCGCTCTCCTTCGACAATGCCATCGTAAACGCCAACAAGCTCAAGGACATGACGCCGGTCTGGCAGCACCGGTTCCTGACCTGGGGCATCGTGATCGCCGTCTTCGGCATGCGCATCGTCTTCCCGCTCCTGATCGTCGTCATCGCCGCCGGCATCGGCCCGATCGACGCCCTGGTCCTCGCGGCCCGGGAGCCGGCGGAATATGCCCGCATCATGAACGATGCGCACCTGCCCATCGCGGCCTTCGGCGGCACCTTCCTGATGATGGTCGGCCTCACCTACTTCTTCAACCATGAGAAGGACGTTCACTGGATCGGCTTCATCGAGAAGCACATGGCGCGCTCGGCGACCGTCAAGGGCATCGAGATCGCCTTCGTCCTCGCGCTCATCCTGATCTTCTCGAACCTGCTGGAGGGCGAGGCGGCCAATACCTTCGTGCATGCCGCGGTCTACGGCCTTCTCACCTTCCTTGCGGTGGAAGTCGTCGGCGGCCTGCTCGATGCCTCGCAGAAGGCGATGTCGGAAGCGGCGAAGGGCGGCCTCGGCGCCTTCATCTATCTCGAAGTGCTCGATGCCAGCTTCTCCTTCGACGGCGTGATCGGCGCCTTCGCGCTGACGCAGAACCTCTTCGTCATCGCCATCGGCCTCGGCATCGGCGCCATGTATGTGCGCTCGATGACCATCATGCTCGTCGACAAGGGCACGCTCGCCGAATACCGCTACCTGGAGCACGGCGCGTTCTACGCGATCCTGATCCTGTCGGTGGTGATGTACTGCCAGACGCTGGTGCACATCCCCGAGGTCATCACCGGCCTTGGCGGCGCAACGCTCATCGGCATCTCGCTCTGGTCCTCGATCCGCTACAACCGGCGCGAACAGGCGCTGGAACGCCGCGAGGCCGACCATGTGACGGGCGGCCTCGGCAAGAACGCCTGACGCCTGCGGCCGGCCGCCGAAAGCGGCCGGCTCGCTATTCCCAAGACGAACGCAGCCCCAAATACAGAAGGCCCGCCGATCTTCCGACCGGCGGGCCTTTTCCATTCAGGGAATTCTCTCTCCCGCGTCAGACGCGCGGGAAGTCGGCGGGGTTGATGCCGAGGGTCTTCAGGTCGCGTTCCTTCGGGCGGCGGTGGCCCTCTACGGCCGCGGCGGCTGCGTGGGCAGCGCTCAGTACGGCAAAGGCCCGGCCGAAGAAGCCCTGGGCGAAGGAGTTGCGGAGGGTGGTCATTGGAATGCTCGCTTTCTGTTCTAGCTTACGGATGGAAGATGATGCTTCAGCCCCGAAAGTACAAGCGACGGAATCTCAGCCCAGCCATGCAACGGATGCAGGCCGGAAACGAGGTTTCCGGCCTGCAATATTTCCGCTCGTCGAAGAAGAACGTCAGTCTTCGTTGGCGGCGAACTGCGAAAGGACTTCGCCCTTGCCGCGCGCCCGCAGGATAAGCGGGACGATGACGGCGAGGAAGGCGAGGCCGAACAGCACGGCCGCGATGGGCGACATGAAAAGCACCGTCACGTCGCCCTGGCTGATGGCCAGCGCCCGGCGCAACTGCTGCTCCGCCATCGGCCCGAGGATGAGCCCCACCACGACGGGCGCGATCGGATAGCCGAAGAGCCGCATGGCAAAGCCCAGCAGACCGAAGACCAGCAGCATGCCGAGCTCGAAGACCGACGGATTGGCGCCGATGGTGCCGAGCGTCGCGAAGAGCAGGATGCCGGCATAGAGCCAGGGCTTGGGGATCGTCAGCAGCTTCACCCACAGGCCGATCAACGGCAGGTTCAGCACCAGCAGCATGAAATTGGCGATGAGCAGGCTGGCGATGAGGCCCCAGACGAGCTGCGGATTGGTCGCGAACAGCAGCGGGCCCGGCTGGAGGCCGTATTGCTGGAAGCCGGCGAGCATGATGGCCGCCGTCGCCGTCGTCGGCAGGCCCAGCGAGAGCAGCGGCACGAGCGTGCCGGCCGCCGACGCGTTGTTGGCCGCCTCCGGCCCGGCCACGCCCTCGATGGCGCCCTTGCCGAACTCGTCCTTGTGGGCGGAGAACTGCTTTTCCGCCGAATAGGAGAGGAAGCTGGCGATATCGGCGCCGCCAGCCGGCATGGCGCCGATCGGGAAACCGATCACGGTGCCGCGCAGCCACGGCTTCCACGAGCGCGCCCAGTCCTGCGCGTTCATCCAGACCGAGCCCTTCACCGCCTCCACCTTCTCGGGGATGCGGTCGCCCTGGCAGGCAACGTAGAGCGTCTCGCCGATGGCGAACATGGCGACGGCGAGCGTCGTCACCTCGATGCCGTCGAGAAGGTCGGGAACGCCGAAGGAAAGCCGCGCCTGGCCGGTCTGCTGGTCGATGCCGATGATGGCAAGGCCGAGGCCGACGAAGAGGGCGGTGAGGCCACGCAACGTCGAATCGCCGAAGGCGGCCGAGACGGTCACGAAGGCGAGCACCATCAGCGCGAAATATTCGCGCGGGCCGAAGGAGAGCGCGAACTTCACGACGAAGGGCGCAATGAAGGCAAGGCCGAGCGTGGCGATGAGGCCGGCGACGAAGGAGCCAATGGCGGCTGTGGCGAGCGCCGGCCCGCCGCGCCCGGCCCGGGCCATCTTGTTGCCCTCGAGCGCGGTGACGACGGAAGCGCTTTCGCCCGGCGTGTTGAGCAGGATCGAAGTCGTCGAGCCGCCATACATGCCGCCGTAATAGATGCCGGCGAACATGATGAGCGAGCCCGCCGGATCGAGCTTGTAGGTGACGGGCAGGAGCAGCGCCACGGTGAGCGCCGGCCCGATGCCCGGCAGCACGCCGACGGCCGTGCCGAGCGTGACGCCGATCAGCGCATAGAGCAGGTTCATCGGCTGGGCGGCGACGACGAGGCCCTGGAGCAGGAATTCGAATGTACCCATCGTCAGCTCCTCAGAAGAACAGGTGCTCGAGCAGTCCCGCGGGCAGCGAGAGTTGCAGGAAGCGGCCGAAGATGATGAAGACGACGAAGCTGATGGCGATGCCGACAGGCAGGGAGATCCAGAGCTTGCGTCGGCCGAAGCCGAAGGCCGTCAGCGCGAACAGCACGCCCGTGGCGATGGAAAAGCCCGCCGTCTTGAGCAGCAGCATCTGCCCGGCAAGCCCCGCGACGATCCAGACGACCGGCTGGATCTCGACGGGCTCGCGCTCCGGGAAATCACCGCGCCAGGCCTCGAAGCCCGTCCAGACGGCGAGCAGCGCCAGCCCGAGGGCGATGACATGCGGCACCGTCGCGGGGCCGATGCGCGAATAGTTGGTCATCTCCGCAAGCCGCCCCGCATCCCACCAGATGATGCCGGCAAGGATGAAGAGGACGGGAGCGATGACCAGCGCCGCCCTGTCGGGGCGGCGCGCTTCACGGGAGGATGGAACCTCGCTCATTTGACGAGCCCGATATCCTTGAGGATGCTTTCCGTCGCGGCGACATCCTTGTCGAGCTGCGCCTTGAAGGCATCGCCGGCGAGATAGGTGTCCTGCCAGCCCTTGGTCTTCAGGACGTCCTTCCAGGAGGCGGAGGTCACCATCTTCTCGATGTCACCATTGATCGAGGCGACCTGCTCGTCCGAAAGGTCGGGCGCGGCGGCGATCATGCGCCAGTTCTCGACCACGACGTCGAGGCCGCTTTCCTTGATGGTCGGCGCGTCGATGCCCTCGATGCGCTCGCCGCTGGAAATGGCGATCAGGCGCAGCGTGCCGGCCTTTACCTGGGCCTCGAACTCGCCGTAGCCGGAAATGCCCGCCGTCACCTGATTGCCGAGGATCGCGGCAAGCGCCTCGCCGCCGCCGGCATAGGCGACATAGTTGATCTTGGTCGGGTCGACGCCCGCCGCCTTGGCGATGAGGCCGGCCGTGATGTGGTCCGTGCCGCCGGCCGAGCCGCCCGCCCAGGAGACCGCGCCGGGATCGGCCTTCAGCGCCTTGACGAGATCTTCCATGTTCTGGATCGGCGAGGCGGCCGGAACGACGATCGCCTCGTATTCACCGGTAAGCCGCGCGATAGGCGTCACGTCCTTCAGGGTGACCGGCGACTGGTTGGTGAGGATCGCGCCGACCATCACGTAGCCGCCGACGATGAGGGCGTTCGGATTGCCGGAATTCTGGCTGGTGAACTGGGCAAGGCCGATCGTGCCGCCAGCGCCCGGAACGTTGACCACCTGCACGCTGCCGGCGATCTTCTCGTCCTGAAGAACCGTCTGGATCGACCGGGCCGTCTGGTCCCAGCCGCCGCCGGGGCCGGCGGGCGCGATGATCGAATAATCCGCGGCGAAGGCCGGAAGCGCCATGGCGCCGGCGATCAGGGATGCCAGGAAGAAATGTTTCAAGGGTCTGTCCTCCGTCAGGCGCGGGCTCACCCGCGCATCGTTGCCTGTGGCGGGAGGACAGAGCCGCCATGACGGCGCGAGCCGCCTTTCGGCGGGCGCGACTGTGGCAGAATTCTCCTCCCGGTCTTCCGTCCGCCTCCACGGACGATGAAGAACCCCAAGCGACCACAGAAAGCTGTCATTTACCTGACATGGCGGCGGAAGGCCGGCTACTGGTTGCGCAGGACCTCGTTCCAGCGCGCGATCAGCCGGGCACGCTTGACCTGGTCGAGATAGACCATCAGGCCGGGGCTGACCGGCACCGGCTTCAGCTGCGCACCGAGCAGTGCGTTCATCGTGCGCGCCGTGTTGGAGCCCGAGACCTCGGGACTGACGGCAGCGATCTGCAATTCGCGCGACAGGATCTCCTGCCCCTCCTGCGACATGAAGAAGGCGAGATACCGCCGGCCAAGCTCCGGCGAGGCGGCGGCCTGCGGCACCAGCCCGATGCGCGACATGACGACGGTATAGTCCTTCGGCAGCACGATCCCGACATCCGGGTGCCGCGAGGCCCAGTCCGCCGCATAGGAGCCGAGGATGTTGTAGCCGAGCACGAAGCGCCCGTCGGCGACGCGCTCCAGGATCGCCGAGCTGGTCGAATAGAGCTTCACGCCCGCCGCGCCCATCGCCTGGATCACGGTCCAGATGTCGCCGAACTGCTCCTGGTCGCGCGCCATGAAGAGGAAGCCGACGCCGGAGCGTTCGATGTCGTAGGTGCCGATGCGGCCATAGACCTTCTCGCCCTGCCGCTTGAGGTAGTCGACGAACTCGGCGCGCGAAGCCGGCGGCTTGCCGCCCTTGAAGCTCGGCTTGTGATAGACGAAGACGGCGGGCTCGAAGGTCAGCGCATAGGCGGTGTTGCGCCAGTTGGCCCATTGGGGCCAACGGTCGCTCATCGGCAGGTCGCTGCGCTGCGCGTAGCCGTCGTTGCTGAGCTTGACCTGCAGGTCCATCGCCGAGGAGAAGGCGAAGTCGGCGGTCTTCCGCCCGGCATCCGTCTCGCTGACGATGCGGTCATGCACCTCGCCGGTCAACATCTCCTCATAGCGCACCGCCACGTCCGGATTGGCCTTCTGGAAGCCATCGATCATCGGCCGGGCGAGCGGCTCGTCGAGCGAGGAATAGACGACGAGGACGGGCGCGTCCGCATTGCCGTCGCGCGCCGCGAAGAAGGCCGGCTCGGCAAGAACGGGCGAAGAGGTCGCCAGAAGTGCAAGAAGGGTGAGGACAAGGCGCATCGCATGACCTTGCCAAAGCGGACGCCCGTTCACAAGAGCGCCCGCCGCCGCTAAATTCGCCGTGGGAGGACGAAGACGTGCGCATTCTACTGGTCGAGGACAACGAAGCCCTGGCGGACGGCCTTTTCGCCATCCTCAAGGGCACCGGCCATGCCGTGGACGTGGTGCGCGACGGCGCTTCGGCCGACGCGGCCATCGCGTCGGAGAATTTCGACCTCGTCATCCTCGACCTGACGCTGCCGGAAATGGACGGGCTCGACGTGCTGCGCGCCATGCGCGCCCGCTCCAGCAAGGCCGCCGTGTTGATCCTGACAGCGCGCGGCGCGCCGGAAGAGCGGGTGCGCGGCCTCGATCTCGGCGCCGACGACTACATGATCAAGCCTTTCGACATCTCCGAATTCGAGGCGCGCGTGCGCATGCTGCTGCGCCGGCAGGCGGGGCTGCGCTCCTCCGCCATCGCCTTCGGCGGCATCGCGCTCGACCTCAATTCCCGCACCTTCTCGGCCGAGGGCGTGCCGCTCGACATTCCCGCCCGCGAACTCGGCCTTCTCGAGATCCTCTTCATGCGCGCCGGCAAGGTGGTCGCCAAGGAAGCCATCATGCAGTCGCTCGCCGCCTTCGACGACGACCTGTCGGCCAATGCCATCGAACAATATGTCAGCCGGCTCCGGAAGCGCCTCGCCCCGCACGGCCTCACCGTGCGCACCGCCCGCGGCATCGGCTACTATCTCGACAAGGCGGCGGCCGCTTGACGCTCCTTCCCGCCGCCTCCCTTCGCCGCCGCCTCCTCCTCTGGCTGCTCGTCTCGACGGCGGTGATCGGCGTCGTCGCCCTCGTCGACACCTATAACGAGGCGGTGACGACGGCGAACAACGTCTCGGACCGCGTGCTCGCCGGCTCGGCGCTCGCCATCGCCGAGCGCGTCGTGGTGACGGAAAACGGCGCGCTGGAGGTCGACATCCCTTATGTCGCGCTGGAAATGCTGACCTCGGCCGCGCAGGACCGCGTCTTCTACCGCGTCGACGGCCCGCCCGGCCGCTTCATCACCGGCTACCAGACCCTGCCGACCATCGCCGAGATGGGCGGCCGGTCGATCGGTTTTGCGGATGCGACCTTCCGCGGCGAGCCGATCCGCATCGCCGTGCTCCAGCGCTCCGCCTCCACCGGCATCAATTCCGTGCCCTTCGCCGTGACCGTCGCCGAAACCACCATCGCCCGCCGCCAGCTGACGCAGACGATCCTCCTGCGCTCGGCGCTGCGCCTTGCCATGATGATCGCGGGCGCCGCCGCCATCGTCTGGATCGCCGTCACCGTCTCGCTGCGTCCGCTCTACAGGCTCGGCGACGCCATCGCCGAGCGCAGCCCGAACGACCTGCACCCCATCGAACAGCGCGCGCCAAGCGAGGTGCAGGGCCTCGTCGACACGGTCAATTCCTTCATGGTGCGCCTGCAATCGGCGCTCGACGCGCTGCGCCACTTCTCCGGCAATGCCAGCCACCAGCTCCGCACGCCGCTCGCCATCGTCCGCACCCAGCTCGCGCTGGCGGGCCGGGCGGCGACGCTGGAGGAGGCGCAGGAGGCCGCACGCAAGGGGGATGCTGCCGTCGCCCATGCCGAGCGCATCCTCGCCCAGCTCCTGCTGATGGCGAAGATCGACGCCGCCGGCTCCAACGAGCCGCAGACGCTCGCCGCCGTCGACATCGCCGCCCTCGCCCAGCAGCTCACCGCCGACCGCGTGCCCGCCGCCGCCGAGGCCGGCATCGACCTCGGCTACGAAGGCGACGGCCCGGCCTTCGCCCGCGTCGAGCCGTTGCTGTTCGGCGAATTGCTGCGCAACCTCGTGGAGAACGCCATCGCCTATGCCGGCCGCGGCGCGGAGGTGACGGTGAGCGTGCGGCAGGGAAGGGATGCGGTGCATCTCACGGTCGAGGACAACGGCCCCGGCATCCCGCCGGAGCGCCGCACGCTCGCGCGCCAGCGATTCGCGCGCGGCGAACATCGCGACGCGCCCGGCATGGGCCTCGGCCTGCCGATCGTCGAGGAGATCGCCGCGCTGTTCGATGCGGCGATGACGCTGGAGAGCGGCCCCGCCGGCTGCGGCCTTCGCGTGGCGATCCGCTTCCCAGCGGCCGGTTAAGGCTTGCGCCAGCCGAGAAGGCCGGGCGCGGCGTGCCAGATCGCCTGCACGGCAAAGCCCATGAAGAGCAGGCCCGACATGCGCACGATGGCAAGCTCGTGGCGGCGATAGAACCGGCGCACCAGGCTCGCACCGATGATCACGACGAGAACGCCGTCCGCCAGCAGGAAGCCGACGAGCGAGGCGCTGAGGAGGAGCGGCAGCGCCTGGAAGTCCAGCGCGTTCGAGGAGCTGGCGAGCAGCGCCGTGAAGGTCGCGAGCGCCACGGGATAGCCCTTGGGATTGGTGAGACCGAAGATCAGGCCACGGCGCAGCGGCCGCTCGACCGTCAGCATCGACGCGCCGTCCGAGCGCTTGCTCGCCCGAAGCGCCGACCAGCCGAGCCAGGCGAGATAGAAGCCGCAGAGGAGGCCGAGCACGTCGAAGACCGTGGTGCCGATGGTCTTTGCCCCGACGATGGCGACGAGCGCGAGGCTGGACCAGACCATGTCGCCGGCAAGATGGCCGCCGAGGAAGAGCGCGCCTGCCTTGCGCCCCTGCCCCGCGCCGATGCCGAGCAGCGCGAGGAACGCCGGCCCGGGGATGAGCACATAGAGCAGGGCAGCCATGAAGGCGCCGAATAGCATGGAACCGGTCATCAGGAATTCCCTCGAATTTCAGGCATTTCAGTCTGCCGCACGGCTTTCGTCAAGGTGGGTCGGCGGGCATTTTTTCACCGCGCAGGGCAGCCATGCATTGCCGCCGCAGCTCGGCGGTTGTCCATTGCCGCGCCAGCCAGTAAGGAAAGCTTACAATAGCCAGAAAGTCATCATGTCCACGCGCCCCGATCCCGATGCCCTCGGTTTCGTCCTTATCGACGTTGCCCGCATGCTGCGTAGCGCCTTCGAGCGCCGCATCGCCACCGCCGGCCTCGGCCTCACGCCGGGCGAGGCCCGCACGCTCGTGCGCATCGCCACGCTGGAAGGCAGCCGCCAGCTCGAGATCGCCCAGCAGATGGGCATCGAGCCGATGACTCTCTCCACCTATCTCGACCGCCTCCAGAGCCTCGGTTTCATCGAGCGCCGGGCCGACCCCGCCGACCGCCGCGCCAAGCTGATCCACACGACGCCGGCCGCCGCCGAGGTCATCGCCCGCATCCGCGTCGAGCAGATCGAGCTGATGCGGCTGGTGACGGATGGCATCGGCGAGGAAGACCTTTCGCTGATGCGTGCGCGCATGAAGCATCTGCGCGCCAACCTTTCGGCCCTCGAGGAAGGCGGCGGCGCCCCTTCCCTCGCCAGTCAGGCGATCCGCTAGAACGGCGAGTTCCAGACGAAAAACCCGCCGCCGTTCCCGGCAGCGGGTTTCCTTCACGATGCGAGAGCGCTCAGCCGCGCTTGTTGCGGGCAGCGAGCGTGCGCAGGCGCAATGCGTTCAGCTTGATGAAGCCGGCGGCGTCCTTCTGGTCGTAGGCGCCCTGGTCGTCCTCGAAGGTGACGAGCTTGTCGGAATAGAGCGACTTCGGCGATTCGCGGCCGGTGACCATGACATTGCCCTTGTAGAGCTTCAGCGTCACCTCGCCCTCGACATGCTCCTGGCTCCGGTCGATCGCGGCCTGCAGCATCTCGCGCTCCGGCGAGAACCAGAAGCCGTAATAGATGAGCTCGGCATAGCGCGGCATCAGCTCGTCCTTGAGATGGGCGGCGCCGCGGTCGAGCGTGATGCTCTCGATGGCGCGGTGCGCAGCGAGCAGGATCGTGCCGCCGGGCGTCTCGTAGACGCCGCGCGACTTCATGCCGACGAAGCGGTTTTCCACGAGGTCGAGGCGGCCGATGCCGTTGTCGCGGCCGTAGTTGTTGAGCGTCGCCAGGATCGTCGCCGGCGACATGCGCACGCCGTTGATCGAGACGGCATCGCCCCGCTCGAAACCGACCTTGATGACGGTCGCCTTGTCGGGTGCCGTTTCCGGCGAGATGGTGCGCATATGCACGTATTCCGGCGCCTCGACGGCCGGGTCTTCCAGCACCTTGCCCTCGGAGGAGGAGTGCAGGAGGTTCGCGTCGACCGAGAACGGCGCTTCGCCCTTCTTGTCCTTGGCGACCGGGATCTGGTGCTGCTCGGCGAATTCGAGCAGATGCGTGCGGCTCTTGAACGACCAGTCGCGCCACGGCGCGATGATCTTGATGTCCGGGTTCAGCGCATAGGCCGAAAGCTCGAAGCGGACCTGGTCGTTGCCCTTGCCGGTCGCGCCGTGCGCGATGGCGTCGGCACCGGTCTTGGCGGCGATCTCGATGAGGTGCTTGGAGATCAGCGGGCGGGCGATGGAGGTGCCGAGCAGGTAGACGCCCTCATAGACCGCATTGGCGCGGAACATCGGGAAGACGAAATCGCGCACGAATTCCTCGCGCACATCCTCGATGAAGATTTCCTTGATGCCGAGCATCTCGGCCTTCTTGCGTGCCGGCTCCAGCTCTTCGCCCTGGCCGAGGTCGGCCGTGAAAGTCACGACTTCCGCGCCGAGTTCCGTCTGAAGCCACTTCAGGATGATCGAGGTATCGAGGCCGCCGGAATAGGCGAGCACGACTTTCTTCACGTCTTTATGTGATGCCATGATGATGAGGTCCGTTGCATGAAGGGCCGCAGCAAACCCGCGAAAGCCCGGTGTCGCGGCACTTTTAGCGAGATTGGCGCGCGGCGCAAGGGCAAGGCCCGGCGCATCGTGACGCAAAGCGGGTTTGACGGCGCCGCGCGCCTCCCCATATTCGGGGAAAGTGGACCATGGAAGGGGACGATCCCATGACGACCATCGAGGACATCATCAAATCCGCCAATGTCGCCGTCATCACCGGCGGCGCCTCCGGCATCGGGCTTGCCGCCGCAAGGCGCTTCGCCGAGGCCGGCATGTGCGTGGCGCTCGCCGACCGCAACGCCGACCAGCTCGGCGAGGCCCGCGCCGAACTCGAAGCCATTGCCGGCGAGGCGAATGTCATGGCCGTCGAGACCGACGTCGCCCACCGGCACGAGCTGGAATCGCTGGAACGCGCCGTTCTCCAGCGCTTCGGCCGCGTGCATGTGCTGATGAACAATGCCGGCATCCAGCCGGACACCTCCATCTTCAGCACTGAAGCCAACTGGGACCATATCCTCGCGGTCAACCTGATGGGCGTCATCCACGGCACGCAGGTCTTCGGCCCGAACATGCTGGCCCATGGCGAGCCCGGCCTCATCATCAATACCGGCTCCAAGCAGGGCATCACCACGCCGCCCGGCAATCCGGCCTACAATGTCTCGAAAGCCGGCGTGAAGGTCTTCACCGAAGCGCTCCAGCACGAATTGCGCAACACGGCGGGCGCGAAGGTTTCCGCCCATCTGCTGATCCCCGGCTTCGTCTTCACCGCCCTGACGAAGGGCGAGCGCACGGAGAAGCCCGGCGCCGCCTGGACGCCGGCCCAGACCGTCGACTTCATGCTGGAAAGCCTTGCGCGCGGCGACTTCTACATCCTCTGCCCGGACAACGACGTCGCCCGCACCCTCGACGAGCGCCGTATGGCCTGGGCGATGGGCGACGTCATCGAGAACCGCCCGCCGCTCTCGCGCTGGCATCCGGATTACGCGGAGAAATTCAAGGCCTTCGCCGAACGTCCCTGAAAGCGTTTCGGCTGGCAATTTTCCGAAAGGCGGATAAGAGTCGCCTCTTTCCGCCTTCCAGAGGATCGCCATGGACTTCGTGCCCGCGCTTGCGACGCTCATCACCTTCGCGGCGACGACATTGCTTCTGGCCGCCACGCCCGGGCCGGACATGACGCTCTCGATCAGCCGCGCCCTGTCGCAGGGCCGCGGCCCGGCGCTCTACGTGGTGCTCGGCACCTGCCTCGGCATCCTCGTGCACACGCTGCTCGTCGCCTTCGGCATCTCGGCTCTCATCGCCGCCTCGCCGACGACCTTCACCATCCTGAAGAGCGGCGGCGCGGCCTATCTGCTGTGGCTCGCCATACAGGCGATCCGCCACGGCACCAGCCTGACGATCAAGGCGGCGGACAGCCCGCGCGGCACCGCGCTCGCCAGCATCTCCACCGGCTTCTGGGTGAACCTGCTCAATCCGAAGGTCGTCATCTTCTTCGTGACGTTCCTGCCGCAGTTCGTCAGCGCCGGCGATCCCCATGTCACGGGCAAGCTGGTCTTCCTCGGCCTGTTCTTCATCGCCGTCGGCATACCCGTCAACATCGCGGTAATCCTTGCCGCCGACCGGCTCGCCGGCTGGCTGCAGCGGAACCCGAAGGCGCTGCGCGGCCTCGACTACACCTTCGCGGGCGTCTTCTCGGTCTTCGCCGTCAAGATCTTCCTGACGCAGGCGCGATAGGAAGCGTCAGCCGATCAGCAGCGCGTCGTCGTCGAGCGTCTGACCGCGCATCTTGCGGAACATGGCGATCAGGTCCTCGACCTCGAGATTCTTGCGGTTGTCGCCGGCGACGTCGAGCACGATCTCGCCGCCATGCAGCATGACAGTGCGGTGCCCGTAGTCGAGCGCCTGGCGCATCGAATGGGTCACCATCAGGGTCGTCAGCTTGCGCTCGGAGACGATCTTCTGGGTGAGGGTCATGATGAATTCCGCCATGCCCGGATCGAGCGCGGCGGTGTGCTCGTCGAGCAGCAGCACGTCGGAGCCGGCAAGCGTCGCCATGACGAGCGAGACCGCCTGCCGCTGGCCGCCGGACAGAAGGTCCATCCGGTCGCGCATGCGGTTCTCGAGCCCGAGATTGAGCTCGGCGATGCGCTCGCGGAAATGCGCGCGGCGCTGCGGCCCGAGCGCCGAGGAAAGGCCGCGCCGTTCGCCGCGCCGGGCGGCGAGCGCAAGGTTCTCCTCGATGGAGAGCGCGCCGCAGCTGCCGGTCAGCGGATCCTGGAAGACGCGGGCGACGCGGCCGGCGCGCGCGGCGGTGCCCTGCCGGGTGACGTCGGTGGTGCCGATCTTCACCTGGCCTTCGCTGGCGATGACGTCGCCGGCAAGAACCCCGAGCAGCGTCGACTTGCCGGCGCCGTTCGAGCCGATGACGGTGACGAACTGGCCTTGATCGATGGTGAGGCTGACGCCGTTCAGCGCCTGCTTCTGCAGCGGCGTGCCCTTGCCGAAGACGACCTTGATATCGGAAACGGAGATCATCAGGCGGCTCCCCCGCGGCGAAGGCGCGGCAGAACGAGCGCCACGGTGACGAGCAGGGCCGTCACGAAGTTGAGGTCCGATGCCTGCAGGCCGAGCACGTCCGAGGAGAGCGCGAGCTGGATGGCGATGCGGTAGAGGATCGAGCCGATGACGCAGCCGATCAAGGCCATCAATATCCCGCGGGCGCCGAACAGCGTCTCGCCGATGATGACGGCGGCAAGGCCGACGACGATGGTGCCGACACCCGACGTGACATCCGCAAAGCCGTTGGTCTGCGCGAAGAGCGCGCCGCCGAGGGCGACCAGCGCGTTGGAGAGCGCGATGCCGAGATAGATCTGCTTGTTGGTGTTGACGCCCTGCGCGCGGGCCATGCGGGCATTCGCCCCCGTCGCGCGCATCGAAAGGCCGGCATCGCTTTCGAGAAAGCGCCAGACGAGGAAGACCGTGACGACGACGAGGATGCCGACGAAGAGCGGCCGCACGTAGAAGTCCCTGAGGCCGAGACCGAAGAAGGGGCTGATCATCGTGTCGGCATTGATGAGCGCGACATTCGGCTTGCCCATGACGCGCAGGTTCACCGAGAAGAGCGCGATCATGGTGAGGATCGAGGCGAGCAGGTTGAGGATGCGGAAGCGCACGTTCAGCATGGCCGTCACGAGGCCGGCGACCGCGCCCGCCACCATGGCGACGGCGGCGGCGAGCCAGGGATTGAGGCCGGCGATGATCAGCACCGCCGTGACGGCCGCGCCGAGCGGAAACGATCCGTCAACGGTCAGGTCCGGAAAATCCAGCACGCGGAAGGCAAGGTAAACGCCGATCGCGACGAAGGCATAGACCAGCCCCAGTTCGACGGCACCCCAGAAGGCAATCAGGCTCACGGCTCTCGGCTTTCCTTGTTCCCCCTCCGCCTCTCGCGGATGGGTCTTTCTAACAGATCAACCGCTGCCGGGCGATCCGGCAGCGGTTGATTCCGGTTGGCAATGTCCGGGAAATCCCGGATTATTCGATCACGCGGGTTGCGCGGCCGACGACGGCTTCCGGAAGGGTAACGCCCATCTTGGCGGCGGCGCCCTTGTTGATGACGAGGTCGGTGCCGGCGGCAACCTTCACGGCGATGTCGCCGGGCTTCTCGCCCTTGAGGATGCGCACGACCACTTCACCGGTCTGACGGCCGACATCCTTGTAGTTGAAGCCGAGCGCCGCGACGGCGCCGCGCGAGACGGAATCCGTGTCGGCGGTGAAGAGCGGGAGCTTGGCTTCCTCGGCAACCGCGACCGCGCCTTCGAGGGCGGAGATGATCGTGTTGTCCGTCGGGACGTAGATCGCGTCGGCGCGGCCGACCAGCGCACGGGCAGCGCCCTGCACTTCGGCGGACTTGGTGGCAGCGGATTCGACGACCGTCAGGCCGGCCTTCTCGGCTTCGGCCTTCAGCACGGCGAGCAGCGAGACGGAATTCGCCTCGCCCGAATTGTAGAGGTAGCCGATGGTCTTCACGTTGGGCAGGATTTCCTTGATCAGCGCCAGATGCTCGGCGACCGGCGACAGGTCGGAAAGGCCGGTGACGTTGCCGCCCGGCTTGTCCATGTCCTTGACGAGCTGCGCGCCGACCGGATCGGAAACGGCGGTGAAGACGATCGGGATGTCCTTCGTCGCGGAAACGACGGCCTGGGCCGAGGGCGTGGAGATCGGCACGATGACGCTCGGATTGTCGCCGACGAACTGGCGGGCGATCTGCGCGGCGGTCGCGGGGTTGCCCTGCGCCGACTCGTAGATGAACTTCAGGTTCTCGCCTTCCTTGTAGCCGGCCGCTTCCAGCGCTTCCTTCACGCCGTCGCGGGCGGCGTCGAGCGCGGGATGTTCGACGATGGCGGTGACGGCAACCGTAACGTCCTCGGCCTTGGCGGGCAGCGCAAGTGCGAGCGTTGCAGCGGCGGCAAGCAGAATATGGCGCATGAAAATCCTCCCTAGAATGATTTTAGGCCGTTTCTAGGCAAAACGGCCGTTCAAATCAATTCTTGGAATCGGTTGGGCCGATCATATTTTCTGATGGAGGGTGCGCTCGGAGCCAAGCCGGGAGGCATGCCCCCTCATCCGGCCCTTTCGGGCCACCTTCTCCCCGAGGGAAGAAAGAAACCACCGCCGCCGCAAGCCCCCTTCTCCCGCCGGGGAGAAGGCGCCGGCAGGCGGATGAGGGGCGCCCTCAGTCGTCCTCGCCGTGGCCGACGATCATCATCGCCTCGAAGGCCATGCGCTCGACCTTGCGCATGCGCTCGGATTCCGACTTGAGCTGGCCGCAGGCGGCGAGAATGTCGCGGCCGCGCGGGGTGCGGATCGGCGAGGCGTAGCCGGCCTGGTTGATGAAGTCGGCAAAACGCTCGATCTGCTCCCAGTCAGAACACTGGTAGTTCGTGCCCGGCCAGGGATTGAAGGGGATGAGGTTGATCTTCGCCGGAATGCCCTTGAGGAGCTGCACCAGCAGCTTGGCGTCCTCCAGCGTGTCGTTGACGTCCTTCAGCATCACATATTCGAAGGTGATGCGCCGCGCGTTCGACAGGCTCGGATAGGCGCGGCAGGCGTCGAGCAGCTCCTTCAGCGGATACTTCTTGTTGATCGGCACCAGCATGTCGCGCAGCTCGTCGCGCACCGCATGCAGCGAGATCGCCAGCATGACGCCGATCTCCGAGCCGGTGCGGTAGATTTCCGGCACGATGCCGGAGGTCGACAGCGTGACGCGGCGCTTGGAGAGCGACAGACCGTCGCCGTCGGTGGCGATGAGGAGCGCCGTCTTGACGCTCTCGAAATTGTAGAGCGGCTCGCCCATGCCCATCATGACGATATTGGAGACCTTGCGGCCTTCCGCCGGCACGATGGCGCCGGCCGGCGTGTCGCGGTCCGGGAAGTCGCCGAGCCGGTCGCGGGCGAGCAGCAGCTGCGAGAGGATTTCCTCGGCCGTCAGGTTGCGCACCAGCTTCTGCGTGCCGGTGTGGCAGAAGGAACAGGTGAGCGTGCAGCCGACCTGGCTGGAAATGCAGAGCGTGCCGCGCCCTTCCTCGGGAATGTAGACGGTTTCGATCTCGACCGGCCGGCCGGCGCCGCGCGCGGGAAAGCGCATCAGCCACTTGCGCGTGCCGTCATTGGAGATCTGCTCGTCGACGATCTCGGGACGGGCGATGGTGAAATGCGTCTTCAGCATTTCGCGCATGTCCTTCGAGACATTCGTCATGTCGTCGAAATCGGAGACGCCGCGCACATAGAGCCAGTGCCAGAGCTGGCTGACGCGCATCTTCACCTGCCGCTCGGCAACGCCCTTCTCGACGAGCGCGCGACCCATATCCTCGCGCGAAAGGCCGATCAGCGTCGGCTTTTCGGCGGCCGGGATGTTGCGGACGACCGGCGCCTTGACGGGCTCGGCCGTGTTGAGAAAGTCCATGCTTGCCATCGGGTCATCCTCAAGAACAGGAAGCGCCTGCGCAGGCTTCCTGCGCCGCAAGCGGTCCATGCTCGACTGAAGTTCAGCGGGCCTTTCGGCGCCGACAGGTGCGGCGGAGGCCCAGTTGCGGGCCCTTTAGCATTGTTCTGGCGGAAAGTCACCTGTCCTGCAAAAGCAAAGGGCCGGCATTTCTGCCGGCCCTTCGTATCGGGAAGAAAGCGCCGCGATCAGCGGCAGCCCTCGATCTGCTTCAGCGCCGCCGAGATGCCGGAGAGCGAATAGGAATAGGAGGTGCCGGTGCCGCGGCGCGACTTGGCCTGCACCGTCATCGACTTGCCGCCCTTCATGGCCGCCACGAGCGCCGGCTCCTCGGCGGCGTTCTCCACCCAGGCCGAATTGCCCTTCGTGAACATGACGAAGGTGCGGTTGTCGATCACGACATTGACCTTGGAGTTTTCCTGCAGCGGATAGCCCATCATCGCCTGCGGCTCGTAGCTGATGTTCTGGCCCGGGCGCTGCGAGACGAGGAAGAACACGTCGCCATGGTCGACGCCGGCGGGGTTCTTCTCCTTGGGAACGGAAAGGACGTAGCAGACCTTGCCGCCCTTTGCCTGATAGGAATAGGCGCCCCAGGCATTGAACTGCTGAATGCGCGTCGGCGTCTGGGCCGAGGCAACGCCTGCGGTCATAAGAACGAGGGCGAGTGCGGTTGCGAGCTTTCTTACGAACATGTTTTCCTGCCGGTTGTCTTGCCATTGATTTCCGGCCGAAAGCCCGAGCCTTCGATACCGGTGTCGGCCACGCATGATGACGATTTGATTTATTTTGACTTAATTCAGGTTACCAAACCGTCAACATACGCTCATTTTAAGAAGGCCATCAGCGCCGCACCGGGACAAGATTGCGTCGAATCTCCGCCGCTGCCTTCCTGCGGAAAGCGGGCGTGCCCAGTCCCGATTTGGTGAGATAGAACCCGTCGAAAGGCCTAAAGGCACAAGGAATAGGGCAAGAATTTGACCCGAATCGGACAAGCCCGCCTAACCCGCGGGTTGCATGTCCGGCTCGTCCGCAAGCGCCTTGTCGGCGGCGGCATAATGGTCCTCGCGAATATGGCCGCGGATCGCCGCAAAGGCCGCCGTCAGCACGGCGATGTCGTCGGAAAAGCCGACGAGCACGAAGAAATCCGGGATGCCGTCGAGCGGCAGGACGAAATAGGCGAGCGCGGCGAGCAGGATGCCGCGGACCTTCGTCGGCGTGCGGGGATCGAGCGCGCAATAGTAGGATGCGACGAGATCGCGGGAAAATGGCACGTAGCGCATCGCGCGCTTGAGCACCGGCCAGAACCGCTTCCGGACGCGCTCGCTCTGGCGCTCCTGTTCGGCCTCGTCTCCGGGCAGGAGGATTTCACCGATCTTCACGTCATCCATGCAGGGCCTCCTTCAGGTGGCGATGCCGGCCTCGAACGGGTGGAAAATCGTCCGGCGGAATTCATATGGGAATGCGATAACGTCCCTTCAACTCTTCGTGCGAAGCGCGGCCGCCGCCTCCATCGCCGAGGCGAGCTTGAAATCGAGCTCCGTCAGACCACCCGCGTCGTGGTTGGTGAGCCGCACCTCGACGCGGTTATAGACGTTGAACCATTCGGGATGATGATTGAACTTCTCCGCCGCCAGCGCCCCCTCGGTCATGAAGCCGAAGGCCTCGCGGAAATTGCGGAATTTGAAGCGCTTCTCGATGGCGATGCCATCGTCCGAGCGCGTCCAGCCGTCAAGCGATGCCAGCGCCTCGGAAATCGCCGCCTCGCCGAGCTTTTCCTGTTTCATCGCACGTTCTCCTTCGCCGATCGACATGGAAACGGCGCCCGAAGGCGCCGTGTTCCGGTTTGGCAGGCGTCAGACGAAGAACTGGCCGCCATTCGCCGAAATGGTCGAGCCGGTGATGAAGCCGGCATCGTCCGAGGCGAGGAAGACGACCACGCGGGCGATCTCCTCCGGCTCGCCGAGGCGCCCGACGGGAATGAGCGGGATGATCCGCTCGTTCAGCACCTTCTCGGGGATGGCGCGCACCATCTCCGTGCCGATATAGCCGGGGCAAATCGCGTTGACGGTGATGCCCTTGGCCGCGCCCTCCTGCGCCAGTGCCTTGGTGAAGCCGAGATCGCCGGCCTTGGCGGCGGAATAGTTCGCCTGGCCCATCTGGCCCTTCTGGCCGTTGATCGAGGAGATGTTGATGACGCGCCCGAAATTGCGGTCGCGCATGCCCGACCACACCGGATGGGTCATGTTGAAGAGGCCGGTGAGGTTGGTGTTGACGACGGCGCCCCACTGGTCGGGCGTCATCTTGTGGAACATGGCGTCGCGGGTGATGCCCGCATTGTTGACGAGCACGTCGACCGGGCCGATATCGGCCTCGACCCTTGCGATCCCCTCCGCGCAGGATTCGTAGCTCGAGACATCCCATTTGTAGACCGGGATGCCCGTTTCCGCCTTGAAGGCGTTGGCGGCATCGTCGTTGCCGGCGTAGTTCGCAGCCACCTTGTATCCCGCGGCCTTCAGCGCGACCGAAATGGCTGCGCCGATGCCCCGCGATCCTCCCGTAACCAATGCTACCCTGCTCATGTGGCTCACTCCCCTTGGCTGTTTTATGAGTCGACCCGTCGCCCCGCCGGCGGCGGGTCATGGCAAAGCAACTTGCAAGCGGATGCTTACATGCGCTCAACGCACATCGCCACGCCCATGCCGCCGCCGATGCACAGCGTGGCAAGCCCCTTCGAGGCGCCGCGGCGCTTCATCTCGAAGAGGAGCGTGTTGAGGATGCGGGCGCCGGACGCACCGATCGGGTGACCGATGGCGATGGCGCCGCCGTTGACGTTGACGATGGACGGATCCCAGCCGAGATCCTTGTTGACGGCGCAGGCCTGGGCCGCGAAGGCTTCGTTGGCCTCGACGAGGTCGAGGTCGCCGATCTTCCAGCCGGCCCTTTCGAGCGCCTTGCGGGAGGCCGGGATCGGGCCCGTGCCCATGATCTTCGGATCGACGCCGGCCGTCGCCCAGGAGACGATGCGGGCGAGCGGCTGGATGCCGCGGCGCGAGGCTTCCGCTTCGCTCATGAGAAGGGCGGCGGCCGCGCCGTCGTTGAGACCGGAGGCGTTGGCCGCCGTCACCGTGCCCTCCTTGTCGAAGGCCGGGCGCAGCTTGGCCATGGATTCGAGCGTCGCGCCGTGGCGGATATATTCATCGGCGTCGACCGTCACGTCACCCTTGCGGGTCTTGACGATGAAGGGGACGATCTCGTCCCTGAAGCGGCCCTCCTTCTGGGCGGCCTCGGCCTTGTTCTGCGAGGCGACGGCGAAGGTGTCCTGCTCGTCGCGCGAGAGCTGCCACTGCTTGGCGACGTTCTCGGCGGTGATGCCCATGTGGTAGCCGTAGAAGGCATCCGTCAGGCCGTCCTTGATCATCGTGTCGATCATCTTGAAGTCGCCCATCTTCACGCCGCCGCGCAGATGCGCGCAATGCGGCGCCATGGACATGGATTCCATGCCGCCGGCGACGATGATGCTCGCATCGCCCGTGGCGATCTGCTGCATGCCGAGCGCGACGGCGCGCAGGCCCGAGCCGCAGAGCTGGTTCATGCCCCAGGCGGTGGCTTCCTGCGGCAGGCCGGCCTTCATGGCGGCCTGGCGGGCCGGGTTCTGGCCTTCGCCGGCCGGCAGCACCTGGCCGAGGATCACCTCGTTCACCTCGCCCACTGCCACGCCCGCGCGCTCCAGAACCGCCGAGATCACGGTCGCGCCCAGTTCGTGGGCGGGCGTGTTGGCGAAGGCTCCGTTGAAGGAACCGACCGCGGTGCGGGCGGCGCTGGCGATGACGATGGACGGGGTGCTCATGGTATGATTCCTCAGTTCTGACGGCCATGCGGCCGGCCTTGGAACCGGGCCGGCGCACGAACGGCGCGAGCCCGGCGGTTCTCCCGAAATCAAAACTGGCAAAGCGAGACAGGAGAGTCAAACGGGATATCCGATGCCGCTAAAATTTCATGGAAGGCGGGGTGCAGCATGAAAATCCATGTTGCGCAGCATTGCTCGCCGCATCGCACAATTCGATTGTCACGGCGCTGCTTTTTGCCGATACTCGCCGGAACCAAAAAAGAAACAGGAATACGGGGATGAGGAGACCCTAATGGCCAGGAACGACGGTCAGATCGTCATCAAGAAATACGCGAACCGCCGCCTCTACAACACCGGCACGAGCACCTATGTCACTCTCGACGATCTTGCGGTCATGGTGAAGAAGGGTGAGGACTTCACCGTGCAGGACGCCAAGTCCGGCGAGGACATCACCCATTCCGTGCTGACCCAGATCATCTTCGAGCAGGAATCCAAGACGGGCAACACGCTGCTGCCCATCTCCTTCCTGCGCCAGCTCATCTCCTACTACGGAGACCAGATGCAGATGGTGGTGCCGAGCTATCTCGAGCACTCCATGCAGGCCTTCACGGAACAGCAGACGCAGATGCGCGAGCAGATCAACAAGACCTTCGGCGACACGCCGCTCGGCAAGAACCTGCAGGTGCCGATGCAGATCGTCGAGGAGACGGTGCGGCGCAATACGGAGATGTTCCAGCAAGCGATGAAGATGTTCTCGCCCTTCGCCAATGCGACGCCGCCCAAGGAAACCCGCAAGGCGGAAGCCAAGGACCTCGACGAGCTCAAGGAGCAGCTTCGCGCGCTCCAGACCAAGCTCGACAATCTCGGCTGATGAAATTTGACCGGCGCGGGGCTTCCCGCGCCGTCAGAGCCCGATCGAAAGGTCGCGGCTCGCCGTGCGGATCGAGACCGCAAAGCCCGCGATGACGTCGATGAAGCAGATGGTCATCAGGATGAAGAAGATCTGCGTCGCCGCGCCCTGCACCAGCAGGAACTCGACCAGGAACACCACGAACAGCACCATCGAGAGCATGTGGTCGAGAAGGGCCCGCGAGCCCGGCCGCGTGGCCTTCAGGATCTCCACGAAGAGCAGCACGAGCGCGATCAGGATGAGAAGGTCGCCGAAGGCCATGGTCCATGTCGTGCCGGACAGCATGTTGACCGCCATCACCTCGCTGTCGAGCACGGCAACGCCGCCATTGCCGAAGAGGCCGGTCATGGCGAGGTTGTAGAGGGCGAAGGGAATGATCAGCAGCGGTATGGCCAGAAGCATGGGGCGACGGTCTCCTACGGCTGCGCCGGCGTGGCCAGCCCGTCCGGTCGTCTTAGCCGAAGAATCGGCTCAAGAAAATGTCGCCCGCAAAAGCGGCGCAAAAGAAAAGGCCCGGTTTCCCGGGCCTTGATCTCGGCTGATGCCGGAAAAGCGGATTATGCGCTTTCCTTCGGCGTCAGAACCTGGCGACCGCGGTACATGCCGGTCTTCAGGTCGATGTGGTGCGGACGGCGCAGTTCGCCCGAGTTCTTGTCTTCCACGTAGGTCGAACCCTTCAGAGCGTCTGCGGAACGGCGCATACCGCGCTTGGACGGGGTCGTTTTTCTTTTCGGTACAGCCATTTGACTAACTCCACTTATCGGGCAAACACATCCCTACGGCACCGGATGGGCGACAGGACATGCCTTTTTCTCGGAAATTGGGCCGGCTTATACATGGCAAAACCCTGCTTGACCAGTCCCCGTGCGGATTTTTTCGACTCCGCCGTCAGACCTCGTCTTCCGGCACGATCCAGGGCTCGGCGAGCGCCGCCGCCTGCCACCTCTGCCAGGCCGGATGCGCCTTCATGCGCGCCATATAGGCAAGGATCGTCTCGTCCCGCGTCAGGCGATAAATCTCCAGCCGGTTGACCACCGGCGCATACATCGCGTCGGCCGCCGAGAAGCTGCCGAACAGGAACGGCCCGCCCGAGCGCGCCAGCGCGTCCTTCCAGATCGTCTCGATGCGGGCGACGTCCTCCGTCACGCCGTCGGCAAGGTCGATGCTGCCGGGCGTGCGGCGGATGTTCATCGGGCAGGCATTGCGCAACGCACGGAAGCCGGAGAGCATTTCCATCGAGATCGCCCGCGCCTCGGCGCGCGCCACCCGGTCCTGCGGCCAGATGCCGGCATCCGGAAAGAGCTCGGCGACATATTCGATGATGGCGAGCGATTCCCAGACCTTGACGTCGCCGTGCTGCAGCAGGGGCACCCGGCCCGTCGGCGAGACCTTGCGGATTTCCGGGTTGCCGGCGGCGAAATCGAACGGGATCACCCGGTCGGTGAACGGCACGCCCGCCGCCGCCATGGCGATCCAGGGCCGGAAGGACCAGGAGGAGTAGTTCTTGTTGCCGACATAGAGGACGAGGTCTGTCATTTCAGGCTCCTTTAAGCGGGCTGGACCCTAGGCGCCCAGGACC
The DNA here is from genome assembly GCF_033705735.1 of Shinella zoogloeoides. Taxonomy (NCBI): domain Bacteria; kingdom Pseudomonadati; phylum Pseudomonadota; class Alphaproteobacteria; order Hyphomicrobiales; family Rhizobiaceae; genus Shinella; species Shinella zoogloeoides. The sequence continues at coordinate 3,036,157 of NZ_CP131130.1, forward strand.
GCGAGCGCCAATGAAAAGCCCTGAACTCACTCATAAAGGCACTTGATGTATTCGCCGGAACGGTTTGCGCGATGCTCGATCAGCCGCGCCAGCCGCTGCAGGCCGCGGCCCGGCTTGCCGGCATTGCGCTCGTAGGGGTTGGGCAGCGAGACGGCGAGAAGCGAGGCCTGCCGGCGCGAGAGCTTTGCGGCCGGCACGTTGAAATGGTGCTGCGCCGCCGCCTCGATGCCGTAGATGCCCGGCCCCCATTCGGCGATGTTGAGATAGATCTCCATCAGCCGCCGCTTGCTCCAGACGAAATCCGCCGCCACCGCCAGCGGCACCTCCATCGCCTTGCGCAGGAAGGAGCGGCCGTTCCACAGGAAGAGGTTCTTCGCCGTCTGCATGGGGATGGTGCTCGCCCCGCGCGTCTGCTCGCCGGCCAGCGCCTCGTTCACCACGGCGCGCATCTCGCCCCAGTCGACGCCGGAATGGCGGCAGAACTGCCCGTCCTCCGACATCATCACCGCCTGAACGAGATTGGGCGAGATATCCTCGAAGGAAACCCATTGCCGGTCGTAGCCGCGCAGCAGCACGAGGTCGCGCAGCATCAGCGTGGAGACGGGGTGGACGAAGGCGAGCGTATAGAGGAGGATCAGCGCATAGGGCAGCGCGATCAGGGCCACAACGGCGAGGACAAGTCGGCGCCTGCTCCGGCGAAGCCGGCTCATCCAGCCGTCCCTCTCACCGGTTTCAACCTCCATGTCCGTCCGTGTTTCCGGTACGATGTCCAAGTGCCGGCGCCCATCCATCCCGCGTTGCGCCTTCATACCGTCCCGGCTCGGCAAAAACCAGCGCCGGGCCGCGATTCTTTGCCGCCGTCCCGGCATTCCCGTTGCTTCGCCGGGGAGCCCATGCCAAAGAGCGGCGATGAGCGAACGTCACCAGGAATTCCAGTCCCTTCTCAAGAGCAATGCCGAGGCGGTGGAAGCCCTTCTCGAACGACTGCTCTCGGCCGAGATTGAGGCCGGCGAGATCGCCCGGCCGGAACGCCTGCTGGCCGCCATGCGCCATGGCGTGCTGAACGGCGGCAAGCGGCTGCGTCCCTTCCTCGTCGTCGAGTCCGCCGCGCTCTTCCCCAATGTCGAGCGCGAGGCGACCTTGCGCATCGGCGCGGCGCTCGAATGCATCCATTGCTACTCGCTCGTCCATGACGACCTGCCGGCAATGGACGACGACGACCTTCGCCGCGGCCAGCCGACCGTGCACATCGCCTTCGACGAGGCCTTGGCCATCCTTGCCGGCGATAGCCTTCTGACGCTCGCCTTCGACATCGTCGCCGCGCCCGAAACACGCCTGCCCGACGCCACCAAGACGGCGCTGGTGCTGGCGCTCGCCCGCGCCGCCGGCATCGGCGGCATGGCCGGCGGACAGGTGCTGGACCTTGCGGCTGAAAAGCAGGCTCCCGACGAGGACGGCATCGTGACGCTGCAAGCCATGAAGACCGGCGCGCTGCTGCGCTTTGCCTGCGAGGCCGGCGCCATCATCGCCGGCGCCTCGGCGGAGGACCGCGCCACGCTGCGCCGCTACGGCGAGACGGTGGGCCTCGCCTTCCAGATCGCCGACGACCTGCTCGACCTCACCGCCGATGCGCAAACCATGGGCAAGGCGACCGGCAAGGACGCCGAACGCGGCAAGGCCACGCTCGTTTCCCGCCGCGGCCAGGCATGGGCGGAAAATCGCCTGAAGGAACTTGTCACGGAGGCCGAGGCGCTTCTTGCGCCGTTCAGCCATCGGGCCGGAATCCTCGTCGAAACCGCCCATTTCATCGCCAATCGCAGGAACTGACGTCATGAGCAAATTCTGGTCGCCGATCGTCGCCACGCTCAAGCCCTATGTCGCAGGCGAGCAGCCGCGCATTCCCAACCTCATCAAGCTCAACACCAACGAAAACCCCTACGGCCCCTCGCCCAAGGCCATCGCCGCCATGCAGGCCGCCGTCGCCGACAGCCTGAAGCTCTACCCGGATCCCAGCGCACTGGCGCTGCGCCAGTCCATCGCCCGCTTCTACGGCGTGGAAGCCGACGAGGTCTTCGTCGGCAACGGCTCGGACGAGGTGCTGGCGCACGCCTTCGTCGCCCTCCTCAAGCATGAGCAGCCGCTGCTCTACCCCGACATCACCTACAGCTTCTACCCGACCTATTGCCGCCTCTTCGGCATCGAGTCGGTCGAGGTTGCGCTGAAGGACGATTTCACCATCGATCTTGCGGACTACGATCACCCCGCTGGCGCGATCATCCTGCCGAACCCCAACGCGCCGACCGGCATCGGCCTGCCGCTCGCTGCCATCGAAAAGCTCGTCGCCGCGCACCCGGACCAGCCGGTGGTGATCGACGAGGCCTATATCGATTTCGGCGGCGAGAGCGCGATCCCGCTGACGAAGAAATACGACAACCTCCTCGTCGTCCACACGCTCTCCAAGTCCCGTTCGCTGGCGGGCCTTCGCGTCGGCTACGCCATCGGCCAGCGCCCGCTGATCGATGCGCTGGAGCGCGTGAAGGACAGCTTCAACTCCTATCCGCTCGACCGCGTGGCCCAGGCCGGCGCGACCGCCGCCATCGACGATCGCGAATGGTTCGACGCGACGCGCGGCAAGGTCATCGAGTCCCGCGAGCGGGTGACGGGCGCGCTGCGCCAGCGCGGCTTCGAGGTGCTGCCCTCGCAGGCGAATTTCGTCTTTGCCCGCCATCCAGACCACAGCGGCGAGGCGCTTGCAAAAAGTCTGCGCGAGCGCGCCGTTCTGGTGCGCCATTTCGCCAAGCCCCGCATCTCGGATTTCCTGCGCATCACCATCGGCACGCCCGAGGAATGCGACCGGCTGATCGCAGCGCTGGAAGACATCCTCTAGGATCGCAAACCGCGACAGCGCCCCCTTCCGGCCCGGCGGCTGGAAGGGGGACATGTGGTGCAATTCTCCGGCTTGGAGCGTGCGAAACGCTCCGTTATCGTCCACCGACATTCAGCGGTGGCCCATGACCGATCTTACACCCTACCTGCCCCAGCTTGCCGTCGCGTGGACGGCCTATTTCATCGCCACCGCCTCACCCGGCCCGGCGATCATCGCCATCATCGCGACGTCCATCAGCCAGGGCCGGCGCGCCGGCTTGACACTGGCATCCGGCGTGCTGACGGGTTCCTATATCTGGGCGATCCTCACGGCATCGGGCCTCTCCGCCCTCATCCGCACCTATGGCGAAGCGATTATCGTGCTGAAGATCGTCGGCGGTTGCTATCTGCTGTGGCTTGCCTGGAATGCCTATCGCGCGGCCCGCAAGAGCGAGGAGACCTATCGCGCGCAGATGGCGGCCCTGCCGGCGCTTTCGCCGCGGCGGCAGTATCTCAAGGGCCTCGGCATCCACCTCACCAATCCCAAGGCGATCTTCAACTGGATCATGCTGACATCGCTCGGCATGCCGCCGGGTGCGCCGGGCGGCGTCATGGCAACCTTCATCGCCGGCTGCATGGTGATGGGGGTCTGCGTCTTCCTCGGCTTCGCGCTGGTGTTTTCGCTCGGCCCGGTCCACCGCGCCTACCTGAAGGCGCGCCGCGGCATCGAAGGCGTGATGGCCGCCTTCTTCGCCTTTGCCGGCTTCAAGCTGCTGACGACGCGCCTGTAACTACTCGGCCGCCGCCTGGCCCTGCCCGTAACGCTTCTCGATATAGTCGTTGACCAGCGCCTCGAATTCGCCGGCGATATCGGTGCCGCGCAGCGTCATCGCCTTCTTGCCGTCGACATAGACGGGCGCGATGGGGAGTTCTCCGGTGCCCGGCAGCGAGATGCCGATATCGGCATGCTTGCTCTCGC